>DIAR01000009.1 GCA_002415845.1 Candidatus Woesebacteria bacterium UBA5073
GATATCTCCACCGGCTTAGTCTATTCTAAAGAAAAAGCGGTTGAAGATAAATAGTTGCATTTATTTTAAGGATTTGACGATTTCAGCAAAGGTTTTATTGTCTTTAATAGCCAAGTCGGAAAGGATTTTTCGGTCAATTTCAATCTTAGCCTTTTTAAGGGCGGCTATGAATTTGCTGTAGGAAAGACCATGTTCACGAACAGCCGCATTAAGTCTTATGATCCAAAGGGCTCTTAAATCTCTTTTCTTAAGCTTTCGGCCTTCATAGGCATATTGGCCGGCATGCAAAACGGCTTCTTTGGCTGTTTGGATTCTGTTTCTTCTGGCATTCCTGAAACCCTTGGCCCTTTTTAAGAGGACTCGGTGTTTTCTTGAAGCGGTTGATTTTACTCTGGCCATTTATTTACCCATCGCTTTCTTTAATTTCTTGGCATAAAAACCGGTCACCTGTTTCATTCTGCGAAGTCTCTGCAGTTGCTTCTTGCTTTTGGAAGCTTTCAAATGCCTCCGGGAAGCTTGTCTGCGCATAATTTTGCCAGTCTTGGTTATCCGAAATCTTCGGGTAATCGACTTTCTGACTTTTCTTTTATTCTTTTTTGTTTTCATTTTTAGTTTCTTCTTTGATTTCTATCTTCTCTTCCTTTTTCTTAGGCTTAGTTAAGGGAGAAACAATCATGATTAAGTGTTTTCCCAAAAACTTCGGTTCCATGTCAACGGTGATGCTGTCACCCAACTCCCTGACCATTCTTTTTAGAAGGTCGTAGCCGAACTGTTTACTCCTCAGCTGCGGTCCTCTAAAAACAACGACCAACCGGACTTTATCCCTGTCGCCTAAAAACTCTTTAACCCTCCCAAATCTGGTTTGGAAATCATTCTCGGCGATAAAGGGCGAAAAGCGGATTTCTTTCAACTCCGACGCTTTGGCTTTCTTTTGCTGCGATTTTAGCTTCTTTTCCTCCCTGTACCTGAATTTGCCAAACTCAACGATTTTACAAACCGGCGGTTTGGCATTGGGTGCAATTTCAACCAACGTTAAACCAGCTTTCTTGGCTTCTTCAAGGGCTTTGACGAGAGGCAGAATCCCGAGCTGTTTCCCTTTATCATCAATCACCCGAACCTTATCGGCCCGGATTTGATTATCGACTCTCCAGAAAAGATTAAATTTTCTCAACTTACAGATTGAATTTTACAAAAAAAAGCATGAAAAGACAAGAGCTCACTTTAAAGTAGGGTTTTTTCGGCAATTTCTTTTAAAATACCCTTGGCGAAGGTATCCAGGTCTTTTTGTCCGAGGTCTTTGCCGTCCCTGGTTCTGACGCTAATCTTGCCTTCTTTTTCTTCCCTTTCGCCCAGGATGACCATATAAGGTACTTTCTCCATCTGGGCATCCCTGATTTTGGCGCCTAAGGTGTCGTTTTTGTCGGCCAGTTCAACTCTGATGCCCTCTTTAAGAAGAGAATCAAAGACGGTTTTGGCATATGAATTTACTTTGTCGGTGATAGGTAAAACCTTTACCTGAACGGGTGATAGCCAGGTTGGGAAAGCCCCGCCGAAATGTTCCAGAAGAATCATCAAAAACCGCTCCGGGGAACCGATGATGGCTCTATGAATCATAACCGGCCGCTGTTCTTTGCCTTTGTCGTCGGTAAAGGTTAAATTAAATCTTTCGGGTAGGAAAAAATCGATTTGAACGGTTGAGAGTTGCCACTCTCTCCCCAGTCCGTCGGTTGCGATCAAGTCCATTTTGGGAGCATAGAAAGCAGCTTCTCCGGGTCCGTCAAAATGATCAATCTTGTTTCGCTCCATAATCTTTTCGGCCCACTTCTCGACTTTATCCCAGACTTTCGGATCGCCAATATATTTTTCAGGGTGTTTTGGGTCTCTCGTGGAAAGTCTATATTTATACTTAAAGCCATAGGTTTTCATTATCTCCCTGGTCATCTCCAAGGCTCTGTCAACTTCGGCATCGACCTGATCTTCCCTGCAGAAGATATGGCAATCGTCTTGGGAGAAAGCTCTCACGCGGGCTAAGCCCGATAGCTCACCCGGCTTTTCATCCCGATAAAGCATGGCAAAATCGGTTAATCTAATCGGCAAGTCTTTATAGCTTCTTGGACGTGATGCATATATCTGGGTATGCTGCGGGCAGTTCATAGGTTTTAGGAAGAACTCTTCATCGCTGTAGTTGGAAACAACCCTAAACATCGAATCTTTGTATTTGTCATAATGCCCCGAGGTTTTGAAAAGATCCGCTTTTGATATCTGCGGTGTCCAAACTTGCTGATAACCCTGCTTTGCTTGAACATTCTCAACGTGTTCATTGATTAATCTTCGGATTAAAGCTCCTTTAGGAGTATATAAAGGAAGACCTGAACCGACTAAATCGGAAAAAGTGAAAAGGTCAAGTTCACGGCCTAATTTACGATGGTCTCTTTTTTTGGCTTCTTCAATATTGGTCAAATATTCATCCAGCTCTTCTTTTGAGGCAAAAGCTGTACCGTAAATTCTGGTCAGCATTTTGTTTTTCTCCGAGCCTCTCCAATAAGCTCCGGCAATGGAAAGGAGTTTAAAGTGTTTCAATTCCTTGTCCGGGTTTTCCGTGTGTCCTCCACGGCAAAGATCAACAAAGTCACCGGATTTAACAAAGGTAATCGTTTCACCTTTTTCTTTAAGTTCCTCAATCAACTCTTTCTTATAAGGATTGTCTTTGAATTTAGCTAAAGCTTCTTTGGGACTAACCTCAACCTTATCGAAAGATTTAAAAGATGAAGCCAGATCACGCATTTTCTTTTCGATTTTCGGCAAATCGGCTTCGGTAATCTTTTCATCGCCAAAATCAAAATCATAATAAAAGCCATTTTCGATTGCTGGGCCGATGGTGTGTTTAGCGTTAGGATATAACTCCATGACGGCGGCAGCCATCAAATGAGCGGTTGAATGACGAAGATTGGAAAGTTTATTATCCACGAATCTATTTTAGAACAAATTGAAGGGTTTGATAAGGGTGGACCCGGGGGGTCT
>DIAR01000016.1 GCA_002415845.1 Candidatus Woesebacteria bacterium UBA5073
CGGCTTCAATGCTGCCCGTTTCGTCCATCTTGGTTAATCCCTCCCCTATTAGATTAAGAATTGAGGTGGGGAGACTTTCAAAAGCATACTTACCGGAAACACCAATTCTTTCCGTGCTCTTATCGGCAATCTTGGTTTTGTATAGATTAAGGATAAAAAACATGGCGATGCCTATCAAAACACCTAATAAGAGAAGAGCTTTAAAACGGACAACGAAAGCGGTAATAAGGCGGATTAAATATCTTAAAGACATAAAAGTCTTAAATGAGCAACTGCAGTATGGAAATAATGATAAAAATAGCGGAAAAAACGAAAGTCAGTTTAAAAATAAGCTTCTCAAGACCCCTTCTGGTAAAAGATGAAGCCGAAACGCTTCGGCCAAAACCGGTCCCTTTGCTTTGAACCAAAATCATAGCCATCAAACATATGGCAACAATCACCTGTAAAACCAAAATCGCTTCCTTCATAGGGACATTATAAATTAAAGAGGCTGTCTAAAGCAAAGTTACTTTGTCAGCCAATGGAAAAAGGAAGCAATAAAGGAAAAAAGGAAGGAGAATAAAACGAAAGCCAAAAGACCATGAATATTAATTGAAGGAATGTCAAACCATTTGGACGAAAAACCGGTAAAGGCAAACCCAACGATCTTAAAGCCGGGTACAACCAGGGTTACCAGAAATAAAGCAATGGCCGAAGACACCCATTTAAAAAGGCCGAAGGTAATAAGGTTTAAGGGAATAAGCAGGACATTGATAATCGGTTTAATCAAAAGAGTGGCCACGGTTAATCCAACACCCGCCAGAAGAAGACTCGGGATACCGTTTTCAAAGATTATGCCGGAAACAAAAGTCGAAATAATATAGAGGCAAAAAGTATCAATAATGTAATGTCTTAAAATTCCCTTCATAATTTAAGTATTACTTTTGGGAAGGAAGTTGTCAATCAATTAATTTTTCAAAAGGGTGTTAACAAACAGCTGATGATGATATTTTTGGGCAAAACGATGGGCTTCGTCCCTTAACCTTTTAAGAAGATATAAAGCTTGGCTGTCTTTAAGCCTTATTTCCTTAAAATGAACCGTTTCCCCTTCTTCATAAGGAATAACGATGGTTTCTTCTCTTTTGGCGAGACCGATAACATTAATCTTTTCCTTTGCAAAGTGGCGATAAAAGACCGAAGCTTGCGGTTTACCGCCGTCAACGACAATTAAGTCGGGCTTTCCCCAGGTATTAAAGTTTTTGATTCTTCTTTGGGCAATTTCCATTAAGGAAGCCACATCGCTGTTGCTCTCATTTTGTCTGATTTTAAATTTCCGATACAGACTTTTTTCGGGAAAGCCTGCGATAAAGGTAACCATTGAAGCGGTTGGAGAGGCTCCCGAGAGATGAGCTACGTCAAAACACTCGATTCTGGAAAGAGTTTTAATCGGGAAAAAAAGGTTTAAGACCTTTTTAAGTTCCCCCAACCCTTTCTGGCTTAAGTCTTCGCTAAGGTTGGGGTTTTGAATGAATTGACCGATGTCGTTTTTGGTTGAAAGTACGTATTTTAAATTATCCAGTTTTATTTTATATTCTTGGGCTTTTTCATAATTAAAATCCTTGGAATAAAACGCAATTTCTCTTAAAAGACTCTTCTCCAGGACTTTATTTTTTCGATTTAACAAAAGGATGATTAACTTAATATTTTTAAGGTATGTTTTTCTTAAAGCACTTTTTATTTGAGGGTCTTTTTCATTTTCGATTTCCGAGGGACAGGGATTACATAAGTTTAAGGAATGTAAAAAACAGGCCTTTTTACCGATTTTATGATCGGAATAAGGAAAACTCTTTCTGATCATCTTTAAAACCGATTTAACAATCCGGGCGTTCGGGAAGGGGCCAAAAAAAGCCAGGTTAGCTTCTTTTTCGGATAACTTTCTGGCCGTTAAGACACGGGAATATTCTTCCTTGGTAACCCTGATATATAAAGGGTTTTTGTCATCCTTGAGAAGAATATTGTATTTGGGCTGATACTTTTTAACTAAGGATGCTTCCAAAAGCAGAGCCTCCAACTCACTGGTCACTTTAATAAAACCGACTTCTTGGGCCTCCCCGATCATCTTTTTGGTTTTAGGTAAAAGATCAACCGTGAGGTAGCTTTTTAAACGATTCTTTAAATTAACGGCCTTACCGATATAAACCGGTTTGCCATTATTTTTAAAAATATAAATGCCTGGTTCCTGGGGAAGCTTATTAAAACTATTCTTATTGATGGCTATCGTTTGGCGTATCATTTTTCCTGAACGTAATCTTTCTAAGAGCAGCTGATATTTTTTTAATAAAGCCGAAGTGTAATTTTTTCAACTTTAATAAAATAACAAGGACGATAATAATCAAAAAAGCCGATAAAAACAAAAGATTGTAAACGATTACCTGGTTTTTTGAGGTGGCTATTTCAACCGATGAATCCAAAATCTGTATGGAAACCTTATTGGGCATTTTGCCGGCCACGAAACTGAACGGTATCGGAACCGTCATTTTGTAATCGCCATAGGGCGGTATAACCTCAATTGTGCTTTTATCAAATAATTTCGAATCAAAATAAACCATCGGATTAAGGTTATAAAGGGCTACCGGACCAGGATTTTTAATGGTGATGTTAATTTTAGAAGAAGTAAAAAGAAATGATTTGCTTAAAGAGGATTCAATTTTTAGTTTGGATATTTTTTCGCTTGGCAATTGACCGAAATTAACAAAAACATCCTTTTGCGGGTTACTCCCCAATTTATATGATCCGGGCGGATACGGCTTATTCGGATCCTTGCCGTGAATAACAAAAGTAAAATGTCTTAAATCAAGCTTGTCGAAATAATCTATACCGCCGGTCGTTGAAGCCCAGGTCGGATCAATCGGAACCCAGGATTTTATCTGACTGTTCCAGTATTCGGGCCATGAATGCAAAACATCCGAAACCATTGATAATGGTTGAATCTGGGGATTTTCGGTATAGGCAAAACCGTTGATTTCCCTGGCCGGAATGCCAGCACTTCTGGCCAAAGCGATAAAGAGGTCGGTATACTCCATGCAAATGGCGTTTTTAGGATTTTCCAAAGCTCCAAGGGCACCTAAACGATTAATGCTGGGTTTAACTTTAGTGTAATCGTAGGTCAGATTTTGCGAGACATAATCGTAAATGTTTCGGGCTGTTTTAAGCTTTTGGGCCAGCTCTTTTATTTTTATATTGCTTGTTTGCCAAAATTCATTTTCCCCCAGGTTGCTGGCTAAATTTTCGGATGACGGTTTAAAGAAAGGTCTTGGACCGGAAAAGATTTGAACCGACCCCGTTGCCTTAACATCGACTTTTTCCCTCGGTTTTAAATTATAAGTGGCTATCCAGTTGCCGTCTTCATCAACCCGAACGCTGTTGGGTACCGGCGTAATATCGGTATAGTAAACCTTCTGCAGTTCGGTATCGGGCGGCAGGGCAACCTCGGTATAAGCATATTTAACCAAAGGGTTTTCCAAATGGTAATTTAAGGTAAAAGAAAAGACCTGGAACTCGCCGAAGCCGGCCGTAACGCCACTTTTGGCAACCACTTCTTTGGAAAAAACATAAATCTGCTTTCCGTTTTCGACCCGTTTACTTTTTGGTTTGGGTGAAATATAAGCTTCCGAACCCAAAGAAAGCGGAACCGAAAGAACAATTTCGTAACTGCGGAAATCCGACTCTTCACTAATCTTCGGAATTGAAATTTCCCAAACTTCACCGGTTCTTTGGGCGAAACTGGAATTATCAAACTGAACGGTGAATTCGCGAGAGTTACCCTTACCGACAACGGCTTTGCTGAAAGTTACCTCAATCGTGGTTTTATCGTTATCTTTTATTTCTTTAAATTCCAAATTTTCATTGCCTTCGAAAACCCGGATATTTTGTGTTTCGATGTTGCTGAAGACCAAGCTGTAGGCTTTGGCATAGATTTCCGATTGGGCGTTTTCGATTCTTATTTTATTGATAATTGAAGTAATACCGTTTTCGTTAACCTGGTATTCGATATAAGCATCGGTAATAAATTCGTTGGAGGCGCAAACCCCGGATGGAAAAACAAAAAAGAGAACTAAGAGTAAAACGAAAAAGATTCTTCTAAACATTGTTTTAATTATAGTTTACCCTCTCTCTTTTGCTAAGTACTTACCGGTATAGGATTTTGGGTTTTTAACAATATCGGCAACCTTACCCCTGGCTACAACCTGACCGCCTTTTTCTCCACCTTCCGGACCCAAATCAATTATATAGTCGGCATTTTTAATAATATCCATATTATGCTCGATAACAAAAACGCTGTTGCCTTTTAAAGTTAAGAGTTTCAGGGCGCGCAGCAGTTTCTCAACATCGGCGAAATGAAGACCGGTGGTCGGTTCGTCTAAAATATAAACGGTTTTCCCGGTTTCCTTCCTTGATAGTTCCGAGGAGAGTTTGATTCTTTGGGCTTCTCCGCCGGAGAGGGTCGTGGCCGGCTGACCTAATTTAATATAGCCAAGACCGACTTTGCTCAGGGTTTCCAGTTTGGAAACAATCATCGGATTTCCGGCAAAAAAGGTCAGGGCTTCATCAACCGACAAACTTAATATTTCGGCAATGTTTTTTCCACGATACATAACCTCCAGGGTTTGGGCGTTATAGCGTTTCCCCTGACAGACATCGCAGGCAATCCAGATATCGCTCATGAACTGCATCTCGATTTTGGTCTGTCCCTGACCTTCACAGGCATCACAGCGTCCGCCTTTGAGGTTGAAGGAAAAGCGGCCTTTCTTAAAGCCGGCCACTTTGGCTTCCTTGGTTTGCGAAAAGACATCCCTGATGGGATCAAATAAACCGGTATAAGTGGCCGGATTACTCCTTGGGGTCCTGCCGATGGGTGATTGATCAATTAAAATGACCTTATCGATTTTATCCAGGCCTTCAATATCCCTGTAGCCACCGACACTTCCCCTATAAAAAATGTTGGTTTCTTTCTCCAAGGCGGGATATAGCGTTTCAACCAACAGGGTTGATTTACCGGAGCCGGAGACGCCGGTTATAACGACCATTTTGCCTAATGGAAAAGCGACATCGATATCTTTTAAGTTGTATTTATTGCAGCCTTTAATCGTTAAGTAATGATTTTCCGTTTCCGGCAGTTTATCTTTAAGAAGACTAACCTTTTTCTTACCCGATAAATAAAGACCGGTTATTGATTTGGGATTATTGTTGATTTGTTTGGGTGTACCCTGGGCGATTATTTTTC
>DIAR01000021.1 GCA_002415845.1 Candidatus Woesebacteria bacterium UBA5073
CCGCTTTCGTTGTCCGTTTTAAAGCCCTTCTTTTATTAGGTATCTTAATAGGCATCGCCATGTTTTTTGCCCTCAATCTATACAAAACCAAGATTACCGATAAGAACACTGAAAGAATTGGTGTTTCCGGTAAGTATGCTTTTGAAAGTCTCCCTACTTCAATTCTTAATTTAATAGGGGAGGGGCTAACCAGAATAGACGAAACGGGCAGCATTGAAGCCGGTCTGGCCAGTAGTTGGCAATACTCCGAAGACGGGAAAACTTGGACTTTTACTTTAGACGAAAACAAGGTTTGGCAGGACGGGAAAAAGATAACTTCAGACGATCTGAAGTACGAATTCAGTGATGCCCAGGTTTCCAAACCGGATGAAAAAACCATTGTTTTCACTCTCCAAAATTCGTTTTCTCCCTTTCCGGCGGTTGTCGCCAAACCCATCTTTAAAAAAGGCCTTTTGGGAACAGGGGAATGGAAAGTTGTTAAAGCCAGAACTCTTTCCGGCAAGGTAGAGCAACTGACCTTGGAGGATAAATCGGGCAATAAAAAGATTTTTAAATTCTACCCTTCGGAGGAAAGGACTAAACTGGCTTTTAAACTCGGTCAGGTTGATATTATCGAAAAAGTCCTAAGCCCAGAACCTCTAAACAAATGGCCAAATCTGTTAATTGAAAAAGAGCCGGATTATGGTAGCTTCGTGGCCGTCTTTTTTAACATCCAGGATAAAAAACTGGGCGAAAAAACCTTCCGTCAGGCTCTTAACTACGCGATTGATAAGGAAAAATTAAGCTCTGATAGGGCTCTTGATTCTATTTCACCTCTTTCCTGGGCTTATAACCCCCAGGTTAAGCCATATAATTATGATTTGGACAGAGCCAAGGAACTTTACGAGGGGGTTCCCAAAGAACTCAAAAACGATGAACCGATTAAGCTCATCACTATTCCCATTCTTCTTTCCGTAGCCGAAAAGGTGGCGGTCGATTGGGAAAAACTGGGCATTAAAACCCAAATACAGGTCTTAAGTGAAATTCCAAGCGAATATCAGGCCTTAATTGCCATCTATGAGATACCCAAGGACCCCGATCAATACGCCATGTGGCATTCAACCCAAAGCAGCCTGAATATCACACATTATCAAAGCCCGAGAATCGATAAACTCCTGGAAGACGGGAGAACACAATTAAACAAAGAGGAAAGAAAAAAGATTTACCTTGATTTCCAAAGATTCCTGGTCGAAGACTCCCCGGCGGCTTTCCTTTATCACCCTACCCTTTACACGATTAAAAGAAAATAATTAATATTCTGACGCTAATATTTATATGAGCCCGGAAAAACAAGAAAGCGAACAAGCGGAACATAAAGTACCGACGGAAGTTGAGAAAAAAATTCATCAGACGCACTTTTCTGCCCTGAAAATTCCCCTGCAGGATGGTGATCATGATAGCACTTATGAATGGGTAAGCTCCGGTGTCGGACGCTTAAAACTGGTCCTAATAAAACTTAAAGAGGAGATAATGAATAAATAGTATTTATTTATAGTAAAATTAATAATACATAATGAATTATCTGCTCTTCATCCTTTCCGCCTATTTAAGTTACCATTTAAACAAATCTATATCGAAAAACGGGTGCAAAATAAACAACAGGTTGCCACACATAAAGATTAAGTTTCTTCAGTTCAGTCCAAACATTAAAATTCTTCTTAAAAATAAAACAGTTCATATCCACCATTGGCTGACTTACAGTATTATTTTAATTATCACGTTAACGATTAATGTCGGCTATTTAGAAACGTTGTTTTCAAAAGGTTTTTTGGTTGGCGGAATTATTCAGGGTTTATCCTTCCCTGATTGGAAGAAATTCATAATTCCAAAATCGAATATTAATTAGGGAATTCTTCAAGTTAATTATTTATTAGTGCTACAGATAGAAAATTAATCTGGGTCATTTACCAGTCGATGTTGAACTTTTTTTCCTGAAATATTAATAATCAGTTCTCAATCCAATAAAAAACCTGGAGTTGAGATTGTTTGGATCTACTCCAGGTTTTAACTTACTTTACTTGCTTTCTTTTTTATTGTTAAATCCCCATGCGACTATGGCGATTACTCCAAGTAAGAAAGCGACAATAGCTTGTTGCCCGACGGAAAGAGTAATCAATCCTAAAGCGGCAAGCCCTGCAGTTATAGCTGCTTGAATGGCCATTCCTAAAACCATCCATCTAAACATTTTTCCTTCCTTTCTAGTTACAATGGATTAAGCTGCAAATATTTCGGCAACGCCGTAATCAACAACTACAACAGCAGTGTCTTTCATACCATGCAACTTTGCTGCGGCTTCCTTGTCAAATGTATCGAGTGCTTCCTCGATTCCATTTCTCTCGGCAATTCCCCGTGCAAAAGGAACTTCTCCTTTATCGCGGATTGATTGCCAGTCATAGCCGGGCATCAATATTTCAGCGAGTGGACCTCCATGAATGTCGTCAACTTTTATGACTACAATAACGGCTTGATCAGCAGTTAAACCACGTTCCGTTAAACGGTTCTGAAAGTGTTTAACGCGATCCGCATTCATCTCCAGCGTAGCTTGACAGTTTAACTTATTAACCGTATTAATTACCGCCATCGCATCTGGATCGTCCAACACTAGCTGGCCGTTGATTTCTCGAACAACCGCGCCCATTCTACTATTCTTACCTTGTGTACTCATTTTCTACCTCCAGTTTTAGTTTGGGATTAATTTTTTAAATTATTTCAAACCCACGCGTTGTGAGTTAGGTGAATATTATCAAATATGAAGCAAAAGTCAATGTTATGGAGTATGGGTCACTTACCAGTCGATGTTCGAACCTGGATTTCCGGAAATTCTTATGCTCTTCAGTTTTTAAGCCAATAAAAAACCCTCCTATACTTCAAGAAACCACTTAACAAAATTTTGTTAAATAGTTTCCATCCGTAAGGAGGGCATTTCTCTTGATAGAGTTTGCGTTATGGTAATTATTGTCTTAAGCAATATGCACTAAGATGTCGTTCACTTCTATTAAGTGCAACCACACAACCGTCATGGGCTTTTCTACCTAGAGCAATTTTGACGACTAAGACGTTCAACTCGCCACTCTTTGGGTCATGATCCAGTTCAAAGAAGCGTCTCTCGTCCTTTTTCATCTTAATACACTCTTCATATACTTCATCGAGAGTCATGTTTTTCTCCTTTCATTGAGAATATATGTGATTAACTAACAAACTATTTATTAACGTGCAAGAGAAATTTACCACTATAAACACTTAAACAGGCGCATATTAAGCCTGATATTGCTTATTTAGATAGAGAAAAGATACTTTAATTGAGGCTAAATGTCAAGTGTTATGGGGTATGGGTGGCTGACGAGACTCGAACTCGCGACCTCCTCCTCCACAGGGAGGCGCTCTAACCAACTGAGCTACAGCCACCAGGGAGCGGGTAGGGGGAATCGAACCCCCGTTAAGAGATTGGAAATCTCCTGTTCTACCATTGAACCATACCCGCTAGTTATAAATGTACTTAATCTAATGTCGGAGTGCCCGGATTCGAACCGGGGACCTCCGCGTCCCAAACGCGGCGCTCTACCAGCTGAGCCACACTCCGTTTACGGTGCCGAGAGAGGGAGTCGAACCCTCACGACAAAAATTTGTCACAGGCTCTTAAGGCCAGCGCGTCTGCCATTCCGCCACCTCGGCTAATATTCCCGTACCCTTGTATTTTACCTTTTTTGAACTTAATTGACAAAAGGTACCGATGTTTACTATCTTTAAATAAGAATAGGTGGTGATTACTATGAAAAGATTTAAAAAGTTTATTCTTCCTTGGATTCACGGCTCGGTCTTTATTTATCTGGCCAGCCAAGTCATGCCCGGCAAGTTTGTTTTGGGAACCCATAAGTTGTCACTACTTGCCGCCATTATTATCTCTGGCTTTTTGGTCACCGTTTTAGTAGACGTTGCAGATCTTTTTTTGGCTAGGATCAAAACGATTAAACTAAACAAAATAACCAAAGCCTTTGCTTTCTGGATTATTAACTTTGTTGCCTTATGGATTGTCGCCAGAATTGCACCCTATTCGGGTTTTGGCGTGGTTAAGTTTACCTATCTTATTGGGTTAGCTTTTGCTACCAATTTAATTCAACTTGCCCTAAAAAAGTGACCCTGGGAAGAATCGAACTTCCATCTCATCCTTAGAAGGGATTTGCTCTATCCGTTGAGCTACAAGGCCATACTAAGAGCGGGAGACGGGATTTGAACCCGCGACCTCAACATTGGCAATGTTGCGCTCTACCACTAAGCTACTCCCGCTTATCTTGACTAAAACACCTCATCCACTCCTGTATTTTAATACTCATTTCGGTACTTGAAAAGTATAAGCTACAAATACCGTATTTTGAGGTTCTTTTAGTATTCGAGCCCTTTAGTGTTTGGGTTTTTATAAATTGCTTTACCGGGACCTTTAAAAGTGCTGACCAATATTTTTTCAATGTATCTTCATCTAAATCCTCGTAGGAAAAAAGCCCAATTCTTAATTTGTCATTCGGTATATGCAATATCTTGCGATAAAAATCAACAACGATTTTCATCAATAGGGGATCCGTGTTGGAAACGCTCACGATACTCCTGTTTGCCTTATTGCCCTCTCCCCAATATATTCCCAGACCCACGTTAAACAATCGCCTTTCTTTCAGTGTGCCATACTCTAAACGGGCTTGTTTTCTAAAATCCGCATGCCTCTTTTCTGTCTTACTCATTCTAGCTTTATGGGCTTTTTTAATAGTTGTTTTCGACAGCTCTTTTAACTTTTCCAAAGATTTTCTCTTAACCTTAATAGACCAATCCTCTTTTGAAAACCAATAAGATAGTGTACTTTTTTGAACACCAAGTTCTTTTTTAATCTTGTTATAACTGAAACCTTCTCTCCTTAACCTTAGAGCTTTTTTATATAATATATTTCGAGGCATAATCATATTATAGCAGGTATAATATGATGGTTCATATCTAATCCTTTGTGCCGAGAATGTGAGTCGAACACATATCTGACGCTCTTCAGGCGCCCGCCGTGACCACCTTGGCTATCTCGGCTTATTTGTATTTTATCAAATAAATCCTGTGATCGCTGAGGGTCTCGAACCCCCGACCTTCTGAATGTAAATCAGACGCTCTACCAACTGAGCTAAGCGATCAACTAAGTGCGGGGAAGAGGATTTGAACCTCCACGCCTTGCGGCACTACCTCCTCAAGATAGCCTGTCTACCAATTTCAGCATCCCCGCTAATATTTAAAATGTTTATGTGCCGGAGACAGGAGTCGAACCTGCAATCCCGTGAGGGAACACGCACCTGAAGCGTGCGCGTCTACCATTTCGCCACTCCGGCTAATTAATTTAAAGGAACAGTGCAATTATAGCAAAAATTGGGCCTTAATTGAATTTAAACGAATCTGGCCTGAAGTCCGTCTGTCAGCTTGGTCTTTAAAGGAATTTCCTGGCCGGGAAATCTGGCCTGCCTTCCCCAGATCTTGGCCATTTTATACTTTTCGGTGAAATTTGTTCCCAGCTTTTCCAAAAGATCCTGAAAAGTATTTCCCTCCTTCATAATGACTGGGGAGTCAAAATTCGGATCCTCATCTTCTTTAACCAAATAGACCGTAATAAGATTCAGGGCTTTATAGATAGCTTCCTTAAATTCCTCAAGCCCTTCTTCCTTATCGGCACTCATATAAAGATACCCTTCCTCTTTTTTGAGATTTTTCACCTCATCGATTTTATTGATGATAAACAAGGCCGGAATATAGACCCGGTTTTTGGAAAAAGAGTCAATCAGGCCCTCCAAGGATACTTTTTCTTTCAAGGTAATATCGGCATTTTTGATGCCGAATTCCAGGGCCACATCCTTAATCAGTTCTTCTGATAGATCCTGATGGATATTGGAATGAATATACAAGCCTCCGTCAATCTTTTTTTCTATTCTTATAAGGGGTTTTTGCCTGTTTATCCGAATGCCTGATTTTTCCAACTCAAAAATGAGTTTTTTGATGTCATCTTTTCTTTTAACGTCAGTCATAATAACCAAGAGGTCGGCTCCCCGGGCAACCGATAAGACTTCCTTGCCCCGGCCTTTGCCTAACCTGGCGCCTTCGATTAATCCCGGAACATCAAGAATCTGAATGTAGGCCTCTTTATAGATAAGCATACCGGGAATTACGGACACGGTCGTAAAAGAATAAGGGGCCACTTTTGATTCGGCGTTAGTCAACTTATTAATAAGGGTTGATTTACCAACCGATGGGGAGCCGATTAAAACAACCGTGGCATCGCCTTCTTTTTTAACGGCAT
>DIAR01000006.1:0-211 GCA_002415845.1 Candidatus Woesebacteria bacterium UBA5073
ATTTTAGCCAAAGTTATCCGATTGGCTCATCCAGGGTCGGCGATACTCTAACCTTAAAAGGAGAAGTTACTTTCATTAAAAATCAGTACACCAGATCCGGCCGAAAAATGCAGATTGGCGGATTAAAAGACAAAACCGGCGAAATCAACCTCATCTGGTTTAATCAGCCCTTCTTGGTCAGAGTTCTTTTCCCGGGGGATCAGATTGCCGT
>DIAR01000006.1:506-19195 GCA_002415845.1 Candidatus Woesebacteria bacterium UBA5073
TTGATTGGTTTGGCCGGGGCAAGGCCCTCCTTTCGCCCGAGTTTGAAAAAATAGAACCTAAAAAAACAGCTCTTCATACGGGAAGACTGGTCCCTGTTTATTCCGAAACGGCCGGTCTTTCTTCCAAATGGCTGCGCAGCCGGATGAAATATTGCTTTGATAAAGTTAAACCCTCCCTGACAGACTATTTACCCAATAATTTAATTGAGGAACAAAATCTAATCAGTCTTAAAAAAGCTTTTCAATTCGTCCATTTTCCCGAAAGTTCAAAGGAAGCAGCAAAAGGCAAGGAAAGACTGGCTTTTGATGAGCTTTTGTTTTTGCAATTAAACAGTTTGGAAAGAAAATTGGCCTGGCAAAAAAACGAAGTTAACCGACATTATCTTGTCGATTCAAAAAAAGTTAAAGCTTTCATCGATAAACTGCCGTTTTCCCTTACCCTGAGTCAAAAAAAAGCCATTGATGAAATCGCTGCCGATTTAAAGAAAAAAATACCCATGAACCGTCTCTTGGAGGGCGACGTCGGCAGCGGTAAAACAATTGTTT
Organism: Candidatus Woesebacteria bacterium UBA5073; assembly: GCA_002415845.1. GTDB lineage: Bacteria > Patescibacteriota > Microgenomatia > UBA8517 > UBA8517 > UBA5073. The sequence goes on from DIAR01000006.1 coordinate 1,053, forward strand.
CAGCCATTGGTGTTTATCTTTCGCATCTTAACGGGTATCAAAGTGTTTATATGGCCCCGACCCAGATCTTGGCCCAACAGCACTTTGAAACACTCAGTAAACTTTTTAAACCGTATGGTCTTAAGGTTTTACTGGTTACCTCGGAAACGAAGAAGGTGGATATCAAAAAAGCCGATTTGTTTATCGGTACACACGCCCTTCTTTTTAAGGAAATTCCCTACGATAAGGTTGGTTATGTCGTAATTGATGAGCAACACCGTTTTGGTGTTGAACAAAGAAATAAACTCATCAGGTTAACCGGCAGCAAAACCCTGGCTCCGCATATCCTAACTATGACGGCCACCCCGATTCCGAGAACGATCGCCCTGTCCTTTTATGGCGATTTGGACCTGTCGGTCTTAACCGAAATGCCAAAAGGCCGAATCCCCATTAAAACCATTGTCGTTACCAAACAAAAAAGAGCTTCCGCTTATGATTGGATTAAAACCACCATTAAGAAAGAAAAAGTCCAGGTCTTTGTCGTTTGCCCCTTAATTGAAGAAAGCGACAAGGAAACACTCTTAAACGTTAAGTCGGTCTTAAAAGAATTCGCCAACTTAAAGCAGGAGTTTTCGGGCTTTCGTTTAGGCCTTCTTCACGGCCGGCTTTCAATCAAAGACAAAAATGCGGTTTTAGCTAAATTCAAAAAGGGCAGTCTTGATATTCTGGTTGCCACCCCGGTCGTGGAGGTCGGTATCGATATTCCCAATGCTTCGATAATGCTTATTGAAGGGGCGGAGCGTTTCGGGCTCTCCCAACTCCATCAGTTAAGGGGTCGGGTCGGAAGGGGTAAAAAGAAAAGCTACTGTCTTTTATTCCCCGAATTAAAATCGGATAAAGTTTCGGCCCGTCTTTCGGCTATGGAAAGGGGACTTTCCGGATTCGAGCTTTCGGAGTTGGATTTAAAATTAAGAGGACCGGGAGAAATCTTCGGCTTAAGACAGCATGGTTTTCCGGAACTGAAAATTGCCTCATGGCTGGATATAGTCCTAATAAAAAAAGCCAAAGAAGTAGCCGGGGTGGTTTTGGGTAATGCCGCTAAATATCCGGCCCTTTTAGCCTTTTACCGTTTGCGTCATATCAGCCAAAATTAAAGCCCAAAAAAGCCAATCTTGCCAAACAAGACTCAAATGAGGTAAAATTGCCCTATCTAAAGGATAAAACATGACACCCTTACCAAAAAAGAAACAGACAAAAAGAACATCAGCGGCCAGAAAGCTGGTTTTAAAGATTAAAGGCGGCAGTTTAATCGTTTGTAAATCCTGTGGTAAATTAAAGCTTCCTCATAAAGCTTGCCGCGCCTGCGGTTTTTACCGGGAAGAAAAATAACGCATGAAAACTGCTCAAGACCCAAGACACCAAGCCAGAAGAGAAGCTGTTAAGGTCCTCTTTGCCGAAACGTTCACCAAACAACCATCACACCCCGGGGTTATTAATGAAATCCTTAAAAATAAAGATGTGATTGATGCCGAGATAACCAAAGCCGCTCCGGCCTGGCCAATCGACAAATTAAACCGAATTGACTTGGCGGTTCTCAGACTGGCCGTATATGAGCTTAAATTTGAAAAGACACCCCCGAAAGTCATCATCGACGAAGCGGTTGAGCTGGCTAAAGAATTCGGCAGCGAAAATTCAGGCTCGTTTATCAACGGCGTCTTAGGTACAATTTATAAAGAGGATGAATAAGGCAGACGAGGGAAACAAATTAAGAAGTCTGGTTGCCAAAGCACTGGCCGATCATATCGGCGTTGAGGCAGACGATATCAAAGACGACGATTTTTTCTTTGACGATTTGCATATGAACCCGACAGAATTAACCGATTTTGTTCATGAAATTGAAAGTTTGGGTGTTGATAGCACCAAGATTAATCTGGAAGAGTTGGAAACCTTTGAAGATCTCCTCGACCAAGTTTCCCAGAGTGAATCATAAAAAAGTATGGATAATATCGATAAACTTAAAACCCTTTTTACCAATCAGACCTTATTAACTTTGGCCTTAACCCATAAATCCTGGATTAACGAACACCCCGAAGCCAAAGGCACTAACGAAAGATTGGAATTCTTGGGTGATGCTATCCTGGAATTTATCATTTCAGAAGAGCTTTACGAACGCTTTCCCGATAAGGAAGAAGGCTACCTAACGGCCCTGAGAGCCAATTTAGTCAATACCGTTAACCTGGCCGCCCTGGCCCAAAAACTAAATTTAGGCGAAGCTCTGCTTCTTTCAAAGGGTGAAGAAGACGGGGGAGGCAGGCAAAATCAATCGCTTTTAGCCGATACGGTCGAAGCCATTATCGGCGCTTTATACTTGGAAAAAGGTTTCCGGGTGGTTCATGATTTCATTCGGGAAAACCTGATCGTCGAGATACCCGAAAAGGTGTCCAAACCCTTAAAAGATCCCAAAAGCCGTCTTCAGGAGTATGTTCAGGCCAAAGGCCTTGCGACTCCAAAATATATAGTTTCATCCGAATCGGGGCCCGATCATAACAAGGACTTTATTATTGAAGTTAAGGTTGAAGATAAAGTGTTGGGCAAAGGCTTGGGAAAAAGCAAAAATACGGCCGAGCAGAAGGCGGCCGAGGAAGCTTTAAAGGGAATCTTGTAATTCAGGCCAAAAATCGGTAAAATTCAAAGCTATGATTAAAATCAGACTATCAAGAGGGGGCGTCAGGAACAAACCTTTCTATAAGATCGTGGCCATTGACGAGAAAAAGAAAAAGACGGCTCCTTATCTGGAGATGTTGGGTCATTGGCGACCTTCTACCAAAGATCTTTCCCTGGACAAAAAAAAGGTTGAAGCCTGGGTTAAAAAAGGCGCTCAGGTATCACCAGCCGTTAAGAAACTTTTGGACCAAAAATGAAAAAATTACTTGAATACATCTTAACCGAACTTTTGCAAAACGATCAGTTTACGGTTGAAGAGGTTGACGAAAACGACCGGGTTACCCTGACCATAAAAGTCCCGACCGAATCAACCGGCCTTATAATCGGCAAGGGCGGTAAAACCATCAAAGCCATCAGAAACCTTATTAAAGTCCTGGCTACTTTAGAGAAAAAGGGCGTCTTCATTCAAATCGCCGAAAACTAAAAAGGATCAACACGGTTGGTAATACCGGTTGGTACCAACTCCAAAAAGAGGGGAGGAGTCAGAGAAATCATCTTTTCAATTATTTTCTTCTCGTCAGCCGTTAAATTTTTGGCCGGCTCGGTCAGGGTAGGTAGTTTGGTCGGAAAGGGGGCAAAATAAGACCGCAAATTCAAAGAGGCTGTCGTCACGCCGCTCTGGCTTAGTTTAATTTTCTGAACCGTCACAATCGGAGCCAATTTTCCAAGACTATCAATATATTCAATTGTTCCGGTTATGGGTCCGGTAATTTCAAGTGAAATATCAACCGTCGATAAATCCTTTGAAGGGACGCCGCCGCCAACTTTTATTTTCTGGACAAAAAGACCTTTGTTTTGGGCACTTAATTTTACCTGTGAAAGAACCGCCAATACGGGGTTTTTTTCCGGAATGGCTTGAGAAAAAGTTTCAATCTTCTGTGAATAATCGCTTTGAACCTGCTTTAACAATTTTTCTTTATCCGAAAGAACGGTAATTTCTTTTTTAACGGTAGCTATTTCTTCTTTCTGTTTGGCTATCTCGGAAAAACCAATCCGAATACCGAATGAGGCCACAAAAAACAGGACGGCTAAAGACAAAAACGGCACAAGCAGAACTTTAATATCCGGTGGTAATACAAGTTTATTATTCTTCATTTTATTTAATCAGGGTTTCCAAAACCAACTCATAACCGGCTTTTTGGCTAAAGGTAAATGATTTTAAAATAATTGATTCATAGATGTTTTGCGAAACAAGTTGGGACATAAATTGGCTCAGGGAAGTTGAGTTATTGATTGATATCGAAAGAGCCGTTTTTTTCGCGTCAACAGCTACATCGTTAAAGGCAATATCGGAGGTTAAATTATTAATTAATTTCTTGTAGGCATTTAAATTATCAATCACCGTCTCGGTTGCCCAAATCGTTTTGGCTTTGGCAATCCGGTCTCTTATCAGTATCAATTGTTGTTCGGTTTTCTGAAGGGATTTGACACTCGTTTCCAATTTTTTTTGTTCGGCCACAATATTCTTAAGCTGGAAATAATTAATCAGATAAAAGGACAGCATGGCCACGGCGCCAACAATAAAAACGGCAAAACCGATGGTGCTAAATTTTTTAATCAGATTTGCAATTTTTTGCAGCGATCCCTTGGGGGTTAATTCCGTTGGCAGTAAATTAAAAGTGGCCATCTTATTCTCCTCTCAAAGCTAAACCTACAGCAATTGAATAAAGCGGGGCATATGCCGCTAGGGTCTTGGCTACCTGCGGATCCATGGCAATTCTGGCAAAGGGATTTCCCAAAACCGTTTCAATATTGATGTTTTGGGTAAAAAGAGAGATGGCTTCCGGCATACCTGAAGTTCCTCCGGAGAGAATAATTGAAGACGGCATTTCTCCTTTTTCCTCTGTTTGATAAAAATGAATTGCTTTTTTGACCTCATCAATAACCATCCTGAAAATCGGATCCAAAGCTATTTTTATTTTCCCTTCCAACTGTCCACCGGCCATACCATAAGCTTTTTTATATTCTTCGGCCCTCTGATACTCCACCCCAAGGCTTTGAGCCACGGCTCTGGTAAAAGCATCCCCGGCCGTCGGGATTGACCTGGAAAAAACCAGTTGGCCTTTTTTGGCAATAGCAATATCGGTTGAACGGGCACCAAAATCAAGAATTAGGGAAGTGGCATTAACCGGAGCCAGGGCACGGGAGAGGGCCATTAGCTCCGTCTCCACTCCCACCGGATTTAAACCGGCCATCTGTAAAACTTTAATATATTTTTCGACAATTTCTTTCGGAGCGGCAACCAGCAGGACAACCACTTCGGGTGGGCTGGCGTTTTCCCGCTTCTCAATAATTTGGTGCTGAACAATGGCTTCATTTATAGGAATGGGAATATATTGTTCGGCTTCCCACTTAACGGCTTGGGCTATTTCCTGATCCGTTAAAAGGGGGAACTTAATCGTTCTGGTAAAAACCAGCTGTTCGGGCAAGGAAACATTAACTTCATTTCCGGATATTCTGGCTTCCTTGTGCAGTTTTTTGATCACCTCGGCCAAGGCAATGGCTTCTTTGTCGTCAACAAACTTATCAGGTGAAACTCCGGTATAACCAACGACACCCGAAGCTTTAAGGGCATAACCCTGGCCTTCCTTGGCCAGCTCAACTATCTTAATGGTTTTTGATCCGATATCGATTCCGATACTCATTTTATTGACTTATGCCTCCTCCGCTAAACAAAACATTGTCAAAAATGCCCGGTGTTTCACCAATCGTTTGAAAAACCTCAACCTTCCGATTGGCATCTCCGGCTTGTCCAACAGAATCAATTTTAGTTCCTTGTAAAGGCAAAGTTGACCCGCTACCCGAAACATCAATACCAACTTTATGAGCCTCCGTGGTGTTATAAAAAAAGCGGACTTTAGCGTACTGTAAACTATTTCCGGTGTAAGGAACACCAACTGAAGCAAAATCAATGGTTTTGTAAGACAGATATGCCTCACCATCAATCGTGCAACTCTTACCGGTTGGAGCAGAAAAATTATTTGCCGGTGTCCTGGCATATGAATCGGCCGTATCCCTGTAAATTAAATAATTTCCGGCATTTTTATAAACAACGCTTATTTCAATGGCAGGATTCTGATTTCCACCCGAACTATGACCCGTGCCGCCCGTAGAGGCACTCGGAGTACCCCAGCAGATTTTTATTTGGCTGCCGTTAAAACAATTCATTCCCGATCCACAGGAAACGGCTTTATCGGCATTATGATCTACAAACCAGAAAGTAGCCGACTCTCCCGAAAATAGAGCGGTCGGATAATTAAAAACAGTTTCACTTCTCCCTTTTTCGGTTACGGTGGCACTAAAGTTGGCGTTACTTAAAACACCTGAGGCATCAGCTCCAATGAATAAAGCCTGTTCGATACCTGCCTCGGCCGCCGAAAAAGCCCTCACGCCTTCTTCCTCCCGTGAGGAGACGGCCACATCGGTAATTGACCTGGCTACAATCGAAAGAACAACCACCAAAACAACCGACATGGAAAGAAGAACTAAAAGAAGGGTTTGACCTTTAATATATTTTTTGGACAGACTATTCATACCGTTATCAGTTTAGCAAGCCAGGCTTTCCCGGTCAATCAAATTATTAATAATTCCGTAAATAAATCTTGGTTGAAATGGTTACTTTTGCCCCTTCGGCCCCTGTGGTATTAATGTCCGTCCCGGTCAGATTTATCGTAATTGAGGAAGGACCGGTAGTTGAAGTTTCGCAGACAAAGCTGCAGGGATTAATGGCAACATTTTGATTAGTCAGACGTATCGGACGACTCGCCGATCCCGAAGCAACAAACATATCAGTACCGGTTCCCGAGCAGAAAAAAACATTTGTGTTCCCCAAAGAATCCAGATAGGTAATCTTATCAGTTGTTAAACCACAGGAGACAATTGAGTCGGCATTTCTTAAATGCCGTTCAATCGTTCCAATGGTATAATCCAGCGTATCCCTTACCTTAACCGTAGCATCGCTTTTCCTGGCTCCCCGAAGAGTCAGAAAAATAGCTCTAAAAGATAACACGGCAACGATGGAAAAAATAGTTAAAACAACTAAAATCTCAATTAAGCTAAAACCGTTATTCTTTTTCATTTATTCCAATCCGAGAAATATGTAACCGATTCGGCTTTGTGTTCCCCTTGTCCGTCTGTCCAGGAAACAGCCACATCGGCAATAATAAAATCGCCGTTCAAAGGATCTCTCGTTAAAGTTAACTGCCTTTTAAAGATAGTATTACTGTTTATATAATCACTATCTCCACAAAGACCGGCAGAAGGCCAAGTGGGGGTTAGAGGTGATACTTTAAAACAATAATATCTTGGTATGGTTGAGGTTTTCCCATAAAAAGTTGGCCAGCTGGCATCCCTCTGGCCTCTTAACCACTCGATTGCTTCCTGACTGTATCTTGAAGCCACGGTTTTATTCCTGGAATAGCTGTTATTCCTGATTGAAGTGGTTGTCAGAATAATCATGGCCACAATTATTAAAGTGATAACCGAAATGGCCACTACAACTTCAAAAAGAGACTGGCCTTTATTGTTTTTCATTTTATCTCGCCTCCTGAGGTAACCGTAATTGTGACCGTATTGCTCGTATTTACTTGAGAAAGAATAATATTTTGAAAACCGTTAATCGCACTCGCTTCATTGGAAAAGGTTACCCCGGATGAGAGAGCCTTAAAAGTAAAACTGGGCATCGGAAAATAACTTGGTGAAGTAGTAATACCGGTCGGATTAAAAACCTCGGCAATAGGAAAAGTTTGTGCAGGTGAACACACTGCTATTACTGAATATAAATTTTCCGTAAACTCGACCAGATAACCGTCAAGAACGGTACAGCCTTCGGGCTTTTTCCCGGCGATGGCATTCTCCTGAGCCAGCCTGATATCAGACCTAAATTGCCTGGCAAAACTTTCTAAAACCTGTTTCCTGGAATAGTCACGAAAATTGGCATAACCGATACTAAAAACAATACCTAGTATGGTTAAGACAACTAAAAGTTCGATCAAGGTAAAACCCTTTTTGAAGGCATGCTTGGACATTAAGATTATTTTACTACAAACTCAGGGGCTTACGACAACATAATTGCAGGCGACGGTACAACTACAACCGGTCATTTCACCGGAAGACGGTGGGGAAGTGGGGGCTTGTTCAAGTGCAGCACAGATTTTATAAGTGGTATTACCTACACCCGCCACATACGAATACTGTTGAGTTGTTAAAGTATCGGTTGGTACTTTGGCAATGTAGATATTGGCGGCAGCACAACCGATCGGTGTTCCCGAACCGATTAATTGAGTGGCAGAAGAAAGATTGAAACTGGCAGTTGCGGGATAGACTCCGCAATCGGATTTATATAATTCAAGGCCTGACCGGAGTGTTTCCAAATCCGATTTTCTTCTGGCATCTCTGGCATTTTCCCTTGCTCCCAAAAGACCAAAAACGGAAATGGAAACCAAAATACCGATAATCGTGACGACCACCAGCATCTCAATTAAAGTGAAAGCTTTTTTTTGCATTTACAATGGACAGGTAAAAGCGGTAGGTTTTCTTGAGTTTTCACCTGATCTGCCGTTTGAACAAATAACCCAGAATGGAGTTGCGGTAACTTTCGGATTTTCCAACATAACCGAAAACATATAAATTGTGGCATCGGTTGCTCCGGAACCGGAGCCGTTACTGATAAAAGAATAAACATAATTATCTTCATTTTTGGGATCGGTCGGACAATTAGAAGCAGAGGTAATTCCCAGTTTGCTGCATAAAGTTAACAAACCGTCTCCCGAGAGCATGGTTGTATATGAGGGAAAAAGACCGGAATTATTATTGGCAAAGTTTTCCAAAGAAGTTTGAAATTGTTTTAAGTCCGATTTTCTTTGGGCGTCCCTGGCTCTTTCCCTGGCTGAATTAAAATTGGCCATAATTAAAGTAGCCAAGACACCGATAATGGAAATGACTACCAGCAGTTCTATTAAGGTAAAGCCTTTTTTTAATTTAGCAAAATAAAACATCTTCAATTCATTATAACCTTATATTGATTCCTTCGGTCCAGCATTGGTACTCGTCACGGCATAATTACAGTTTAATCCGGTTCCACAAACACTCGGCAAATCGGTAGTGGCACAATTTGCATCGACACAATTTTTATCCTGACTGTTTTCCAAATGGGTAAACAACTGAAACTTATTCTTGTTGGCCGAAACACGATAATAATAATTTCCGGCCTGTGGGTCTTTTGGTATTTGTCTTAAATAGATTTTTCCCTGGCTATCCTGAAAACCAATATTGACGTTGCCCCAAGTACAGGAATCTGTTTCGGCCGGACAGCCGTTTATCACTCCCCCGGTACCGGCCGCCGGATACTTACCGTAATCCGAATAATACAATTCCAAAGCACTGGCAATCTGTTTTAAGTCCGATTTTCTTTGAGCGTCTCTACTTCTTATCTGTGAAGACCTGAAGCCTCCGATCCCAATCGTCGCCAGAATGCCTAAAATGGCTATCACCACTAGCAGTTCAATTAAGGTAAAGGCTTTGTTTTTCATTTCTTTTGTTTGGCCAATTCATTTTCATATTCCTCAATCGATTTATCAAGTGGGGTATTCCCCGACGCCTTACCGAAATTACAAATCCTTAAGCCGCATTTTAAATTTCTGGCCACAATTTTTACGTCATATTCGGCTTCCGTTTTTCCCTCCAAAGCCGCATAGAGCTGATAGCGGCTGCCTGTGGAAAGATATAAATAGGTTGCTCCTTTTTTGGCATGAATATCGGCCGGAAGGGCTTTCAGATATTCCGGATATTCCAAATCCATAACATCCCGCAGGGCATCCTGGCCCCACCCGCAGGGAACAAGATTGATAACCACACCGGTTAAAGGGTCAAGTTTTGTCTCGGGTCCTTTACAGGCAATAATTTTCCCATCGGCTGAAGATAGAGGAAACTGACCAAAATCCTGGAAGTAGTTATTTAAAGCCTCATAGATACTGCCGATATCGGATTTCCGCTGTGAGTCACGGGCCCTTCGAAGGCTTACCCGAAAATTAAAAAAGGAAAGAACAAAGATACCAAGAAGAATAACCCCAACAGCCCTAACTTCCGATTTGGTAAATTTTTTCATTTTGTCATCAAAATTGGGGCGCTCTTCCGTCTTCCCCAATACACGGCTGATACTCCGGCGGATTTAAAACACACTTGTTGTAACAACAATCCCCATCCCGACACGAAACGGGGTAGCCCCAGGAATAATTGGGAGAACACTGGTGCTGACTACTCAGTTGCACACAAACATGATCAACACAACCAAAATAAACAGTTTCGGGAGGTGTTGGTCCGGCTGTCGGTACGGCTGTCGGTCTAGGTGTCGGTGTAGCCACAGCTATTATCGGCGCGTTGGGTGAGGAAACATAATAATTATATGCACCACCCGGACCAATTTCTTCAATAATGCTGGCATCACCACTGTAATCGAGAAGCCCATACAACCGATACCATCCGGCACAGGTTTTTCCTTCGGGTTCATAATAATACGATTCTCCGGTTAAAGGATCACAGGGAATTTTTTGAAGGTATGGTTGAAGACCGTCTCCAGGATCGCACACCACCATGTCTATTGAAGGATAACAATCGTGGTCTTTCTCATATTCCTCAACCGCCACCTGAATCTTTTTCATATCCGATTTTCGCTGCGCATCCCGGGCTTTCAGGAGTTGGTTTTTGTAGGCCCAAATACCCAAAACAGCCAAAAGACCAATAATGGCTATGACGATCAGAAGTTCTATCAGGGTAAAGCCCCGTCTTAAAAGAGTAGTTTTAGAATTGTTTCTCCCCATATTAGCGTTAGATAAAAACCGATAATTAAAAAAGGCCCAAAGGCTATTTCTTTTCCGAATTTGGCCTTCTTGACTAAAATTAGTATGACGCCTACCAAAGCCCCGGTCAAGAAAGAGACAAAGAGCCAAAGAAGCGATAGAGGAAAGCCGAAAAACATTCCGCCGAATAAAACAAACTTTACATCCCCAAGTCCCATGCCTTTGCCTTTGGTCACCAGATGAAGAAACAGTAAAAATAAAGAACAAACAAAACCGGAAAAGAGATTAACAAAAAAGATGTCTTTTGCGATAAGTAAATAAATTAAAACAATGATTAAAAGGGCATAGGAAAGACCATCGGGAATAATTCTTTTTTTCAGATCAATAACAAAAATAGCCAAGAGGATAACAAAAATAAAAAGAAGGTAGGGGAGTACCCAAAAACCAATGTTTCCTTTAATGGAAACAAGAAAACTGTTGGAAAGGTTAATGAATAAAAGATACATAAGAACAAAACCCAAGCCGCAAATAAATTCAACCAAGGGGTATTGGAAAGATATCTTTTGGTTGCAGGATCTGCACTTTCTTCTTAAAAGAAAAAAAGAAAGCAGGGGAACATTATCAAACCAGGAAATTTTATTTTTACATGAAGGGCAATATGAACGCCCACTTAGGGTTAAACCTAAAGGAAGACGATAAATTAAAACATTAGCAAAGGAGCCAAAGATAAGACCTAACAAGAATATAAATAAAACGACCACAATTAAGTATTAATTAAATAAATTTTGAAGTCAATTAAACTCTTACGGGAGACAGGAATAATAGGTATCAGCCGCAGTACCAACACAAACATTACCCCTGGCATCTTCCAAATCAGAGGGCAAAGCACCGACAGTGGTGCATCTGGTCTTAGCTTCAGCTTTAAACGACGCTGATTTGGTTAAGAAACAAACATAGGTACTGGAACCCGGATCTCCATCATTAAAAATAAAGAGTCCATTATAAGTGGTAGCTGATATTCTATTCGTAAAAGAAGTCTTCAGCTCTCCTGTTCCCGCCTGAGACAGCTTCGTTAAAATGGCACCAGCCGGAGCTGCGGTGCCATCGGTAGGGGTGGTCGCGGTAACTTCTGTCCATGCCACCGACGTATCAACTTCATCAGCCCCAACCTGCCAAGGATAAAAACCACCCGTAGCATAATATCTGTCAATGGCACTTATTAATTGTTCCGCATCGGATCTTGAACCCGTATCTTTTGATCTGTTGATCTGTTCGATCGGATTAATGGCCGAAAGAACGGCAACGGCAAGAATGCCAAGAACGGCAATGACAATCAAAAGTTCTATAAGTGTGAAGCCTTTATGTAGTTTGGCAGACATTTTTATACCTTAGTTAACATTAAACTATTACCAAATCGCTTGTCAAGTCTTCCGACAATTAAGAAAATTGACTGGTCAAATTATAAATCGGCAGGATGACGGCAATTACCAAAAAGCCGACACCGACCCCAAGAACAATCATAACCAAAGGTTCAATTGCGGCCGTTAAATTTTTAACCTGTTCGTCGCTTTCGACTTCAAAAACATGGGATATTTTTTTAAGGACATCTTCCATTTTTCCGGTTTCCTCTCCCACCGCAACCATTTGCGAGAGAATGTAGGGAAAAGCTTCCGGGTGTTTGGCAAAAGAAAAAGCGACCGGGAAACCTTTTTCCACCTGTTTGGCTGCATCTTTTAAAGCATCTTTAATCACCATGTTGGAAACAACTTCCGAGGTAATATTTAAACCGTCCAATATGGAAACGCCGGCCCCGACCATCATGGAAAGGGTTCTGGTGATATCGGTCAGAATAACCTGTCTTTGCAAATCACCGATAATCGGCAGTTTAAACAGGAGTTCGTCGGTCTTCTTCCTGCCGATCGGACTTTTCCGATAGGATGAATAAAGATAAATCCCGAAGCCCAACAGAATAAGCATCAAAGGCCAGGCTTTAAGCATAAAACCCGATATGCCCATCAAAATTCTGGTCGGCAAAGGAAGGGTGGCTCCAAATTCGGAATAAAGGGAAGTTAGTTTGGGAATAACAAAAAGCATCATGACGATAGCAACAGCCACCATACCGACGATAACAATCACCGGATAAATTAAGGCGCCTTTAACTTTTCCCGCAAACTCCTGCTGTTTTTCCATGTTGTCGGCCAGCTTTGCCAAGACATCATCCAAAACACCACCCAACTCTCCCGATTTAATAAGGGCAATATAGGTGGTCGAAAAAATTTTGCCTTGTTTCTGCAGGGCCGAAGAAAAAGCTTCTCCGCCTTCAACCTCGGAGAGAAGCTGAGACACCATCTTCTGCATGGTTCCTTTTGACTGTGAACGAAGAATTAAAAGCCCTTCCGTTAAAGGTAAACCGGCATTAATCATCGTTGAAAGCTGCCTAGTAAAGGTGGAGATATCTTTCGAAGTAATCCTTTCTCGATACTTTTTGAAAAAATCAAAGATTGATCCGGCAATCGGCCGGATTGAAATAACGGTTAAACCCTTACCCCTAACTAAGCGGGCTGCATTCTGTTCGTCCTGAGCTTCAACTTCACCCGTCACCAGCTGGTTGTCTTTATTTTTGGCCTTGTAATAAAAACGTTTCATGGAGTTCTAATTAATCTTAATACCTCTTCGGGTCTTAAAGCCCACTCCTGTGCCGATTCGGTGGTTATCCGGCCGGCTTTAACTAGGGAAGCCAGACACCGCTCAAGGGTAGTCATCCCGGCATCCTGAGAAGTTTCGATAATGCTGCCGATCTGGTGTGTTTTTCCTTCCCTGATAGCCGTTTTAATGGCTGTCGTTCCAAGCATAACCTCATATGCCACCTGTCGGCCTTTGGGCAGGGCAGGAATTAATCTCTGCGAAAAGACAGCCTCAATCACGTTGGACAACTGCAGTTTAACCTGCGCCTGCTGGGTTTCGGGAAAAACATCAACGATACGGTCAATCGTTTGGGCTGCCGAATTGGTATGAAGGGTAGCAAAAACCAAATGGCCGGTTTCGGCAACTGTAATGGCCGAGGAGATGGTTTCCAAATCTCGCATTTCCCCAACCAGAACAACATCAGGATCTTCTCTTAAGGCCGACCTTAGGGCAATCGGCCAGGAAATGGTGTCCGTTTTGGCTTCTCTCTGGGAGATAATTGACTTATAAGGCCTAAAAACAAACTCAATCGGATCTTCAATCGTTAAAATATGGGCGGATCTGGTCATATTAATTTCATTAATCATCGCCGCCAAGGTTGACGATTTTCCGTGACCCGTCGGTCCCGTTACCAAAACCAGACCCTGTTTTAAGGGAGTAAAGGCATGAAGAATCTTGGGCAAACCCAAGCCTTCAATCGTCGGAATCTCCAGGGGAATTAACCTAAAGGCAGCCGCCCAAGTGCTTTTCTGAGTATAGGCATTAACTCTAAAACGGCCTTTGTCGGAAAAGGAAAGTGAAAAATCAAGTTCTTTTTCCTCCGCAAAAAGTTTCAGCTGCTCGGCTGTCATAAATTCTTTTAATAAGGAAGCGGTTGCCTCCGGAGTAAGAATACCTTCACCCGGAACGGGGGAGAGAACACCGTCAACCCGAATAGCCGGCGGAATTCCGGCAATTAAATGTAAATCCGACGCTTTGCTGTCGATAACATGCTGCAACAGTTGTTTTATATCCATAATTTTTTATTCCTGGGCAACCCTTAGAACTTCTTCGGCGGTTGTAACGCCTTCAAAGACTTTCAAATATCCGTCCTGCTTAAGAGTAATCATGCCTTCTTCTTTGGCTTCTTTTTCAATGTCGCTGGCAGCCGAACGGGCCAAAATCAGTCTGGAGATTTTTTCCGTTACCGGCAAAACTTCAAAAATTCCAATCCGGCCAAAATAACCGGAGTTGCCGCACTCGGCATCACCTTTACCTTTATAGAATTTAACTTCCTTGTCGGCCGGCCAAAGATTACCGACAACCGCTTTCATTTCGGTCAAAATTTTGGGGTCGGGCGCATAGCTTTCTTTACACTCGTCATGAATCTTTCTAACAACCCTTTGGGCCACAATGGCCGTCATTGAAGAAGCCAATAAATAAGGTTCCGCACCCATATCCAATAGCCGAGGTAAAGCACCCGAGGCATCATTGGTATGAAGAGTCGAAAAAACCAAATGACCGGTTAGGGAGGCCTGGATGGCCAAATCGGCCGTTTCCTTATCCCTGATTTCTCCAACCAGGATGATATTCGGGTCCTGTCTTAAAAAGGCTCTTAAGCCCGAGGCAAAAGTCAGACCCGCCGCGGGATTAATCTGGACCTGATTGACACCGGCAATTTTATATTCGATCGGATCCTCCAGTGTCACAATGTTGACCTTCGGGGTATTGATTTTGGAAATCAAAGAATAAAGGGTGGTTGTTTTTCCTGACCCTGTTGGTCCGCAGATAATAACAATGCCGTGGGGCCGAAGAATGGCGTCCTGGAGGTTCTTTAGACCCTGTCCCCGAAGACCCAGTTCGACCAGTTCCGGAACACCGCCTGATTTTTTCAAAAGACGCATGACGATCTTTTCTCCCCAGGAGGTTGGGAGGGATGAAACTCTAAGATCAACCTCGTTATCGCCCGATTTAAAGTTAAAGCGGCCGTCCTGCGGAATTCTTTTCTCGTCAATCTTCATACCGCACAGAATTTTTATTCTGGAAACAAGCGAGTCGTGCAGTTCTCTTGGAATGGTCAGTTTTTCCTGAAGGATGCCGTCAATTCGATAGCGGACCCGGGTTGATTTCTCCTGCGGTTCGATATGCACATCGGAAGAACGGGAGCGCATGGCAAAATCCAGAATATGGGAAACGATTTCGGCAATTTTTTCCTCCCGGATAAAGCCGGTTTTGGACAAATCCAAGGTTTGTATCTTCTCCTTATCCGGCGCCACATCCTTCATCGCCTCCGTTACTTCCTGGGACAGGGAAGAGGTATAGCGGGTCGAGACAAATTCATCGACTTTGGTTGGATTGGCTGCCTGCGGTTTAACATGATAGCCGGTCTTTTGTTCAATAAACTCAATGGCCGAAATATCCATCGGGTCGGCCATGGCAATAACCAACTGTTTTTGGATTTTATCCAAAGCCAGAGGAAAAACTTTAAATTTCTCGGCTACTTCCTGGGGAAGAACGGCCAGGGCTTCGGGGGATGAGGGCGTGGCATTTAAATCAACATACGGAATATTGTAAAGAGTGGCTTTAGCCTTGGCCAAATCTTCATCCGAAACCAGATTCAACCTTCTTATCAGGTCTTCCTGAGAAGTCCCCGTTTGAATCTCGGTCATTTTGATCTGGTTGGCCCGATTGACGTCTAGGGCCTTGAGGTTGACCAAAATATCGGCCAGCGAATAAGCCGATCCGTTTTGAGCCGGTTGACTACTATTACCAGTGGCAGGTATGGGCATGTTTTTATTTACAACACCAAACTGCATCCTTTATGCAGTTATCGTTAACACAATTTATTATGGACTTTCGGATTAAATCTGACAAGAGGTTTAGGAACCCCCAAATTAATCTTAATTTAATTCTCTTGACAGAATTGAAAACTGTTATGATACTTATTGCGTCATGCATGCATATCTACTGGCCGGATCGAATAAAGAAAAAATCAATCAACAAATTGAGCAATTAACCCATAAACTGGCGGCCAGTCCGATGGAGTTTTTAATTTCCAAAATTGACGATGTCCGGACTCTCAATTCATTTACCGCTCTTTCCCTAAACAAAAAAACGGCTGTTGTTATAAAAGAAATTGAAAACATCACTCCTGAAGCATTAAACGCTTTTCTCAAAAATCTTGAGGAACCTCAGGAAAATCTTTTTTATATTCTGACGGCCAGATCGCTGCATAGTGTTTTACCGACGATTGTCTCTCGTTGCCAAATTATTAAAATCGCAGGTGACGGTCAAACGGCCGACTTTGAAAGAATCGAGAAACTCTTGGATATGAAGGTCAATCAAAAATTTGCCTTCATCGATAAAGTCAAAAAACGTGATGAAGCCGTTGTGGTGATGGAAGAAACGCTTTATTTTCTTCATAACCGATTAACCGAAAAAGCAGACGATAAAACCAATTTGGCAAAGCAGATTTTAGCCAGTCAAAATACCCTAAATAATTTAAAAGCAAACGGAAATGTTAATTTGCAGCTAACTAATTGGGCCATAAATACGGACATTACTGATACTTTCAACCCCCAAGGTCATCAAGTATAATTAACTGTTAAAACATAAAAGATTAATTTTATATGTCACCCAAAAACACTTACACCGCCGAACAAATTCAGGTCCTTGAGGGCTTGGAACCGGTCAGAAAAAGACCCGGTATGTATATCGGCTCAACGGATTCCAGAGGGCTTCATGAATGCTTAAGAGAAATCGTCGACAATTCGGTTGACGAAAGTTTTGCCGGAGTTGCCAAAAACATTTATGTCTCGATCGACAAAGACGGCAACGCCACCGTTAGAGATAACGGCCGGGGAATTCCGGTTGATAAACACAAGTCCGGTGTTTCGGCTCTGGAATTAACGATGACCAAACTGCATGCCGGTGGAAAGTTTGGCGGAGGAGCTTATAAAGTTTCCGGTGGTCTTCACGGAGTCGGTGCCTCCGTCGTTAACGCCCTTTCTTCCTACTTTAGAGTCGTTGTTCTTCGGGACGGAAAAGCTTATTTTCAGGAATACTCGGCCGGTAAACCAAAAAAGGCCGTCACAACTACCAATCAGGAACAACTGGATAAATGGTTTCCGAAAAGTTGGGCTATAAAAATCGGTCCCAATGTCACCGGAACGATTACCACTTTTACGCCGGATAAAAGCGTCTTCGGCGATATCGAATTTGACGACAACAAAATAAAAACCCTTTTAAAAGACCGGGCTTATTTGGTTGCCGGCCTTTCCTTCCATTTTATCGACGATCGGGACGGGGAAGAAATGTCTTATTATTTTGAAGGCGGTATTAAGTCCCTTGTTGCCCATTCCAACCGGGGAAAAACGGCTTTAAATGACGTTATTTATATCAAAAAGGATGAAAACAATATCTCCTGCGAAGTTGCCATCCAATATACCGACTCTTTTAATGAAAACGTTAAGGGTTTTGTCAACGGCATCAACACGGTTGACGGGGGAACCCACGTTACGGGATTTCGGATGGCCTTAACCCGCTCCATCTCCGATTATGTCAAAAAACTAATGTCGGGGAACAACAACGGCAAGGAAGATAAGAATGTCCTCTCCGGAGAAGACATGAAGGAAGGCTTAACGGCCGTCGTCTACATCAAGATGCCGTCTGAAGCTTTGCAATTTGAATCGCAAACCAAGGCCAAACTGAACAATCCCGAGGTCCAGGGTTTTGTCACCACGGCCGTTAAAGAAGGCTTGGATATGTATTTTGAGGAACATCCTTCCGATGCCAAAAAAGTCTGCGAAAAAATACTCCTTTCGGCCAGGGCCAGGATGGCAGCCAGGGCGGCCAAAGACGCGGTTTTAAGGAAAGGAGCTCTTGAAGGAGCTTCCTTGCCCGGAAAACTGGCCGACTGTCAGACCAAAGATCCGTCCATCTCCGAACTATATATAGTAGAGGGCGATTCGGCCGGCGGCT
>DIAR01000006.1:19477-21365 GCA_002415845.1 Candidatus Woesebacteria bacterium UBA5073
AAACAGGGGAGAGACAGGCATTTTCAAGCCATTTTGCCTTTAGGGGGTAAGATCTTAAACACCGAGCGGGCCCAGCTTGATAAAATCGTCAAGTTTGAAGAAATTAAAGATTTGATAATCGCCCTGGGTGGCGGAATTGGGGACACCTTAAATTACGACAAGATCAGGTACCACCGCGTTATTATCATGACCGATGCCGACGTCGACGGGGGACACATCAAAACTCTTCTTTTGACCTTCTTCTACCGACAGATGCCGGAACTTATTCAAAAGGGTTATCTTTACATCGCTCTTCCGCCTTTATACAAGATGCAGTCCGGCAAAACCATTAAGTATGCCTATGATGATGAAGAAATGAACAAAATCACCAAAACGATGGAAGGCAAAATTGTTCAGCAAAGATATAAGGGTTTGGGAGAAATGAATCCGGAACAACTTTGGGATACAACCATGAACCCGGAATCTCGGACCTTAAAGCAGGTTGCCATTGATGACGCCGAAGATGCCGACCGGATGTTTACCATGCTCATGGGCGAAGAAGTTCCCCCGAGAAAGAAGTTTATTCAGACCCACGCCAAATCGGCTACGCTTGATATTTAATTTACTTCCTAGAAATCTCACCAACCACCGCACAGTGATCGCTAACTCCGCAAATAACCCTGACGTTTTTGGCATAATAGCTTTTACCCGTAAATAAACCGTCAACAACGAAGTTTAATCCCGGTTTTATATGTATTTCATCATCCAGAGTCGTTTTTATATTATCGGGAATGTTGTCCTTAAATTCCCGGCTTAGCATATCCCAGGTTTTTTTACCTCTTGGAGCATTAAAATCGCCGCAGAGAACGGTGTCCTTATCAAGAACATTTAATAATTTCTTCAAATCTCCGATTTGTTCCTCCGTACTCTCGCCGTCATCGGTCCTTGTAAAATGAGTTACCGTAAAAACAAAGGTTTCATTATCTTTTTTTACTTTAACCGATAAAACCACCCTATTGGGAATAACCCGCGTACCGTCACTAAATTCCGGAATATTGTGGGGATTTCCGACATAAATATCTTCTTTAACTTCGATAATTTCCAGTCTGGTAAATATTCCAACACCCATTAAACCACGAGCTTTAATCCACTGAATATTCTCCTGACCAAGGTTAATCATCGGCGCAAAATGACCTTTACCAAAAACGGCTTTTTCAAAAAGGGGTAAATCTACTTCCATAACTTCCTGTAAACAAACAACATCCGGTTTCTCCTTTCTTATAAAGGGTATAACCAGATCCAAATGTTTATCGCCTTCGATATTAAGGCTCAGGATTTTGACCGATGTTGCCATAAGACAAAATTATAAAAGATTAAACTCTTGTTGACAAAGGCAATATCAAAACTTTAAAATACCAATTAGTCTCGCAAAAAGCGGGTTTTTGTTTACCAAAAAAATGAATCAACTGGCCGCGATCGAAAAATCAATGCTTTGGGTTGTTATCGGTGTTGCCATTACGGCTCTTATTTATGCCATCTGGCTTTGGAAATCGACCATTTCTCAGGATAAGGGCAGCGACAAAATGCAGACCATCTGGAAAGCTATTAAAACAGGAGCCCAGGGATATCTTAATAAGCAACTCAAAACTATCCTCATCTCGCTTTTGGTTTTAACGGTTGTAATCTTTTTGAGCGTTTATATCGCTCCGCCTTCAGCCGAAGCCATTGTCCGTTACGGTGATAAAGCCATTATCGTTATTGCCATCGGCCGAACCGTAGCCTTTATCGTTGGTGCCGCTTTCTCAACCCTGGTCGGACAGTTGGGCATGAGAGTCGCCATTGAAGGCAATATCAGGGTAACCGCACAAGCCGTCAAAGAAAATTACAATAAGGCCTTAACCGTAGCTTA
>DIAR01000006.1:21710-27128 GCA_002415845.1 Candidatus Woesebacteria bacterium UBA5073
GGCAAAGCCGCACCGGACGCTCTCTTGGGCTTTGGTTTCGGAGGAACATTGGTAGCCTTATTTATGAGAATCGGTGGCGGAATTTACACCAAGTCCGCCGATGTCGGTGCCGATTTGGTCGGAAAAGTTGAAGAAGGTCTTCCCGAAGATGATCCCCGAAATGCCGGTGTAATTGCCGATTTGGTCGGAGACAATGTAGGCGATTGTGCCGGAATGGCCGCTGACATTTTTGAATCATATGAGGTAACCATCGTTTCTTCCTTAATTTTAGGTTTGGTTCTTCTACACATGACCGGACACAATTACTGGATCGTTTATCCTTTGGTTGTTCGGGCCATCGGCGTTTTATCCTCAATCATGGGAACCCTGGCCGTTCCTATTTGGGAAAAGTTTCCGATTAAACTCTTTAGAGCCAAAGATGCCGAAGAGGCTATGTTTCGATCATATGAGATGTCTTCGGTTATTACCGTTGCTTCGGCTTTTGCCTTTGCCCTTCTTTATGCCCACGATTGGAAACTGGCTGCTTTAAACGGAATCGGAATCCTTTTGGCCGTTATCTTTAATCCTTTGACTTCCTACTTTACCAACTACAATAAAAAGCCGGTTCAGGAAATTGTTGAGTCAACCAAAACCGGAACGGCCACAACGATTCTTTCAGGGTTATCTGTCGGTATGGAATCATCCGTCTGGAGCGTGGTTGTTATTGCTTTAGCGATGGCTTCAAGCATGCTTATTTACGCCGGCATGCCGGCTATTTACATGCTTTATGGTGTGGCCATGATCGGTATCGGTATGCTTTCTTTAACCGGTAACAATGTCGCCATGGACGCTTTCGGTCCGATTGCCGACAATGCTAACGGAATAGGGGAAATGGCCGGAGTTGGCAAGAAAGCCTGGAAGATTATGGCCGACTTGGATGCGGTCGGAAACACCACCAAAGCCATTACCAAACAGGTGGCTATTGCTTCAGCCGTTGTTGCCGCGACATCATTGTTCTTCTCATACGTGACCGATATCGGTATCGTTCAGGCCAGAATCGGCGTTCCGGTCTTAAGCTCAATTAATATTGCCGCCCTGGGTTCGGTCATCGGTTTTCTTTTGGGCGGTGCCCTTCCTTTCCTTTTTTCCTCTTATTGTATTAAGGCCGTAGCCCGTGGTGCCAATAAAGTAGTTGAGGAAGTCAGACGACAATTTAAAATCCCCGGTGTTTTACAGGGAACCAAAACCCCGGATTACGAAAGAGTTGTCGGTATAACAACCGCTGTCGCCCAGAAAGAACTTATCAGCCTGGTTGCCATATCCATCGCCCTTCCATTGCTCGTCGGTTTGGTCTTTAACGTTGAAGCCCTGGGAGCTTTTCTGGCCGGTGTTATTCTCTGCGGTCAATTGATGGCCGTCTTTATGTCGATTGCCGGAGGCGCCTTGGACAACACCAAAAAATACATCGAGGACGGACACTTGGGTGGCAAAGGCTCTCCAGCTCACAAAGCAGGTGTTGAAGGCGATACGGTCGGAGACCCTCTAAAGGATACGGCCGGACCCGCCCTTAACCCGATGTTTAAAGTTGTTAATTTCGTTTCTCTTCTATTTGCACCTTTAATTGTTCAATATCAAGGTAAAATCGGTGCATATATCGCTATTGTGGTTCTTCTTCTCGTTATTGTTTGGGCAATAATGCAGAGCAAAAAAGTTCCGGCGGTTTCAGATATCAAATAAAAAACCGGAACGTATTTAACTTTTTGACTTAACGTCCCGGTTTTGACTTTCTTTACTTTTTTCTCTTGTTGTTTTTTGACCTTCGTCTCCTTTGTCTTAATTTTCTTTGGTTGGGTTTTTTTGACTTGGGTGGCTCATTTGATCCAAACAGGTTGTTGTAACCAAAATCGCCAAAACCGAACAGTGATCTAAGACCAAAAAACATTCCCATGACAGCCTCCTTTTTTTTAACCCTTTGTTTTAATTAAATTCCGATCTTTCGGCAATTTCGAAAGTGAATTTCCTGGCGGCATCTTAACACAAAAACCGTTAAAAAATCAAAAGTTACCGATTAACTCCTTCAGTTTTTCCAAGAGCTTTTCGACCGTTTCCTCAAGTCGGCCTTCATGATTTACCAAAACATAATGGGCATCTTTAATGTAGAAAATATCTTCGTTAAATTTATCAATCCTAACCAGGGCTTTTTTAAGCGCCTCATCCTTTAATTTCGGATCGGTGTGGATTTCGACATCCCGAAGCATAATCCGACTTTTAAGGTGTTCCTGTTTATCGGGAAGAAGATAAAAAAAGAGGGGCGTAATATCTTTTAAAATAGGGTCGTTGTCTTTCCACATGTCGGTTACATGGCTGGCTCCTTTGGAATCAATCCGCCAAACGGGAATACTTTTCTTGGCAATGATTTCTCTAAGTTCCTGAACTCTGGTGCCGTAGCGGCAGCCGGTGTACCTTTCGTTTTCGATAAATAAACCGTCTGCGACCTGCATTTCAAATTCTTCTTCGGTCAATCTGATGTAGGGGTCATTGGCCTTTTCTGCCGGTCTTGCTTCCCGGGTGGTACAGGTTTTAATCCGTTGGAAATTAGGAGGGAGCATATCGATAATGGAATCTTTTCCGCTACCGGACACTCCGCTTAAAAGAAGAACTTTATTCTCGGAAATTAGCCTGTCTTTGAAGATCCTGGTGTTTTCCAAATGTTCATACAAAAACTCGTTATGTTTTTTTAAGAAATTTTTAACGGACGATTTATCCAATATTTCGGGTAAAAATTCCACCATGATTTTTGGATTGTAGCATTATTTAGAATGTACTTGAATCGCATCTTTTTCGATATATAATGAAGGTATGCAACAGTTCATCGTTGATAACGCCCAAATAATTTTACCGATCGTTTCCATTTGGAGTCTGGCCTGGAAAGGTTATGCCCTTTGGGTAGCAGCCAGGAAAGAATCTAAAATTTGGTTTGTCGTTATCTTGGTTTTGAACACAATCGGTCTTTTGGAAATTCTTTACATCTTCGTCTTAAGTAAAGTCGATTACGCCAAACTTGGTGCAAAACTTAACTTTGGTAAACTCACTTCAAAGATAAAGGGCGGATTCAAGAAAAAATAATTGATGGACCGTTATTATTCGGTTTACGACCCCAAATCAAAACAGGCCTTTAAGTTAAGCCGCTCCAAAATCGATATGTTCATTCAGTGTCCCCGTTGTTTTTACATTGACCGAAGACTGGGTATCCCCAGACCCTCAATGCCCGGTTTTACCCTAAATGTAGCCGTTGACGCCCTTTTAAAAAATGAATTTGATATCCTGAGAAAGAAAGGGGAAGCGCACGCCTTAATGCAGAAATACGGCATTAAAGCCATACCTTTCGCCCATCCCGACATGGATACCTGGCGGAATAATTTTGTCGGCAAACAATATCTCCATGAGCAAACCAACCTTTTAATCTTCGGAGCGATTGATGATTTGTGGATTAACCCAAAAGAGGAACTCCACATTGTTGACTATAAATCAACTTCCACCCAAAGCGAAATCTCGCTGGAGGATAAATACAAACAAGGGTATAAAAGACAGGCCGAAATATACCAGTGGATCTACCGTCAGAGCGGTTTTAAGGTCTCCGATACGGCCTATTTTGTCTATGCCAACGCCATTAAAGAAAGAGCCAAATTCGACGGCAAATTAACTTTCGACCTTTCCATCATTTCTTATAAAGGCGATGCTGCCTGGGTGGAACCGACTTTAATGGATATTAAAAAATGTCTGGACGGGGACAAGATGCCCAACCCGGCCAAAGATTGTGAATACTGCGCTTATCGGAAAGCCGTTGGGCAATCGATAAAGAAATGAAGAAATTAAAAAACAGAAAATACCTGATAAGTGCTATTATGGTATTGATCGGTAAAAAAATATGAAACTCTACTACATAATTATTCCTTTAATTACAATTATTACTTCCTCTTTGGGAAGTCTGTTTACCTCAAAGGGTTTAACGGCTTGGTATAAAACGATTAATCTGCCTTCCTTTACGCCGCCGGGAAGTACCATCGGGCTGGTTTGGACAACGATTTTTATTTTAGCCACCATATCGGCCATTATCGTTTGGGGCAACAAATTACCTGTTTCCAAAAGACAGGCAATTGCCATCGCTTTTTTGGTAAATGCCGTTTTAAATATTCTCTGGAGTTATCTTTTCTTCGGACAACACCTTTTATTTGCCGCTTTTATCGAGGCTTTAGTCTTGGAAATATCGGTTTTGGTCTTAATCTTTTTAATCTATCCGGTATCCAAAATCTCGGCTTATCTTTTAATCCCATATTCGGCTTGGGTGGCTTTTGCCAGTTACCTAACTTACCTCACCTGGTTTTTGAATAAATGACGCCGGAAGTTCTCTTACTAAAAAGGAGTCCCGCCAACAAAAACCATAACGGTTTTGTCCATCAGGATTTAAACAATCACATGGATGCTGTTCCTGGTCTACCATTGCCTCAAGCTCTGGATATCAGAAGGCATATGCCAAAACATCCGGGTAAAGAAATCCGGAAGAAAAACGGCAACAACCACCGGTAATTATGATAAAATCGATATTAGTGAGAAAGATAATTCTGGTTCTGGCCGTTTTAATTGTTGCCGCTACGGCCGTTTACGCTTTTATTAATAAACCACAAACAGATAAGACCGTCGATAATGAAAACAAAACTCCTTCGGGCACCCAAAGCGAATCTTCTATTCCCTTGCCGGTGACCAAAGCCACCGTTGAGGAAGCCATCAATAAATATCCGACGACCCAGCTTCTGAAACCGGAATATGGAGGTAAAGTCTTTTGCTCGTATTACCATTACGGTTTTGATGAAGAGAAGGAAAAGAATATGGTTTATGCCTATACCTGGGTTTACTGTGAAGAGTATTACAAAGAAGGGGGAAATTTGAAAATGGGATCGGGTGTTTCCATGCCGGTTAAGTTTGCCCTCGAACTTCAAAACGGAACTTTAGGCGTTCAAGGTCATGAAGTTCCGGAAGACGGAGAAGGATATGGCGCTTCAATCAGAAAAATGTTTAAAGCCGAATACGCCACTGAAGCCATTAATGGTTATGACGTTTCCAAATTTAAAATTACCCCTAAGATGCAGGCCGAAAAAACTTTATAACTCCCGGTTGACAAATCAATTATTTTTTTTATACTGGATGTAACGTGTTATCACGAGAGCGGCGAGGGAACTAGCCCGTTTGAACCGCCGGCAACCCCAACAAAAAGCCAGTTGGTCAGGTGCCAAATCTAGCCCTTTAAGGGGAAGATAGGGGGTTAATTTTTTGTTTAAACTCTTTCTTCCTAAAGGAAAGAGTTTTTTTATTTAAAATAATGTTCTATTCAAAAACCTATACGGTCGAGTCGGTCACTAACGGACACCCGGATAAAATCTG
>DIAR01000044.1 GCA_002415845.1 Candidatus Woesebacteria bacterium UBA5073
AAAAGGAGAAGCACAAGTTACCTATCTTGATGTTAATAAACGCGGCCTGATTGATTTGGTGACCTTTAAAAAGGCAATAAAGGCTCAAACCGTTCTTGTAACAATTATTTATGTTAATAATGAAATCGGAACGATTCAACCGATTAAAAATATTGGAAAATATTTAAAAGAAATAAATAAAAAAAGAAAAAGACCAATTTATTTCCATACCGATGCCACTCAGGCTATCAATTACCTGGATTGCAGGGTTAATAATTTAAATGTCGACTTGTTAAGCTTAACCGGACATAAGATTAATGCCCCTAAAGGGATTGGAGCCCTGTATGTGAGAGAGGGAGTAAAAATAATAAGGCAAATGGATGGAGGAGGACAGGAAAAGGGTTTAAGATCCGGAACGGAAAACGTGCCATATATTGTCGGGATTGGCAAAGCCCTGCAATTAACCGAAGAAGATAAAATAAAGAAGGCTAAGAAAGTAGCCCTCTTAAGAGACAGGCTCATAAAGGGGGTTTTACAGATTCCCGGTGTTAGTTTAACCGGGGATAAACTAGTTAGATCCCCCCATATAGCCTCATTTCTGGTTGACGGGGTTGAAGGGGAGGCCATGATTTTGGCTCTTTCCGAGTTGGGGATTATTGCCTCAACCGGTTCGGCCTGTTCGGCAGCTGACTTGGCACCGTCACATGTTTTAACAGCCTTGGGAATTCCACCGGAAAAGTCACACGGTTCCTTGAGATTTTCTTTGGGAAAAGAAACAACCCCTGGTGAAATTGATTTGGTAATTAAGGTTTTACCGGGCATTATTAAGAATTTAAGAGTCATGGCGCCCAAATTCTAAAATATATGGATAACCCTTTTGAAATTATTTATTCAAAGAAAGTGATGAACCACTTTTTGCATCCCAAGAATGTCGGGGTAATCAAAAACCCGGACGGGGAAGCAACGGTGGGTAATCCGGTCTGCGGGGATGTGATGAAGTTTTACATTAAGGTCGAAAAAAAAGGCAAAGAGGAATACTTAAAAGATATTAAATTTCAAACCCTGGGTTGCGGAGCGGCCATTGCCACTTCTTCGATTATGACCGTTCTGGTTAAGGGCAAACCCTTAAAAGATGCGGTTAAGATTGGAAAGAAAGCGATTATTGAAGCTCTGGGCGGTCTTCCTCCGGCCAAGGTTCATTGTTCGGTTTTGGCCGATACGGCCTTAAAGAAAGCGATCATCGATTATCGGAAAAAGAAAGCGGTTTAAGTAACTGACCCTTGTTTTACCGATTGTTTGCATTGATAATTTATCGGATGAAGAAGTTGTTCTTGGGTAGTCATATTCGTAAAAGACTGGATTGTTATAAGTATTATCTTCAAGGTAACTACAACTGGGTTTTTATTCTCTACGCGGTTGTCAGTGTTACCGTTGGTTTTTGTATCTATAACTCTGCAGGGAAAATGGCTTTGGAGAAATCTGAAGAACAGATGCAACATCGGGCCACGGTTTTGGTTAAAGCGGAAGCTAGTTTGATTAAATTATTCTTCGAAGAACGCGAAAAGAAGCTTCTGTATATGGCCAACCTACCCGAGATTATCAATAACACCGATGGTCCACAAGCCCAGAAGGTTCTTAATAGTGTTTTGGCGGATGCGCACAGTGAGGTTGTGAATGATGTTATTAGGATTGATAAAGACGGTCTTGTTACGCTTCGGGCGTCAGGGGTTACGACAGAAGATGATATTAGTAAAATCGGTTTTTTCCCCTGGATTCAGGATATTAAAAATAAGGGTAAAGTACTGTATTCGGGAAGCATTATTTCTCCTGGAGGTTTAAGCAAAGGTAATAATATTGTCGCGATTGTTGTCCCGGTTTGGAAGGGTAATACGTTTAATGGGGCGGTAGCGAAAATTATTCTGATTAACGAGGTCGTGGACGAATTTCTAAAACCGCTTGAAATTACGAATCAAACCAACTCTGTTCTTATCGATAACCAAGGCGTTGTTCAGGCAGCCGTTTTCCCCAACATGGATGGCCTCAATCTATTTGACTATACCCAAAAATATAAATGGAAAGGTTATGAAGACTATCTTTCCTTCTTAAATAATTTGATTAAAGGCAGGGAAGGTAAAGCTAAAGCGAATTTCCGGTATCCCGATGGATCTGTTTCCGAAAGGCTCTATTCTTACGCCCCGATTAGGTTAGCCAGTGGCGACTATGCTTTAAATTTAGTGGTTTGCATTTCCGAAAAAGACGCTCTGCCTTATACCTTTGTCTTCTACAGTAATCAATTTGTGGTTCTGGTTTTCTTTGTCATGACCAGCCTTGGTTTTATATTCCTGGGCATCTTCGTTTCGGTAACAAGGGAAAAAACAGCCTATTTAGAAGGCTTTAAAGAAGGAGATAGGGAGGATAAGCCATGAGGCTGGAAGAGTGGAAAAATAAGCACCCTGAACAGGGAATATTCAGTTCGACCGTAATTCTTCGGGTTTTTGTTCCGATGTTCTTAATTGCCACCGGATTGTTCTTCATGACTTTGCATATTCCTGGTTGGAGCCTGATTGTTGGTCTACCGTTAACCTTGATTGGGGTGGTTTTTCTGATTTACACCTATGATGAAGTTATATCAAGAAGAGCCGGTGTTGATCTGGATGGCAAACTCTGGCCTTGTTCACTGTGTCATAAACTAACCAAAGTTGATGATGGGGATGATTTGGACAATGTTTTTTGTTCCAAATGTAAAAGCAGCGTTCTTCGGGGACTGGAAAAAGAAAAGAGCAATTAATTTTAAGGGTTGGTTGCGGGCGGTGTTGCTTCCTGAGGTAGCTCCAACGGAGGCTTGATAACCGACTCCTGAGTTTTCGGTTGGGTCAGATTCTCGGTCGTGGTGGTTGTTTTGGCCACCGGTTTCTTGGCTTCCAGAGCATCCAAATCTTTTTTGGCCACATCATAATCGGATGAATCTTTAGGAATTAAGGATAAAACGGTTGTCATTTCGGTAATGGCTTTCTCAATTTCACCCTTGGCGGCGTAGGTAGCCGAAAGGTTATAGTGGCTGTTGGCCAGATCGGACTTAGCGGAAACCGCTAGTTCAAAGACTTTAATGGCTTCATCATACATACCCAGGGCGTAATAGATTCCACCTAAGGATATTCTTAAGGTGGGGTTTAAGGGATCAAGGGCAATAGCTTGGGAATAAGTCTGAACGGCAAACTGATCGGCACCGGTGGCGAAAGCCATGATGGCCCGGTAAATGGCGGCCAAGTTCTCCCAGTTGCCTGACCTTTGTAAGTTTAAGGCGGCACCCGATTTACCTTCCCTGATGGCTTGTTGGATGAGTTGCGAAATGGTGGTTCGGTCAGCTTCGGTCAGATCTTTCTTGGTCGCCAGGGTGTTGGCCAAAGCCAGATTGACCTGGGAATAGGAAAGATGATAGCGGTCCACATAGGGGTTTAAGGTAATGGCTTCTCTTAAGCTGTCATAGGTTTTCTTGCCGTCATTTTTGGTCACGGCATCCAAAGCAACTTTATATTTGGCTTCGGCCCGAACGGCCCTTACCGAGAAGAAACCCAAGACCAAAACGGCCAGAACAATCGGAATGGCCAGAATTAAAGCCGGAAACTTAGAGCTTTTCGGTTTTTCGTAGCCTTCGGTCGAAAAGCCGGAGGAAAAAACGGTTAAATTGAGGTTGGCCGGAGAAACCACCGAAACCAAAGCGACAAAGACAAAAATCATGACCCAGGTCGTAATTCCGGCCGGGATAAACAAGGCTACGACCAGAAGAGTAAGAAGGGAAATCTCCAGACTGGAATTCTCAAACAGGGAAACGGGCGACTCTTCTTTAACTTTGGCAAAGCTTTTCTTGAGGATTTTAACCAAAGCGGCGATTAAAATGGCCCAGGAGGCCAGTCCGACCAAACCGGTTTCGGTAATCGAGGTTAAATAGATGTTTTTGGCCGCACCAAAACGGTTAGCCCAACTAAACGTTTGGTTATAGGAGAAAGGTTTAAAGCGGTTGAAAGCGGTTAAATAGTTGCCCGGACCCATACCCCAGAGAGGACTTTCCTTTAAGGAATCAATCGCCACACTCCAGGAAGAATTAAAATCAACGACAACCGGAGCGGTTACCTTTCCCGGAAGGACGTTATAGATAGAAATCAAAAGACCGAAAGCAATGATGATTGAGGAAATGCCCCAGAAAACTTTCTTGATGTTGTCTTTTTCGATGCTTAACAAACCCAGGACCAAAGGAATAAGGGGAGAAAGGAATAAAATACCGGAGAGAAAACTGCCGTCGGTGTTAAACGATTGGCTTTTCATATAAGCCGGTAAAAAGCCCAACTTACCAAAAAGACCAATGGCCGAAAAAAGAGCAACGACCGAATAGACCAGTCCGGAAAGGATTAAGGAAGCCTTAATTTCTTTTTTAATGTTCCCCAGGGAATTAATCAAAAAGTAGAGAAGAACGCCCAGGATAACGATTGAAGCATTACCGGGATAGAAGAAGGCCTCCATCTTATTGGGTGTTTTAACAATTGACGAAATAAGATAAGCCGCCAGTAAGAAAAGAATAGGTACATCAAAGGTGCCAAAAGAAACCGAGAAATTACCTTTAACAATGGTTCTAATGCATTTGACAATTAAAGCCAGGGAAACGGCGGAAACCAGAACGATTAATTTGGGCAAAGCAAAAGTGTTGGTAAAGACGGGAAGAAAAAAGAGGGGAAGCAAAAAGACACAACCAACCAAAATGTATTTTTCGATGTTTTCCAATAGCTTTTCCATATTCAAAAGGTATTTAATATTTAGCTTTTATAATAGACCTTGTCAAGGGCATTTTAGAACAAACAACTTAAATGTATATAAAAGTATATAGTATGATATATATACTATTATATATAGTATATAGAGCATCAACGATTACGGTCCCTTAAGATCAATTATCCACCAGTTAAAGGTCACGTCGGTAGAAAGTGAATTATTAAAGCCAACCGTAAAGAAACCATTACCCTTGCTCTTTACATATAAAACATTATTTTCGGTTGAAGAAGTCGGTGTAACATAAACCAAGGTGTAGTCGGTAATCTTCGGATTCTTAATTGTTATCTCAGTAACCCCCGTACTGATAATTGCATGTCCGGCGGTGGCATTGGTGATTATTTCACCGTTAATATCCGCCGAAGATGTCGCCGTTTCGGCTCCGGCGATAACCAACTCGGAAGTTGACAGTTTATTGAATATCGCCGAACCGGAAGCATCAACCATTGCCACTTCATTCCCGTTTATATCCTTAAGAGACAAGAGTTTAGCCGAATCGGTGGCAGTTAGGCTAAAGCGTGAGCTTTCGGATTCTTGTAAGGATAAAGTGGAGGATTCGATACCCCCGGCCACATACAAGTTGCCGGTGATAATCATGTTTCCGTTAGTGTCAATCTTGACTTTTCCGGCCATGATTTCAACCGGAGCCAGAGCCAAAGATTGGATGGCCAGTGGAGCCGAGAGGGTATTTAAGCTGTTGGCAATAACCCCTGACACCGGATTAATCGAGGAAGAAAAGATCATGTCGGTACCTACGGAAACGGTATTGGTTACGGAAAGGACATTGGCGGCCAGTTGATTGGTAACATACAAGTCTTCAACCGCCAGTTCCTTCAAAGAGGCAGAATCAGTTGCCGTAAAGACGGAAGATTGGGCAACTTCATCCATTAAGCTTTGATTAACTTCGGCATCATGGAGGAGTGCTTCAACTTCTTCCCGGGTAATGCCTGAGGTTGAAGCCGTTTGTAAATCGGCAAATTTACCGTTTCGGGCCACGATTTGATCGGCATAGATGGTTCCGGCCGTAATATCGTTGGTTTTAACCGAATCGGCAGTTAACTCTCCGGAGAAAGTGGCGTTGCCCGATTCGTCAATGGAAGCGACTGTTTCGCCAAGCTTATTTTCAACCAAAAGCTGTCCCGATTCGGTGGCATTCTCATTACCGATCTTAATTTTGATATCTTTTTTATCAGCCAAAGGCGAAATCGTTTCCGTTTCGATAATCGGGGAAACAAGACCGCTGTTAACCAAGAGGTGATCAATTGTTCCTTGGAAAGCCGAGAAACCTTGAGCAATCAAGTCAGCCGTTTCCACCATACCGGCTTTAAGGTTACCAATGAGGCTTTCTTTAAAAACGGAAGCTTTGTCTACAGTTTTTCCCTGACCGTCCTTAACCAGATATTTGTTGGTCCCGGTTAGTTTTTCGGTGTTGAAGTCCCCGATATCGGTTAGATAAACAGACGGTTCGTTCCAACCCATCTGGATAATAGTGATGATTTTTCCAACATAGGTTCCGTCAGGAAGTTTGTAACAAGGTTTGTTTGAATTACTACCGTCATCTTCAGGCCAAATAATATCTGATAAGGAAGAAACAGCGCTACATTTGGTATCGTTCCAGTCAGTGGTTGATTCAAGGGCCGTTCCGACGGTTCTTCCGGTCTCGGTTGATTTCATACCGACACCCGGCAGATCGGATGAGGTTATCAAATCACCGTTGTTAATATTGTCTCCATTTCTGACTAAGACCTTAAGAGGGGAACGTCCGGAAAGAACAACCGGAGCACGGTTATTTTCAATAACGGTATCGCTGCCGCCGGTACCGGCAAACTCTTCGCCGACACCACCTGCTCCTCTTATACCAAAGACCAAATTAGGATTGGTGGAAATTACTCCCATGACATTTGCCTGATAAGGGGAACTGCTTTCCGAAACGGTGTTTTTAACGTTAGCTGCAGCCACGATGTCGCCGGCTTCCAGTTTATGATCGGTGTAGTAATACTCTGCCAAGTCGAAAGCGGATCCGGTTGTATCCCATCTGATATCACCATCGTTGATGGCCGGACAGGCCGTACCGCCGGACTCATCGGCACAGATACCGCCGTCAATTAAAAGCATGTCATAGTTGGCTCCCAGAGTTAAGCCCTGAGCTGGAGCTGTTGTTCCAATGCCCACATTGCCTCCAAAATAATTATTGCCCCCCACAGAATAAACACCATAGTTGGTGGAAGAACCCGAAACCATATCAGCGACATAAAGGCCATAATTATTGGTGATTGTTCCCAGACCGTTATTTGCAGTTGAGCCTATTCCAGGATTTGCAATCCAAACTCCAGTAGAGCTGGTAACCGGTGAATTTTTGGAAAGAATATCGTTACGGAAATAACCTGCAAATAAATTGCTAATTGGTCCACTGGAACCGGTTCCTATTTGGGGGATGGAGGTAAAATTAAAGTAATTA
>DIAR01000046.1:0-9201 GCA_002415845.1 Candidatus Woesebacteria bacterium UBA5073
GGTTAATTTTTTGTTTAAACTCTTTCTTCCTAAAGGAAAGAGTTTTTTTATTTAAAATAATGTTCTATTCAAAAACCTATACGGTCGAGTCGGTCACTAACGGACACCCGGATAAAATCTGCGATCAGGTATCGGATGCCATCTTGGATGAATGCTTGAGTCAGGATCCGAAAAGCCGCGTTGCCATCGAATCCTTCGGCAGTCACGGCCTTTTTGTTATCGGCGGGGAAGTCACCACCAAAGCCAAATTTGATGCCGAAAAGATAGCCCGAAAAATCTACAAACAAATCGGCTATACGGACGAACTGAAAGTCGTCACCAACATTATCAAACAATCACCCGACATTGCCCTGGGGGTAGATACCGGCGGAGCAGGGGATCAGGGAATTATGTATGGATATGCCACCAACGAAACCAAAGAGTATTTACCCAAAGCCGTCGTTTTGGTTCATAAATTAACTTCGGGTCTGGAAAAACTGAGAAAGGAAAAAAAGATTAAATGGCTCAAGCCCGACGGTAAATCCCAAATCACCATGAAAAACGGCAAGATCGATACCGTTTTGGTTTCCTGTCAGCACAATAAAACGGTAACCCATGAGGAAATCGAAAAAACCCTGATTCAAAAACTGATTAAGCCGGTTATCGGAAACTTAAAAGGGATAAAGGTTTTGGTTAACCCGACGGGTCGATTTGAAGTCGGTGGTTTTGTCGCCGATACCGGTTTAACGGGTAGAAAATTAATGGTTGATACCTATGGCGGCATGTTGCCCCATGGAGGCGGTTGTTTTTCCGGCAAGGATCCGACCAAAGTTGACCGGTCCGGTGCTTACATGTGCCGGTATGTAGCCAAAAATATCGTTGCCAAAGGTTTGGCCAAAAAGTGTTTGGTGTCCGTTTCCTATGCCATCGGCAAAGAAGAACCTTTAATGGTGGAGGCCTTTGATGAAAAAGGTAAAAACCTTTCCGCCTTTGTTAAAAAGAATTTTGATTTCAGACCATTGTCCATTATTGAAAAGTTAAATCTAAGAAGACCAATCTACTTCAAAACGGCTTCATATGGTCACTTCGGAAAAGAAGAATTCCCCTGGGAAAAAGTTTAAGCCGTCTTTAAATTAAAAAACATATAAGCCCTAACGGAATTGGCATCGCCCCCATTAATGGTTATCATTTCACCCTCAAGATTTAATTTTTGGAGAAGTTCGTTTTCGGGGTTAAAACTATATTTATAACCCATGGGTGGTAATTGAATAAGTCCTTTCGGAACAATATCGACATTGCTGATTAAACTGCCTACTTTGACGTCTGAAAGAACGATATTGATGGAGAAGCTTCTCGATGCTCCTTCGCATAAATCAAAATGATCAATACCACGATAGCCGTTTTCGGTATGTTCAAAAAGCGAATCAAAGAAGTGGTGAACTTTTTGCGACATTTCATCGGTTGCCCACAAAGGATCTTTAACCGATTCGCGTTTAGAAGTTTTTATTTCAACCGACAACATTATGCGATTCTAAAGAAAAGGTACTCTTCTGTCAAAGACTATTTAAGGCAGAAGAAACTACCGGAGATAACCGCTTCCGGTAATTGAAGACTGTCGCTGTAAAAAAGAGAGGCCGTACCGCCATCGAGATTTAGAACATCGGCAAAAACAATTCCCGTTTCCTCCTCAAATAAAGAAACGGCTTTCCCCAAATCGGCAAACTTGGGTCCCATAAAAACCGATTGGGGATCATAAAAGACCAATAAATAGGCCTTATTTCCACCGGTTACGCCGATTACGATCCTTCTTTCGGCAGCATCATTTTTCATTTTCAAAGTTAGAATCTGCCCATTTTCCTTAATAAGAGGACCGCTTTGAAGAGCCATCCTTAAACTGTCATCGGGCAATTGCCTGGTAATTCTGGGGGTATAGAAATCGTTAAGACTGAAAAAACCGTTAAAAGTACTTGAAACAATTGTTTTCTTTATTTGTTTTCGTTCATAGGTAAATAAACCGATGGGTGAATTTTGCTTGGTGTAAAAACCGGCCGAGGTTAAGGCTATACAGGCATATTTGGTCAAAGCTTCCTGAGCCGTCAGTTTTTCGGTAAAATTGGGGATTAAAGAAAGGCTTTGGGCATCGCTAACTTCAATCCAGGAAACATTGATTGTTTTCTCTCCTAAAGTAAAGGAAACAAGATTGTTTCCGTTTTCCGAAGGCAAACCCAAAACTTTCTTGTCTTCGTTTAAAGTCTCCGTTTTTCCCTTGTTTTGAAAATAAAGGGAAGCGATGATTAAAATCGCAAAAAGAAGAATCATCTTAAAATATTTTTTCATCATTATTATTTTACTCCAGATAACACAAAAAAAAGAAAGCCTGAGCTAAAAACGTATTAAAAAGCCCAGGCTTAGGGAATCTTACTTGATGGAAATCGGATTGTGGCAGTGGCCTTCTTGATAGTGATCATGAACTTCTTGAGCCCCCTTTAATAGAGCATCATCCGGTATATTCGAATATTTAGAGATCAGCAGCGACCAATCGCAAGTTGAGCAATAAGCCAGACGTTTAACCTTGCGCCTTTTTCCTTTGAAATTGGTTTTTGAAAATGAGCGTCTCATGTGTTCCTCACTTTGCTTAGCCGGTGGACATTTTGATCTTGCTTTTGCATTTTTTATGTAAAAGGCAATGATCTTGTCTGGCTTTCCTTAAGATTTTTTTAACGCCCCCAGGCATATCTGGATCGTAAAAATATAGCTTCTCCCAATTACACCGCAAACATCTGGCCTCAAGCGGCAATTGAACATGAAGATCCAAAGAATTACTCATTTTGATTCTCCTCTCGTTTTTAAAATTAAGGTACGTTTTTACCTACTTTTGATAGGGTTAAGGGGGATTATAACAAGAAAAAAGCGTATTTCAAAACAAACTATCCTGGATTTTTTGTTCTTCGGCTTTTTCGGGGTGGGAAAAATCCAAAGCCACTTTCCGCAAATTGTTCCACCTGTCCTTAAAAAGCAGTTCCTTGTTTTTTAGGGCATAGTCATAAATATCCCTGGTTAACCTGACATCGGCTTCGCAGTACTTTTTCAGTTTGGCCAAGGACTCTTTGTCGCCTTTGGCATAATAGAAAACGGCATTAAGACCGTTATCCGTTTTCTTCTTTTTCAAAGTCTCCATGGCAATGGCATTTAAAGAAACGCCGTGCGAGGTTATTCTTCTTATTTGATCCATGATATCGAAGTGGGGGAGTTTCCCGAATTCCTTCGGAGCATATGGTTTTAAAGCCGGAACATCAAAGCGCAGGGAATTAAAACCGATTATCCGCTTGGCTTTTAAAAAGAGTTCCCACATTTTCGGAATCTCCTCTTCCCAGAAACTAATCATCTCACCTTCAATTTCTTCCAACTTCTCGTTTAAACTTCGTCTGTAAACCGAAACCAGGGAAACGCCCAAACCGGAGGGGTCTTTTGATCCGATGTCGGAAAAAAGTTTTTTGGTTTCAACGTCGAAAAATACTTCTTCTAAGGCCATAGGAAATATGATATCACTGATAAGGTCAGGTATAAAATGAAGGCTTTCAAAAAAGTATTACCGTATTTACCCTTACTGGGAATCTTTCTTCTGGCCTTTATCCTGCGCGTTAAAAGCATCTGGCCGGCTAACTATGTGGTCGGTTTTGATCAGGCCAGAGATTTGTTCGACGTTAAAGTCATGCTTGAGACGGGCCACTTGAGAATCATTGGTCCGACGGCCGGAAACTCACCTTCCTTGCATCACGGCATACTATTCTTATACTATATCCTCCCGCCTTTACTGCTCTTTCAGGGTAATCCGGTTTCCGTTTCCCTTTGGAACAGTCTTTTTAACGCCTCATTGGTTTTTGTTTTGTATTCCCTTTCTCTCCTCATGTTCAAGGATAAATTTAAAGCTTTAGTAACGGCCGGATTAACCGCCGTTTCTTTTTGTCTGATTGAATATTCGGGTTGGTTTTCCAACCCAACCGTTACCATCTTTACCGTTCCCGTTTTCTTCCTGGGGTTATGGCTTTATTACCTGAAAAAAGATTGGGGTTTAGTTTTGGCTTTCTTTTTCCTGGGGCTCTCGATTCAGTTTGAGTTATTCTTTATTTATCTTCTTCCCGTTACCATTCTTCTCTTTCTTCTTTTAAGAATGAAGTGGCCCAACTTCAAAACAATTCTTTTTTCAACCTTGGTTTTATGTTTGTCTCTTTCGACTATGATTGCCACCGAAATAAAGTTCAAGTTTTCGGGCGTTAAGGTTTTATTGGGCATTTCCCAAAGCGAAGGTGTGGACAAAGGCCTTTTTCTGGAAAACCTTAAACGCTTTATAACCAAGTATTATGAAGTTACCTCCTTAAACTTCACGCCGCAAAACCTTCTTTGGGGAAAGATCATCGGTATCGCAATAGTGGTCTATCTTCTTTTCCAAATTATCAGATTATTAAAAAAGAAGGGGGAGAGGGATAAATATCTTTTTCTTTTGGTTTATTTGGTTTCTCCCTTAATTATGCTTCTGGTCGGCTATCATCAGGCCCCCTGGTTTCTGGTCGGACTGCCACCGATATTGATTTTAATTTCCGGAGATATTATTTCCCACCTTAGACCAAAAGTGGTGATAGTTATTCTTCTTCTCTTAATAGGTTTTCTAAATCTGAAAGCGATTAGAGCTTCCCACGGCAGGGGACAGATTTCCATGGAACCGGACAGGGCTTCCATTGCCGCTAAACAACTGGCCGTGATTGATTACACTTACCTGTCTTCAGACAGGAAAGCCTTTGTCATCAATACCGTGACCAACCCTTTGTATATTAATTCCGTCTGGGCATACCAGTATGGTTGGTATGGGAAAAGTAAATACGGTTATCTGCCGGCTTTTGCCGGAGGCGATCAGATCCCGCCCTATGACACTTTAGGAAAACCGACGGGCAAGGAAACCTACTTATTTTTAATCATCGATCAAACCCCCAGGATTCCGGACGTTCACAAACAGGAAGCCTTTAAGTGGGCCAATAAACAGGGAAAAATAATTGAAGAAAAAGACTTTGACGGAATATTAGTCCAAAAAAGGCTATTCTTCGGCCATAAATAGGCTATAATAGACAAAGATGAAAACCAAGAAATTTACGATTCTTCATACCAATGATTTCCACGGCGACTTCCTGGCCGAGGTTAAAGGCGAAGAAAAAGGCAAATTAATCGGCGGTTTGGCTCTTCTTTCCGGTTATATCAATAAAGTAAGAAAGGAAGAAGAAAACGTTTTATACGTTATTGCCGGGGATATGGTTCAGGGTTCTCTCATTGATGCCGAATGGAAAGGCATCTCAACGATGGAGATTATGAACTATCTGGCTCCCGATGTGGTGGCCCTCGGCAATCATGAATTTGATTATGGTTTACCTCATCTTTTGTTTTTGGAAAAGATGGCCAACTTCCCGATTGTAAACGCCAATCTTTACATCAAAAAATACAACAAGCGCCTTATGAGTCCGTACCACATTATCAAGAAAGCCGGTCTTGATATTTTATTCACCGGCATTATCACCGAAAAAATCATGGATACCCTTAAACTGGATAAACTCATCGGATCCTTTGTCACTTTGGAGGAAGCCGGTCAGGAAGTCGGTAAAATCTGCAACGCCTATAAAAACGATGATATTGATTTAACCATTCTTTTAACCCATATCGGTTACGAGTCCGATTTGGCCTTAGCTAAAATGTTAAAACCCGAATGGGGTGTGGATATGATTATCGGCGGACACTCCCACACCATTTTGGAAAAACCGGCCAAGGTCAATAACATACTTATTGCCCAGGCGGGTGTCGGCAGCGATCAGGTGGGAAGGTTTGATATCACCGTTGATGACGACACCAACTCGATTGTTGATTATAAATGGCAACTAATCCCCATTAATGACGACTTGGCCAAACCGGATAAAGCCCTGGAAGAATACATTCAATCGTTCAAAAAAGATGTTGATAGAAAATACAACACTCTGGTTTGCAAATTGTCGGAAAAGCTAACCCACCCCAAAAGGGAAGAGGAAACCACCTTGGGGAATTTAGTTGCCGATGCTTTTGCCGATAATGCCCAGGCCGATATCATGCTGGTTGG
The DNA here is from genome assembly GCA_002415845.1 of Candidatus Woesebacteria bacterium UBA5073. Taxonomy (GTDB): domain Bacteria; phylum Patescibacteriota; class Microgenomatia; order UBA8517; family UBA8517; genus UBA5073. Next base: position 6,113 of record DIAR01000046.1, read on the forward strand.
TTCAGGATCGATAAGGGTCAAAGACTTAGGGCCCTTAGTCACCTTAAAAGATTTCCTGGCTTGTTTTCCGTATGACGATTCCCTAACCCGTTTTGAAATACCGGGCAGCGCCTTAATCAAAATATTCGAACACTTCATGAGAATAGAAAACCGGGACGGGGAAGGAGAGTGTTACCAAACAAATTCCAAGGTTAAAGCAACTTACTCGGATAAAGAAAAGAAGCTTTTGTCCTTAAAAGTAAATGGTGAAGAAGTACAGAAAGATAAATTTTACACTCTCTGCATTCAAAATTACCATTTTTCAAATTCCGAAAAATACTTAAACATTACCAATGAAGAATTAATTGCGACGGGGAAGCAAAAAGTCGTTACGACCAGTGCCCAGCAGGTCTTGGAGGAATACTTGAGAAATAATCAAAACACGACCAGAAAGATAGAAGGTCGACTAATCTTTAAATAATTCATTAACTTCAAAAAGAAAAAAGCTTGGTGGATAAAATATTTTCAAAAGTGACAAATAAGTCATCCACCAAGAGTTTAACACTTGAGATTTAACTGGAAGAGTGTTGTACAGGCGGATCAAGGTCAAATAGAGCAGGGTTTGGGATAATGCAATCGTTGGCTGTATCCAGAATAAAAGCTTGGGTACCATCATCGTCCCAAATCAACGTTGTTCCTGGAAGATAATCGTTCCATTCCAAACCCGGGGCGGTCCATTGACTGTAATAAACTCGAATTCCGACAGGGGTTTGATCAGGGCTCCAGAACAACTCCCAAAGACCGGTATATTTCTGGAATTCATCCCAGGATTGTTCACAGAGCATCGAATTAAAGGTCACAATCTTGGCCGTCAGTTTTTCATTGTTGAAATTCAGATCGGAAATCGTTGTGGCATTTTCCTCGGCCGTCTTGACATCCGCTTCGATCGTAATCTTTGCGGCATCCAGGTCTGCTTTATACTTGTCCTTTTCTGCCACCAAAGCTTGATATTCGGTGTTGGGCAAGATTGTTTGACCCAGAAAGCTGCAGGACGAAAGCAACAACGCAAGACACATAACCAGAGACAAGAGCAGGTAACTTCGTTTCATTTTTCCTCTTTTCTTTTTTTCTGATTTTAAGGTTCCAGTTTAAATCTCAGCCTTTATTATAACCGAAAAATACCCAAAGACAAGAATCCCTTTTTTCCTATAATTTGGCTTCAATTTTAACCTTTTTCCCCTTGTTGAAAAGACCCAGAAAAGGTAGAATAAATAAGGTAAAAGAGGCTTTATTTAGCCTCGTTTTTATTAAAAATTATCAATGGATATCGGCAAAGTTTTACAAACAGAAATAACTTCGGAACTTTCTAAAAGTTACCTCGATTATGCGATGAGCGTTATTGTAGCAAGAGCTCTTCCTGATGTTAGGGACGGCTTAAAACCGGTCCATCGAAGAATTCTTTTTGCCATGCATTTAATGGGAATGGGCCCGTCTTCCCCTTATACCAAATCGGCTAAAGTCGTCGGAGAAGTTTTGGGTAAATACCATCCGCATGGGGACACGGCCGTTTATGATTCGATGGTCCGTATGGCCCAAAGTTTTTCAATGCGCTACCCTCTGGTCAAAGGCCAGGGTAATTTCGGCTCGGTAGACGGGGATTCGGCCGCTGCCATGAGGTATACCGAAGTAAAGATGGCCAAGATCTCCGAAGCCATGCTTCAGGACATCGAAAAAGAAACGGTCGACATGACCGACAACTTCGACGCGACCTTAAAAGAACCGACTTACCTGCCGGCCCTTCTCCCGAATCTTCTTTTAATGGGTTCCGAAGGTATTGCCGTCGGAATGGCCACCAAAATTCCGCCCCACAACTTAAAAGAAGTCTGTGAGGCCGTTATTGCTACCATCAAAAAAGGGAAAGTTATTTCCGAGGATGCCAAGAATAAAGAACAAACCGACTTTGTCATTAAACAGATTAACCTGGTAGCGGCCGGGGAGGCAAAAGCCTTAACCGAAAAACAGGTTTCACCCCAATCGATTTCTTTTGAAAGTGAAATCACAACCGAAGAGTTGGTCAACATCATTCCGGGTCCCGATTTTCCGACCGGGGGCGTTATCTATGACGGCAATTCCTTAAACGAGGTTTACGCCACGGGAAGGGGCAGAATCGTTGTCAGGGGGGTAGCCGAAATAAAAGAAGGCAAAAAAGGCCGTCAGCAAATCGTCATTTCCGAAATTCCATATCAGGTCAATAAAGCGGAAATGGTCGCCAGGATCGCCGAACTCGTGCATGAAAAGAAACTGGTCGGAATTGCGGATCTTCGGGACGAATCGGATAAGGACGGAATGAGTGTGGTTGTGGAACTTAAAAGAGATGCCAAACCAAAATCCGTTTTGAACAACCTCTTCAAACACACCAAACTGCAAACGACTTTCCCGGCCAACTTCGTCGCTTTGGTTGACGGTACACCCCACACCATGACCTTAAAGCAAATCTTGTCGGAATACATCAAGCACCGCCAAAAAGTTATTGTCAGAAGAACCATCTTCGAACTGACCGAAGCCAAGAAGAGAGCCCACATTTTGGAGGGCTTAAAGATTGCCCTGGATAACCTGGATGCCGTCATTAAAACGATCAGGGCTTCCAAAACCCAGGACGAAGCCAAGGAAAATCTTATAAAAAGATTTAAACTGTCCGAAATCCAGGCCACGGCCATTTTGGATATGCAGTTAAGAAGATTAGCTGCCTTGGAGAGAGAAAAGATTGAAAAAGAATATGAGGAAATCGAAAAATTAATTGACGCCTTAACCTTAATCTTAAAAGATCCGGCCAAGGTTCTGGAAATCATCGTTAAGGAAGTCACCGAATTGAAAGAAAAATACGGCGACATCAGAAGAACCAAGATTTATAAAGCGGCTCTCGGAGAATTCTCCGAAGAAGATTTGGTTGCCAAAGAAGAAACCCTAATTACCGTCACCAAGACCGGCTATATCAAAAGGCTTCCCCTGGCCACTTACAGGGCGCAGCGAAGAGGAGGAAAAGGGGTACTCGGAATGACCACCAAAGATGAGGATGAAATCATGCATCTAACCTCGGCCACCACTCACGA
>DIAR01000046.1:9531-9760 GCA_002415845.1 Candidatus Woesebacteria bacterium UBA5073
TCCCGTCAGGCCAAAGGTCAGGCCTTGGTTAATATCTTAAACCTTGATCAGGGTGAAGAAATTCTGTCCCTTCTGGCTCTGGGGGAAAACGTCGAATACAAATACCTGGTCATGGCCACCGAAAAAGGGATTGTCAAAAAAACCAGTATCAAAGAATTCCAAAACTTAAGGGCCTCGGGTTTGATTGCCATTAAGTTAAATAAGGAAGACAAACTGGTTTCGGTCCACC
>DIAR01000054.1 GCA_002415845.1 Candidatus Woesebacteria bacterium UBA5073
CATTAATGTTTCATCCACGCCGGAATTGAATCGGAAATACCGCCAAATGCTTTTTTCCACACCAGGCATTGAAAAATACATTTCCGGCATCATCATGTTTGACGAAACGGTCAGACAGAAAACCGATGACGGAATTTCTTTTCCCGATTATCTGACCCAAAAAGGCATTGTGCCCGGAATTAAAGTTGATGGAGGACTAGAAGCTTTTAATGGGGGAGAAGAGGAGATTACCAAGGGATTGGAGGGGTTATCAGAACGCTTAAAAGAATATTCAACTTTTGGTCTTAAATTTACTAAATGGCGAGGGGCTTTTAGAATTTCTGATTTATATCCATCCGAGCCTTTCTTAGAAGAAGATTTAAATCGAATGGTTGAGTTTGCCAGAATTTCTCAGGAAAGCGGTTTTGTCCCGATTGTTGAACCGGAAATTTTGCTTGATGGCAATCACACCACGACTCGTTGTGAAGAAATAACCACCAAAGTATTAAGGCTCCTTTTTGCCAAGTTAAATAATAAAAACATTGACCTAAAAAAGCTTCTTTTGAAGGTAAATATGGTTCTTCCCGGGAAGGATAGTACGGTTAAAGCCGAGCCTTTGGAGGTGGCCAGTGCTACTCTTCGAACTCTGAAGAATTCTGTTCCTGCGGAAGTCCCCGGTATTGTTTTTCTCTCGGGCGGTCAAACACCTGATGAGGCAACCAATAATCTAAACGAAATCGTTAAATTGAAGAAAGATGCGCCCTGGCAGTTATCTTTTTCTTTCTCCAGAGCTCTTCAGGAAGAGGCTTTACAAACTTGGTCAGGAAAAGATGAAAATATGAAAGCTGCCCAGGAAGTATTCCTTAAAAGAGCTGAATTGGTATCTAGGGCAAGACAAGGGGGTTTAGAATAAATTATGGCCGACTTTGATCTTTTAAGTGTGGGGGATGCTTCATTGGACGTCTTCATGACGCCAACCGAGTCGGAATCTTTGTGTCAGATGGATGATAAACAGTCTTTAATCTGTTTTACCTACGGGGATAAAATACCGGTTCGATACTTGGAATTTTGTGTTGGGGGCAATGCCGCCAACAACGCCGTGGGGGTGACGAGGTTGGGAGTTAAAACCGGCTTGGTCTTAACTTTAGGTGATGATTTGGTTGGCAATTCAGTTGTTGAGAAGTTAAGAGAAGAAGGCGTTGATTTGACCTACGTTATTCAACAACCGGCCACCTCTTCCAACTATTCCAACATTGTTAATTATTCAGGCGAGCGAACCATTTTTTCATATCATGCCCCCAGATCCTATGAGTTTCCGGTTAATTTACCCCTTACCCCTTGGGTCTATTTAACCTCGATGGGTGAATCCTTCCGTCCTTTCTATAACCATATCACCGAATGGTTTTTGAAAAACCCGACGGTTAAATTAGCCTTTAACCCCGGCTCCTGGCAACTGAAAGGCGGCTTGGAAGCGATTGGGGCAATCCTTAAATTTACTTACGTTATTTTTGTTAACCGGGAAGAGGCAGAGAAACTAACCAATCAAAGCCAGACTCAAGGTAAAGAGAAAGAGCTTCTCCTGGCCATGAAAGCTTTGGGACCAAAGGTGGTTGTCATAACCGACGGCAATAACGGTTCTTTTATTTCCGACGGGGTGAAGTTTGTTAAAGCAGGGGTACTTCCGGTTGATGCTTTTGAAAGGACCGGAGCCGGTGATGCTTTCGGTTCGGGTTGTCTGGCAGCCCTTATTAAGGGTAAAGATTTCGGCGAAGCTTTACTTTGGGGCACAGTTAACTCGGCTTCCGTCATAGGCTATACTGGTTCTCAAAGAGGCCTCTTAAAAGAAAACGAAATGCCTTTGTGGTTAACACGGGCCCAGAGCAGTCAGGTTAAGATAGAAGAATTTTAAAAAATGAAAATCTTTGTTACCAGAAGAATTCCCGGCGATTATTTATCCTTACTTAAAAAGGAAGGTCATGAGATTGAAGTCTTCTCGGAGGACCGGCCGATAAAGTCGGAAGAGCTGGTTTTGAAAGTTAAAGGGGTTGACGGACTACTTTCTCTTTTAACCGACAGGGTTGACGCCGACTTGATGGATGCGGCCGGACCCCAGTTAAAAGTAATTTCTAATTATGCCGTGGGTTTTGACAACATTGATTTAAAAGCCGCTTCCGATAGGGGAATCGTTGTCTGCAACACTCCTTGTGATGAAGTTAATGAAGCCGTAGCGGAACACACCTGGGCTTTAATCTTGTCTTTAGCCAGACGAATTGTAGAAGCCGATGAGTCGGTAAGAAGGGGAGGATATAAAGGTTGGGAACCAAATATCTTTTTGGGCACTTCCTTAATCGGAAAAACTCTGGGGATAATCGGTTTGGGCCGAATCGGTTCGATGGTGGCCAGACGGGCCAAGGGATACAACATGAAGGTTTTATACAATAAACACGAACCGGATAAGGATGCCGAAAAAGAGTTGGGCGTTGTCTTTTCTTCTTTGGATGATCTTTTAAAGGTCAGCGATTTTGTTTCTTTGCATGTTCCTTTAACTGATGAAACCAGAGGAATGATAAATATAGAAACTCTAGCCAAAATGAAGAAGGGGAGTTTTTTGATTAATACCGCCAGAGGTCCAATTGTTTGTGAAGATGCTTTAGTTAAAGCTTTGGATGAAGGAACCCTTAAAGGAGCGGCCTTGGACGTCTATGAAAACGAGCCAAATATTCATCCGGAACTTTTGGGCAAACAAAATGTGGTTCTTACACCCCACATTGCATCGTCTACTAATGAGGCCAGAGAGAAGATGAGTCAATTGGCGGTGGAAGGTTTACTTCACGCCTTCTTGGGTAAAAAGCCTCTCAATATGATTAACCCTGAAATATGGAATACACGGCGTAAATAAGTGTGTATGAAAAGTAATATTACTCATTAATATTGATCATATTGATGGTTTTCACAAGCCGAACAAATAACGAAGATGAGCATATTTAA
>DIAR01000056.1 GCA_002415845.1 Candidatus Woesebacteria bacterium UBA5073
CCGATTGCTTTGGTTGGAAATACCGGTTATCCGGGTTGTTCAACCGGGAAACATCTTCATTTTGAAATCAGAAAAGGTGGAACCTGGACAGATCCGACCCCTTATCTGCAAAATAAATCAGTTAAGAATGAACAAGACGGAAGCGGCAGCATGGTCGCAGTTGGAAGCGGTAACTGGCCATGGCCGATTGAAGATATGGTTAGGCTGACCCAATTTTATGGAAAGACGCCTTACTCTTGGAAATATTCATATTCGGGGGGAATTCATACAGGGTTTGACATGATTTCAACTTCATCGGATGTAATAAGGGCACCTGCCGATGGGACACTATATAAATCATCCGAGATGTGTGGCAGTAGTGTCATTAATATAGTATATATAGAGCATGCAGACGGGGTTCTCAGTCTCTACCTTCATGTGCAGTAAGTATATAAAAAGCCTTTTATTATTCTTATTGTTTTTTTTTACTATCTCAATATATCCAAAATTTGTATCTGCAGTTACCCTTACTATAACTGATTACCCAACAACGATAACTAGAGATGAATTTCCAGTTTCGGTGGAGGTTTCAGGAGCAGAAGATCACCCAAATTATTTAAGAATAGATTTATATAAAGAAGGAACAGGAATATATTTTGGTGAAACATTTAATAATACTGACTGGGTTAGCGGTTCGAATGGGACCAGTTATTATCCCATTATTATTTATAATGGAGCGGCTCAAGCAACTTTTCAAGGAAGGTTGGGTAGTCCTGGCAGCGAATATGATGGTCCTGGAATGTATAAATTAAGAGTTAGGCGATATACGGAGTCAGGTAGCCAAGCAAGCGATTCTGTCACACCAGTTAATGTTGAGATAACGGTTCCAATTGAAGAACTATTACAGCCAACCCCAACACCGGCACCAACTGAAGTGCCTGGACCTACAGATACACCTGAGCCAACGGTAACTCCGACACCGACCAAAACTACTACTTCGACCCCTAAGACAACAGCATCAGCTAAGGCATCATCAACACCCAACGATACTGAAACATCTGATTCAACCGGTGAGATTTTGGGGATTAGGGATGAGATAAACAAAACACCTCAAGGAACTTCCTCTGCCGAAACGACCAAATCCGGTTTTCCTTTCTTGGCTTTGTTTTTTATCCTTACTGGCGTTCTTTTTATCGGTGGTGCCATTTTCGCTCTCCTGAAAAAGGCCAAGAAAGAATATAATTTAAAAAGTGCAGAAACTTAAAAAATACTTATATTTTTGGTCGCCGGCTCTGGTTTGGATGCTGGTGATCTTTTCCTTTTCAGCCCGCTCGGTTCCTACCTCTTCGGAGATTTACTGGCAGGACTTTCTTGTTAAGAAAACGGCCCATTTGATTGAATATGCCATTCTTTCTTTACTTCTTTATCGGGGTTTTAAAGCCACCAAGATTAAATACCCATACGTTTGGGCTTTTGTCCTGACAGTTATATATGCTTTCAGTGACGAATATCATCAATCGTTTATAGCTGGGCGTCAATCTCGCTTAAGGGACGTGGTATTTGATACAATTGGGTCACTGTCAGGACTATATCTAATATGGAAATTCTTACCCAAAGCGCCAGCGAAACTAAAAGCTTGGGTGCAAAAGTGGCTTCTGGTCTAAAACCCAACAACACCAAAGCAACGGTTATTGCCATCTCCGGTAATTTAGGTTCCGGTAAAACGACTTTTGTCCAAGGTTTTGCCGAAGGTTTGGGGATTACGACCCGCATTATTTCTCCTACCTTTATCCTCATGCGTTCTTATAAGGTTGAAAACAAAGAAGGTTTTAATACTTTATATCATTTGGATTTATACCGCCTGGAAGGTGATGTTAAATCCCAAGTTCTGAACCTCGGTTTTGAAGAGATTATTCAGGACCCAAAGAATATTGTTCTTATTGAGTGGGCGGAAAAGATGGAGAACGGTTTTTCCTGGGATACCTGGATTGAATTTCAGAGAAAGACAGAAAACGAAAGATTGGTTATAATGAAGGACAAGATATGAAAGTATTGGTAACAGGTGGAGCAGGCTACATCGGCAGCTTCATGGTAAGACACTTAAAAGAATCAGGCTTTGAAGTGGTGATTGCCGATAACCTTTCTTCCGGTCATGAAGATGCGGTCGAGGGCTTTAATCTTCAAAAAATTGACCTGGTTTACGAGAAAGACAAACTGGATGTGTTGTTTGCCAAGGAAAACTTTGACGGGGTTATCCACATGGCCAGTTATATCCAGATGGGCGAATCCTTCCGAAACCCTGGCAAGTACTTCCACAACAACTTGATTGCCGCCATTAACCTTTTGGACTGTATGAACCGGTTTAAGGTTAAAAACATCATTCTTTCCTCTTCGGCCGGCGTTTATGGTAATCCGGCTAAATTACCGATTGAAGAAGATGATTTCAAAAACCCCCTAAATCCATACGGAGAAACCAAGCTTATGATTGAAAAAATGCTTTTCTGGCATGAGAAGGCCCATGGCTTGAAGTTTGCCTCAATCAGGTACTTTAACGCCGCGGGAGGTGCTTTGGACGGCTCAATCGGGGAGGATCATCCGGAGGAAAGCCATTTAATTCCCACGATCATTAAATCTGCTCTTAAGGGGGAAGAATTTACGATGTTTGGTGATGACTACAAAACCCCGGATGGAAGTTGTGTCAGGGATTACATCCATGTTCTTGATTTGGTAGCCAATCACGCTTTGGCCTTAAAAGCCCTTTTGGAAGGTGCACCGAGTAACTTCTATAACGCCGGAATCGGTAAGGGCTACTCAAATAAAGAAGTTATCGATATGGTTGAGAAAGTAACGGGCTTAAAGGTTAAGGTTAAAGTCGGCCCAAGAAGGGAAGGCGATGCCGATGCCCTGTATGCTTCAAACGAAAAGATCAAAAAAGACCTTAACTGGGAACCTAAATACGGCTTAAAAGAGATTGTTGAGTCTGCCTATCTGTGGCATAAGAACCACCCCGAAGGCTACCAGAAATGAAGCTTTTTATCGATACCTCAGACAGAGAAAAATTGACTCTCGGCCTTGACGAGAAGCGATTTGAAGCCAAAGCTAAAGATAATAAATCTCAAAATCTATTACCTTTTTTGGACGAAATCCTTAAAAAGAAGGGGATAGCTTTAAAAGATATTACCGAGATAGAAGTCAATGAAGGTCCTGGGTCTTTTACCGGTTTAAGGGTTGGGGCGGCAGTAGCCATGACCTTAGGGTATGCCTTAGGCATACCGGTTAACGGGAAAAATATCAAGAAAAATGGAGCCATTGAGTTAAAGTACCAGTGATTTAGCCTCAAATTCCCATATTGACAAGTTATAGGTCGGGGTTTACAATGCCCCCAGATTATGAAAAAGTATCTTGTTTTGATTTCAGCTTTTATTGCCTTCGTTGCGGGCTATCTTCTTTTTGGCGGACTTAAATCCACATCGGCGCATGTACCAGTATGTTATAGTTGTCCACAAGGTGTAGTTTTTAATGCCAGTCAAACACTTTACGAAGGAGACTCTGTTACATACTCTAGCTGGGGTTCATGGAGTTCCTGGAGTGGTAGCAATTATTGTTCCAATTCTGACGAAGATGCGGGTTTGTGCGAAGACGAGAAGCAGAAGATTGATGGTGACTGGAAATATCGACGCCACTATCGCACAATCGTCCATACGTGTCCTGCAGGCTATACTTATGACGAGCAAGATGGTCCAAACGACTGTTACAAAGTCGAGAACTTTTCGGTGATCTTTGATTATCAAAAATCGGCAGACCCAACAAAATGTCACAGACCGACGGGTTCAACTTTAGCAGTTCCATCTTGGGCTATGAGTAAATTTAACACTGAAAAACCTGAAACTATAAACGGAACTGTTGTAACTTGTCCTGTAGCTACAGATACACCCACACCAACACCAGGAGATGAAGTGTTACCGACACCTAGCGAAGAACCGACAGTTGCACCAACTACACCTTCCTGCGGTGCAGATGAACATTTAAGCTTGGAAGGAACCAAATGTTTGAAATGGGAATTGGGTGGAGCACCAGCTCCAGTCGGAGGTGCCCAGGTTTTGGGAACATCAACCACTGGTGGTCAGGTTTTAGGAACCAACACCATGGCTAAGACAGGTATGGCTGAGGAAGCTATCTTTAACTTGATCTTTTCCTTGGGAATGGGCTTAACCGGTTTTGGTATAAGAAAAGTTTCGAAATCTTCTGTAAAATAAAAGGACAATGTCCTTTAGCTTCAAAAGTACCTTTAAGAAAGAAAAACAGGGTTTTATTCTTCTTTTTAGTGGCCTTCTCTTAATTGCTGTTTTTTCCGTTTGGCGCTTCCATCAGGCCAGAATCCTTTCTTTTAAGTTGAGCGGGTATGAGGAACAATCCAAAACTGGGGTTGTCCCCACTTATATCAAAATGTACCCCCTGGGGGTGGATGTTAAGGTCAAGGAAGCTTTGATTGTTAAAGATGTCTGGCAGGTATATCCTGATGCCGTTTCCCACCTTGCCTCCTCAGCCAGAATCGGGGAAAAGGGGAATCTGATCCTTTATGGCCACAACAAAAACGAAATCCTGGGACCAATAAGATGGGTCAAAGAGGGGGCCATAATCGAACTTTTTGATGAGGCAAAAAATAAATACTCTTATAAAGTTGTAAAAACGGATACGGTTGAATCCGATAATTTAACCTATATTCTTCCGACCTCCGAGGAAACCCTTACCCTTTATACTTGTGTTGGCTTCTTGGACTCCAAAAGGTTTATTGTGGTTGCCAAAAGGATAACCGAATAACTTCTTTTTTCACACAATATCATTGATTCTTCACTGTGGGCGCGTTAAGATTGAGTTGATGAAATTTGCCCATAGACTTGCCCATTTGTTTTTTCCTAGGGAAAGCAATAACCATAAGGCCAAACTTATACATTCCTCCAGTTTGACCATCATCACTTTTGCCCTGGTTTTATTTCAGCTTGTTTTAACTTTTCTTCCCAAACTTGGTCCCAGTATTTTGGGTTATGCTGCCAATATTCCGCCCTCCGAGGTAATTAGATTGTCCAATGAAAAAAGGGTGGCGGCCGGGCTTCCCGCTTTAACGGAGAACGGAACTCTTTCCCAGGCGGCTCAGGCTAAAGGAGCCGATATGTTAAATAAAGGCTATTGGGCTCATGTGGCGCCTGATGGAACACAGCCCTGGAAGTTTTTTACCGATGTCGGGTATAAATACCGCTATGCCGGTGAAAATTTGGCCAGGGATTTTTCCAATTCCGCTTCGGCCGTTGAAGCCTGGATGGCTTCTCCCTCACATCGGGAAAATTTGATGTCTCCTAAGTACAAAGAAATTGGTGTGGCAGTGGTTGAAGGCCAATTGGCAGGAGTTGAGACAACCATTATCGTTCAACTTTTTGGAACACAATATGCGGATAGTCTGCCGGCTGTTCCTGTAGCTGAAGCCAAAACTCAGGGAACAAACACAACCCTGGCGACACCAACAGCCAAGCCGGTAGCGGTAACGGATTTAAGCAATACCGAACCAACAACCGTGCAAACAACTAATTTGCAAGCAGTTACCCCCAAGAAGTCCCTCCTGTCGCCGTTTTTGACCACCCGCAATCTTTCCCTTTTGATTGTTTGTGTTCTTTTAGTTGTTCTGGTGGTTGACGGAATTGTGACCAATAAAAGGGGTATTGCCAGAATCGGTGGCAAAAGTTTCGCCCATGTGGCTTTCTTGGGGATGATATTGGCAATTGTACTGATATTAAAGGCAGGACAGATTATCTAAAGAGAATATGAAAAAAATTATCAAATTACTTCCTCACTATTCATCCTTAATCGGTATTTTTGTTTGTGCGACTTTAGCTTTTGTTCTTTTCTCATATGACCGGGTTTTCCAGGTCATTATTTCCATTGCCGTGGCCGTTTCATATGTGGTTTGGGGAATAGTTCATCACAAGATGCACGATGATCTTTATTTGGCTGTAGTGATTGAATATATTGCCGTAGCTACTCTGGGACTGGTCATTATCTTCTCCTTGATCTTTCGGACTTAAAGACTTTTGAGGAAAGCCAGGAAGTCGTCTTTGAATTCTTCCCTTTTAAGGGCGTATTTAACCTGGGTTTTCATATACCTTAATGGATCTCCGGTGGTCATCCATTCCCCCTCGACCTTTAAAGCGTAAACGGGTTTAACTTTGGCGTACTCAACCACCTGGTCAATGAGCCAGAGTTCGTTGGCTTTGCCCAATTTTGTTTGGTTGACGTTTTTCTCGGCGATATCCAGAATTTCCTTGTTTAAAACAAAACGGCCAAATTGGGCCAGGTATGGCTCTGAAATGGAATCGGGGTCAGGTTTTTCAACGGCATCAATGATTCGATCCGTGGATCCTTCGGCCAATTGGTAAATACCGTAACGGTTAACTTCCGATTTGGGAACAATTTGCACGCCAACAGTGGGGGAACCTTCTTTTTGATCGGAGAAATCAATCAACTGCTTTAAACAAGGCACTTCGCTTAAAACCATATCGTCACCAAACATGTAGGCAAAACGTTCACCTTCTTTGATGTACTGCTTGGCAGCCAATAAAGGAGAGGCATTGCCGTAAGGCAGGTCTTTGGTTTGTTTGGCAAAGATGAAGTTGGCCATTTTACTAATCTTTTGAATCCGCTCCAGTATTTCTTCTTTACCGTTTTCTTTTAAGGTTTGCTCTAAATCGGGGTTTTCCTTAAAGTGGTCTTCCATCACTTCCTGACCTTTTTCGCGGGTGACAATAATTACGTCTTTGATACCGCTTTCTACCGCTTCTTCAACCAGATACTGAATAATCGGTTTATCAACAATCGGAAGCATCTCTTTGGGGACGCACTTGGTGGCCGGTAGGAACCTGGTACCGTAGCCGGCAACAGCGATAATGACTTTAGTTACATTCTCCATCTTATAAGTAGTAGTGAAATTATAGCAAAAAAGCCTCCATGCTCAAAATTTGCCAGGGGATGGCCAAAATAGGTATAATTGGCCTCGTGCAAGCAAATATCAGGTTTCACAGTCCCTCCAAAGGTGAGCTTTCCGCTCCGGGGATAATTAAGGAAATTGCGGTTTTTGTTAATGAACAGCCGGGTAGCTTTTATCGTTTGGTGATTGGAACCGACTCCCAAACCAAGCGTATTGACGGCCATTCCCAGATTGACTACGTCACGGCCATTGTTGTTCACAGGCAGGGAAGGGGAGCCAGATACTTCTGGTATAAGAAGAAAAGTAACGACATTCCGGTTTTGAGGGATAAAATCTACAACGAAACTTTAATGTCTTTGGATATGGCTGAAGCACTGGTTCCGGACATCCGGAAAGCGGTCTCACCTGTTAAATATGATCTGGAAATTCACATTGATGTAGGCTCTCTGGGTCCAACCAGGGAAATGATCAGGGAGGTTGTCGGGATGGTTAACGGTAACGGATATGTAGCCAAGACCAAACCGGACAGCTGGGCGGCTTCATCCGTTGCCGACAAGCATACTTAAATAGTATAATTTAGAAAATATGAAAGGCATTATACTCGCTGGAGGACTCGGAACAAGACTTTACCCCCTGACTTTTGCGACCAATAAACATTTACTTCCGATTTATGATAAACCGATGGTTTATTATCCGATAGAAACTTTGGTTAAAGCCGGAATTGATGAAGTCCTGGTGGTTACCGGCGGTCCTTATGCCGGACACTTCATTAGGGTTTTGAAAAACGGTAAAGAACTGGGACTTAAGCGTTTAGCCTATGCTTATCAGGAAGGTGAAGGCGGAATTGCCGAAGCCCTTTCTTTGGCCGAAAACTTTGCTGAAGGTGATTCGGTTTGTGTTATCTTGGGAGACAATACAACTGATGCCGATATCTCAAAGGAAGTAAAAAACTTTAAGGAAGGGGCGATGATTTTCTTAAAAGAAGTGCCTGATCCGAAAAGGTTTGGTGTTCCGGTTTTTGACGAAAACAAAAAGATTGTGAAGATTGAGGAAAAACCGGAAAAGCCACAGAACAATTATGCCGTAACGGGCTTGTATATGTATGATGCGTCGGTTTTTTCGAAAATCAAAAACATCAAACCTTCCGGTCGGGGAGAACTGGAAATTACCGATGTTAACAACTTGTTTATTAATGAAGGAAGCTTAAACTGGTCGGTACTGGAAGGTTACTGGCGGGATGCGGGAACGTTTAATACGCTCTTAGAAGCCGGAAAATTCTGGTATGAGAAGAAAAATAAATAAATTATGAAAGTCTTGGTTACCGGCGGGGCGGGTTTTATCGGTAATAACTTCATCAGGTATTGGCTTAATAAATATCCTGAAGACAAAATAACCAATCTGGATAAGTTAACCTATGCCGGGCATCTTTCCTCGACTAAAGATTTTGAGGGTAATCCCAATTATCAGTTTATTAAAGGCGATATTTGTGATGCGGGAATGGTTAACGAAGCCATGGAGGGTGTCGAACTGGTAGTTCATTTTGCGGCCGAGAGTCATGTCGATCGGTCAATTGAAGGCCCGCAGGTCTTCATTCAATCAAATGTGGTCGGAACACAGGTTCTTCTGGATGCAGCCATAAAACATAAGGTTAAGAGATTCCACCATGTTTCAACCGATGAAGTTTTCGGAGCATTGAAGTTGGAAGATAAAGAGAAATTCAACGAAAAGACTATCTACAATCCCAGAAGTCCGTATGCGGCCAGTAAAGCCGCATCCGACCATCTGGTCAGGGCATATTTTACGACTTATGATCTTCCGATAACGATTACCAACTGCTCCAACAACGTCGGACCTTATCAGGATCCGGAAAAGTTTTTCTCCCGTTCAATAACCAATTTGATTGATAATCAGAAAGTATATGTTTATGGCGACGGACTTTATGTCAGGGATTGGCTTTATGTTTTGGATCATTGTCGGGCAATTGACATGGTTATTAAAAAAGGAAAAGTCGGGGAGACTTATTTAATTGGAGGTTTAACCGAGGATGTTCCTAACATAGAAGTGGCCAAGAAGATGGCTAGGTTACTTGGAAAAGATGAATCATTCATTGAACTTGGGAAAGACAGAGTCGGACACGACAGACGCTACGCCGTTGATTGGACCAAGATAAACAAAGAATTGGGTTGGGAACCGGAGTTAGGTTTTGATGAAGTCCTGCAAAAAACGATTGAATGGTACCAAAAAAATGAATGGTGGTGGCGACCTTTAAAAGAAGAAGCCGAAGCCCTGTATGCCAGAACCGGTCAAAAATAATGGACGAAAATTATATTACCAAAACTTCAATTCCTGGTCTTTTGATTGTTGAAAGACCGACCCATGCTGACGAAAGAGGTTTTTTCAGAGAAGTTTTTAGACTTGATGAACTGGAAGCAGAAATCGGTTTTAAATTCAACATTGTTCAGGCTAATCATTCCCACTCTCTACCTAAGGTAATAAGAGCCCTTCATGCGGAGAATTGGAACAAATTGGTTTACCCAGTAAGTGGGAAAGCTTTTGTAGCCATTGTTGATATCAGGCCTGATTCCCCAACCTTTGGTAAATTCGAAACATTTAACTTTGATGAAAGCACTCACAGGGCTTTATTTATTCCTAAAGGTTTGGCCAATTCGATTTGTGTAGTGGGAGATGTTCCGGTTGATTATCTTTATTTGGTTGATGCTTACTATACGGGTGAGGATGTTAGAGCTATTGCCTGGAATGATCCGGATTTAAAGATTCCCTGGCCGATTCAAAACCCCATTATTTCCGAAAGGGATAAAAATAATCCCAAATTAAGAGATTTGTTTCCAGAAAAATTTAAATAAGTGAAAAAAATATTAATCACTGGTGCTTCAGGTTTAGTTGGCTCAAGATTTGTTGAACTTTATGGTAATAAGTACCAGCTGATAACTCCGGAGTACCCGGATTTTGATTTAACCAACATTGAATCAATTAAAAAAATACTGACGGATTACAATCCTGAAGTGGTTATTAATTTAGCGGCTTTTACCGATGTCGGGAAAGCCGAAGAACAAAGAGATAACAAAAACGATAGTTGTTACCAGATAAATGTTGAAGGTACAAAGAATTTAATTTCTTTTTTTGATCCAAAGACAATTCATCTAATCCATATTTCAACTGATTATGTTTTTTCCGGATCAGTTGAAGATCCGGGACCTTATGCTGAGGATAAGTTACCGGAAACGGATTCGGCAAAACTTTCCTGGTATGGGTTTACTAAGGCCGAAGGGGAGAGGGTTATTAAAAACACCTTGGGAAACGATATGACAATCTTGAGAATTAATTTCCCAGTCAGGGCTAAATATGATTTGAAATTAGACTACTTACGAAAACCGCTTTCTTTGTTTAATCAGGGAAAACTTTATCCTCTGTTTTATGATCAACAGGTTTCAATTACCTATATTGATGAAATGTGTCAGGTTTTGGATAAGATTATTGAGGGTAAAATGTACGGAACTTTCCATGCCACAACTCCAAATACGGCTTCACCATACGACTTAATTGCTTATCTTTTGAACAAAACGGGTAGGGATTCCAGTAAGCTGCAAAAGGCCAGCATTATAGAATTTGTGAAAAATAATCCATCTATCAGATACCCGATTAAAGGAGGTCTTAATCCTGTAAAAACCGAAGAACTTTTGGGAATGAAGTTTTTGCCGTGGGAGAAGGTTATTGATGAGCTTATCCTTCATGGTTTGGGTTTTTAAATAAGGTCCGGTCTAATTCTCTTTGTTTTGGCAAGTGACTTTTCCTTTCGCCACTTTTCGATTTCTTTGTGATTACCCGATTTTAAAACTTCCGGTACTTTCCAACCTTTGAATTCCTCGGGCCTGGTGTATTGGGGGTATTCAAGATATGGAGAAAAGGACTCAAAGACGGTTGCCTCTTCTTTTTCTAAAACGCCAGGGATTAATCTCACAATTGTATCGATAACAATCATGGCGGGAAGTTCACCTCCAGTTA
Organism: Candidatus Woesebacteria bacterium UBA5073; assembly: GCA_002415845.1. Classification (GTDB taxonomy): domain Bacteria; phylum Patescibacteriota; class Microgenomatia; order UBA8517; family UBA8517; genus UBA5073. The sequence continues at coordinate 10,979 of DIAR01000056.1, forward strand.
ATACGTAATCTCCGATGGAGAGTTCCTCATCGATTAAGTGTTCTCTGATTCTTTCGTCAAAGCCTTCATAATGGCCACAGATTAGAATTAAATGTTTAAGATTGGAATACTCTTTAGCCACATTTTGCTTAAAAGTTTTCCCTTGTGGAGTTAAAAGGACTACTTTGGAATCTTTTTTCTTCAGATCTTTTAAGGCCAGGTAAACAGGTTCTACCGAAAGAACCATTCCGACACCGCCGCCATAAGGCCGTCCGTCGACCGTTTTCCGGGTGTCTTTGGTCCAGTCTCTTAAATCATGAATTTTAATTTCAACCAAACCCTTATCCTGGGCTCTTTTGACGATTGATTCGGCAAAAGGCCCGGTAAACATTTTGGGAAAAAGAGTGAGAATATCGATTTTCATCTTAAGCCTGATTATACTACATAAATAGGGCTATAATTGTCTTCTAATCATGTTTAAAAAGAAGCTTTTTTCTCTGGATTTTCTTCTTGTTATTGTGATTATTGGTCTGGTTATTCTGACTTTATTTAATACTCTTAAGAATATTTCTTATCCTTTATTTTGGCAGGATGAAGCCGAAACGGTTGTTTATGCCGAAAATGTTTTAAAAACCGGTTTACCGAAAATTAATAACGGGAAAAATATTCTTAACGAATCGGAAATTCCCGATGAAACGGTGAAGGCGATAAGCGTTTATAACGTCAATCCCCATACCTGGGCCCAGTTTTACTTTCCCGCCCCCTTTATCTATCTGTCGCAATATTTTGCTGATTTTTATACCAAAAACTTAATTATCAGAACACCACAAGCTTTAATTGGCCTTCTTGGTGTTGCGATATTTCTTTTGATTCCTTTAAAACTATTACCAACTAAAAGAAAAAAATATCTTTTTTCAATTATCTTTCTCGTTTTTGAAAATTTTTCCATCTTCTTAATTCTTCATTTAAGAGAAGTCAGGTATTATTCGTTTTTGCTCTTTTTTCTTTCTTTATTTTTCTTTATCTTTATTAATTACCGTTTCTTGGGAAAGGGGAAGAAAGTATATTTTTATGTTCTGCCGCTGGTTTTATTTTTTCTTTTTAATTCTTTTTTCCCGGCCTACATTATTACCTTTATTTATTTCGGCCTTTTTGAAGCTTTTCTTTTCTTTAAGGATATAAATAAATTAAGTTTGAGGAATAACTTTTTAAATCATTTAAAGGAATTAATTCCGCTTTTTGCTTCCGTTCTGCTGATTTTACCCCAAACCATAATTTTGGAAATTTACAAAATCTCGGGAACGGTAACCGAAGTGTTCGGTTATAATTTCTTGGCTTATTTTAATAACTTATTTTTTACCTTCTCTTATTTTGCCAAGTATGAATATTTGTGTTTGGCTATCCTGGTAAAAATAATCCTTTTTTTCGTTTTAAAGAAACATCAAAAGTTATCAGTCTTTTTAAAAGAAAATAAACTGGCTCAAATTTCAACCTTTTTTTCCTTCTTTTTTCTTTTTTATCCGATGGTAATTGCCAATAACCCGTATACTTTCGAACGCTATTTTCTACCTTTGCAGCCAATTCTTATCTTGGTAATTCTAATCGATTTGTTTTTAATGTTTGATATCTTTCGGGAAAGAAAAATTAAAACGGAAATGTTACCTTACTTTTTTATATTTGTAGCGATGCTTTTAAGTGTTAATAAAATTGATTTAATAAAAGGCCATCTTTATGAATTAACCCACGTCTTTAAAGGCCCGCTTGATTACATTATTCCGTATATCAAGCAAAATTATAAAAACCCGGAAAACTTAATCATTGCCACCAATTATGAAGAACCCTCATATATGTTTTATCTTAAAAGTAAGGTGATTATTGGTTTTCAGGGGAAAAACCTGCAGGCCGATATGAAACTTATACCGGATATAATTATTCCAAGAAGAGACAGGCCCAATTCCTCGAAAGAATTGAAAGCCCTATTTAATAAGGCTGAATACCAAAAAGTGGCTTTTCCGGTATATGATTACCAATATAATAATATTGCCGATATAGCCCTACCTCTGCCACATTTATTTAAAACATTAACGGTTGATAAAGCTGATTTAATGACCAACATTTACATCAAAAAATGAAACTATTTAAAAAGATTAAAATTCCATCTTGGTTGATTATCGTTATCGTTCTCTTGGTTGTTTTGAATTTAGTCCTTCGTTTTAATAGTTTTTCGGCCCCTTTTGAAAGAGATGAAGGCGAATACTCTTATTCGGCCTGGATACTAAAAAGTGGCGGGTTTCCCTATAAGGATGCTTTTTTACAAAAACCACCCTTAATTGTTTATACCTATTTTGTGGCCCAACTCTTCGGGGGCAATTCCCTTTGGGCACCAAGGGTTTTAGCCTTTGTTTTTGAACTGCTGGCTACTTTGGTTTTGGGCTACATTGTATCTAAAGAATTTAATAAAAAAGTAGCCATTGGGGCGATGTTTCTTTTTACCCCGATGATTTGTTTTCCTGTCTTTATGGGCAGGACCGCCAATACCGAAATGTTTATGCTTTTGCCTTTTTTATTAACCTTGGCCTTTTTCATCAAAGATAAAAAGGATCCAAAAAGTATCAATTGGTTTTTATCAGGGATTACTTCCGCCCTGGCTCTCTTTTATAAACCCATTTGTTTATATGTTCTTCTTTTTATTTATTTAGTTTGGATTATTAAGTTGTGGAAAAAGGAAAAGAAAATCGCTTCGCTTTTTACAAACGTTGTCTATCTTGTAACAGGGGGATTATTGGTTGTTGTGTTAGTTTTAGCACCGGTAGTGCTAAAAGGGATGTGGAAGTATTTTGTTGAAACGGCCATTACTTATAACCTTTACTATGCCAAGATGTGGGGCTTCGGTTTTAAAAACATGTTTCTGCAGTTTTCCAGAATATTTAAGTATTGGCCGTTTGTTCCGGCTTTGTTTCTGTTTTACTTTGTTAAGAAATTTAATAATAAATGGTTTTATTTTGGTTTGTTTTTAACTTCCCTGCTTGGCATTTATCAGGTTCCGATCGGGCACTATTATATTTTTTTAATGCCGGCCCTGGCCATTCTTTTAAGTATGGGCCTGATTAATCTGGCGGAGATGATAAAGAAAATACCGGTTTATGTTTATTTTGTTTTTATTTTGGTTTTTATGTTTTGGTCGGTCAGAATGCAGTTTCCACTAACGCCAATGCAAACCAACTTAATGATTTATGGGACAACCAATCCGTTTTATGAGGCACCATCAGTAGCTCTTGAACTAAAAAAGATTACTAAACCGAATGATTTGGTTTTTGTAGCCGGAAGTGAACCGGAAATCCTTTTTTATGCCCAAAGAAAAAGCGTGTCCCGTTTCGATATTACCTACCCTTTAATTATCGAGACGGTTAAAAGAGAAGATTATCAGAAAGAGGCCGTACTGGAGTTGCAAAAAAATGAACCGGCAGCCATTGTATATTCAGTTAGACAAGACAGCGGTCTTTGGAATAAAGAAAGCCCAAGAATTTTTTATGATTTTCTTAATAACCTAATCAGTAAAAAATATAAACTGGTTGGGGCTTATCTTTGGGATAGTTCTGGTGGCCATTGGGTAACTAAAGTTGAAAAAAGTACTCTGGCTTTTGCCAGCCTGATTTTGTTCAAAAAGATATGAAATTTATACCAAAAAACATCTGGTTTTATTTAGGTTTGATATTTATTTCAATACTGATTCTTATTAGTGTTTTTGCGAACCTTTCCTACCCGCTTTTGTGGGGGGACGAATCGGAAACGACGGTTTTTGCCCAAAGAATAATCCAGTATGGGTTTCCGAAAGTTCATGATGGAAGAAATGTTGTTAATTTAACGATGATTCCGGAAAAGGGTATTGGCATAAAAGAGAGTATCGATGCTTGGATTCATCTTCCCTGGGGACAATATTATTTTGCCGTACCCGGGGTATGGGTAGCCGAAGGGATAAAGGATATTTATCTTAAAACGGCCGTTGTCAGATTTCCGTTTGCTTTGGTGGGACTTATGGGGGTATTGGTTTATGCATTCCTAATTAGCCTTTTTTTGAAAAAGGGGGACAGCGGCCCTATTTTAATTTATTTATTTTTTATCCTTCTTTCGGTTTCTTTAGTCCTTCACTTAAGAGAGGTGCGGATTTATTCATTAATCATTTTTCTTTCTTCATTAATAACTTATTTTTATTGCCGTTGGCATTTTTTAAAAAATATTACGATCGGGAAATACGCGCTCTGGCAGACGGTACTGCTCCTATTTATGATCAACCTTTCTCCCCCGGTGTTTCTCTCTTTTGTTCTTATTCTTGGTTTTTTCCCGTTGTTTGAAAATTTAACCCTTAATTTTTTTAGACAAAAAAATGAAGCATATGATCCAAAAGAGTTGAGGCCTTTAGGATTATCTCTGCTCTTGGGTTTGCCCTTTTTGTTATTTTATGAAACTTTTTATGTTTCGTCAGTTTTTTCCAAATATCTCCCCATAAACATATTCCTTTATAAGGAGCATTTGTTAAGAATTGTTACCTTCTTTTGGCGCTATGACTATCTGGCCTTGGCTGTAGTTTCTAAGGGGTTTCTTTTTGCCGTTTTATATCTAAAAAAGAAAAAAGGACTGGTAATTGATGACAGTTTACTTACCGCCTTTAGGGTTAGCCTGTTTTGTTTATTTACCCTTACCGTTTTTTCATTTGTAATTTCCAGAATGCCTTACCTGTTGGACCGCTACTATATTAATTTAGTACCCGTGTTCATATTCGGTTTGGTTTTGGATCTTTATTTGATATTTAAGCTAAGTTCCATAGAGGGAAACTCTTCGTATCCCTATTATTATTTATTGCTGTTTGTCTTTATCGCTTCATCTTTCGGTAAAATTGGGATCTGGTCCGGACACATATATGAGATTAGCCACCGATATAAAGGGCCAAGCGACACCGTTATCGAATATATCAGGGGACATTTTAAAAACCCCAGAAACCTGATTGTTGAGACCAATCTTGAACAAACAACTCTTGTTTATTATCTCGGAAGCTTTGTTTTAAGAGAACCCGGAATAAATTTAGAAAAGATTGAGCCGGATATAATTGTTCCGAGAAATTACATCGACAGCGCTGATTACCAGCCTGTAGTCGATGGATTTTTGAAAAGGAATAAGTACCGAAAAGTTTATTTAGATGTTATGGATTATCCGGTTAATAATATTCCTGAATTTTCATTAATGCCAAGGCACTTATTTAAAACAAATTATGCTAAAAATATAGAAGATGGTTTATTATTATATCTGAATGAAAAAACCATTGATTCAAATCAATTTATTAGATAGATTATTATCCGGCAAAAAACCTTACGGGTGGCTTATCGGAGTCATTTTAATTCTTTATTTACCTTCATTGTTTTTCGGCTTTTCCTATCTTGACGATAATGTTTTGATTTTGGACAATCTCTTTTTCCTAAAAGATTTAGGGAATTTCTTTACCACCTTCGTTCAGGAAGTCTTTCATATCTCACACGCTTCGGCTGCTTATTATCGTCCAATCCTTACCATTTCTTTTATGCTTGATGCTCAAATCTCCGGGGCCAAACCCTTCTTTTATCATTTTTCAAATGTAGCAATTCATGTGATTACTACCTGTCTTGTTTACTCATTTTTAAAGCGGTTAAATTTTAAAAAGGAACTGGCATTCCTTTTTTCTCTTATTTTTGCCGTTCATCCGGTTTTGGCTCAGGCTGTAGCTTGGGTGCCGGGGAGGAACGATTCTCTTTTGGCCATGTTTACTCTCGCCACACTGATTTCTTTTTTCAAATATATCGAAAAACCGAATATGAAAAACTGCCTTTACCAGATAGGCTTTTTTGGCTTAAGCCTTTTTACTAAGGAATCGGCAATTTTTATCCCGGTGGTTTGTCTTTTCTATCTGGTTGTTATTTTAAGAAAAAAACTTTTTTCCAGTATCACTATTCCTCTTTATGTTGGATGGGCTTTTTTCTATTTTGTTTGGTTTTTGCTTCGCACCATTGCTCTAACCGAACCGATCAAATACACGGCCACCCACATTATCAGATCATTTGTTTTTAATTCTCCGGCTGTTTTGATTTATTTGGGAAAAATACTCTTTCCTTTCAATTTAAGTGTTATACCGATTATTGAAGGCACAACTTTGATTTTTGGTGTAATCACCTTGTTGGCCATTGTTTTATTGCTTATTTTTTCCAAGGAGAAAAACACGAGAATGATTCTTTTCGGAACTTTATGGTTTTTTGCTTTTCTTTTACCGTCGTTTATTCGACCCAATTCAAACTATGTCGCCGATTTTATGGAACATCGGCTGTATCTGCCTTTAATTGGTGTGTTTATTGTTTTGAGTGAAATTGATTATCTTAAGAAGTTGAATTGGCAAAAGACAAAAGTTTTGATTGGATCAGGGATGGTGGTTTTAATCCTTATTGTTTTCAACGCTTTTCATTTACCGATATTTAAAGATTCACTATCCTTTTGGAAAAATGCGGTTAAATACTCTTATAAACATCCTTTGGCTCATAAGAACTTGGGAGCAATGTATTATTTGGCCGGAAATAAAGATGAAGCCGAGAAAGAATATCGAATTTCGATTGGTCTAAATCCCGTTGAAACAATGATTCACAACAATCTGGGACTTATTTATATGGATAGGGGAGAAATGGACAAAGCCGAGAATGAATTTAAGGCAGAATTAACCATTAATCCGGGGTACGACAATGCCTTTTTTAACTATGGCTTATTGGAATTCTACCGAAAAAATTATGATAAAGCAGAAGAACTATGGTTGACAACGCTGATGGTCAATCCCGATAAAATTGAAGCTTTAAAAAATCTGTATATCATTTCGGCGCAAAAAAAAGAATTTAATAAAGCTGCCTACTTCCAAAATGAATTGGAAAAAAGAGGAATACCTTTTCCTTAAAAGGCTTCTTGTCTAAACGTTTTAACTTTGCTAAAGTCAATATTATGAAAGTTGTTATCATCATGCCGTCTTATAACGAGGCGACCAATATCGGTCCGATGATTAAGGTTTTATTTGACGAAGAGTTCCCCAAGATTAAGGGAGCCGAAATGCATCTTCTGGTGGTTGATGATAATTCTCCTGACGGAACCGGCAATATTGTTAAAAAGGAAATGCAGAAATACCCCAATTTGCACCTTCTCCAGGGGGAGAAACAGGGTTTGGGCTGGGCCTATGTAAGGGGGATGAAGTATGCCATGAAAGAGCTTGGTGCCGATGCGGTTGTTGAAATGGATGCCGATTTTCAACATGATCCGAAATACGTTAAAGATGTAGTTAAAGCTTTCCTGGATGGGGCCGACTATGTCATTGGTTCAAGATATGTTAAAGGCGGTTCAATCCCCAAGGGCTGGCCCTGGTATCGGAAAGCGATGAGTTATTTCGGGAATTTGTTTGCGAAAGTGATGCTCTGGAAACCGGGACTGCATGACTTTACCACCGGTTTTAGATTAACTAGGGTAAAGGGAGTTTTGGAAAAAGTCGATCTGGACCATTTAATGGAAATGAAAAGATTTGCCCACAAACTTGATTTATTTTATCGAACAACCAAGTTAACCAAGAAAATTGTTGAAGTACCGATTGATTTTAAGGAAAGAACTAAAGATTCTTCGAAGTTTGTTTTTAAGGAAATGATTGCTTCATATAAGACTGTTGTTTTAATAAGACTCAAAGAAAGTCAAAGACTGATAAAGTTTGGGCTGGTCGGCTTTGTCGGTTTTGTGGTTAACTATGTTTTTATCAGGGTTTTCAGGCAGATAAACCTTTCCGAAACTTTTGCCTGGCTTTTTGCTACCGAGCTGGCCATTATCAGTAATTTTGCCTGGAACAATCTTTGGACCTTTAGTGAGAAAAAAATCGCCGGTGTAAAAAACATTGTTGCCAAATTTGTGACCTTTAATGTGACGTCGGCCGGAGCTTTGGTAATTCAGTCAATTTTTGGACCCTTGGGGGTCAAATTGGTTGGGGAACAATACACCGTTTTGGTGTTGGCTTTTGTGGTTGCCCTTATGGTTTTGCCTTATAACTACCTCATGTATAACCTGGTCATCTGGAAGACCTGGAAAAACCCTTTTAAGAAAAAGACCTCTTGATAGCTTTTGGCAGCCTGAGTGGACTATAATTACCCTTAAGTTAATTTATGGGCGAAGCGTTGGAAAAATATCAGGAACGGGAAAGAATTATTTATCGGAAAATCATATCTGATTATCTAAAGTACGGTTCGGTTGATGAGGTTTTCAAGAACAACAATTATGATATTCCCGTTTCCTATCCCGGAGTGCAAAGACTTTTGGATAAATGGGGTATTGTGAAAGCAGCCGGTCCGAACAGCAAACTTTCGGAAGCTTTAACCTTCATGGTTCTTCTGTCTGACCACAAAATTCCTCTGGAGAGACTCTATAAAAAATTGCCACCCAGTTTCAAAACTTCGGTGGGGACAATGCACCGGATACTCCACAATGTTAAGGAAGGCGTCGTCAGAAGGGTAGGCAGTGCTTTAATTATAACTTCCGAAGAAAATAAAGAGATGATTTTGGTTGGGGATGATATCTCAACTCCGAGGCTTGAATTGGGAAAGCCGTTCGGTTCGGTTTCCCTTCCTATGGGCTATTCAAAACAGGATGAAGGGCCAAAAATTTCCATCATGAGAATTTTACAACAGGAAGTATTTACTCAGAAGGCGATTGATAAAACATTATCCGAAGATATTATTCCCAACGATATCAAACCTTTTATGTTCATTGATGTAGCGGATGTTCGGGTGGCCGTATATCATCTGTCCCTATCTAAACAATTTTCTGAAACCTCAGCCTTTTCCAGTTTTAAAATAGAAAACCACCGCTATATGCATTATTCGGAAGGATTGGATGCTAAAAACGGTTACCACTTAAGAACGGGGATAAAGGAGATCTGTTTGGGCTATAAAAATTATCTTTTGGGGAAACAAACAAAACCGCTTATTTTAAGGTCCCTTATCAATCTTGATTTGGAGAAAATTGCTCCGGAATATACTTAAAAAATATCGCTTTGTTGATGTGGAGAACTGACCATTCTGCCGTAATAATCTTCCTTACCCACGTGTTTTTGCACACCAATAACTTCTACGTTTGATCCCTCTACGATTGAAAAAGGATTATCAATAGAAGAAACAACTTCACGGCCGTTTGGCATACGGATTGCGGCTGTGGCTGATCTTTTCAGTTTTTGTGATTTTTCGTCGAAAATAACTTCTTCGTGAATACCAACTACCGTACCTATGCCAAGCTCTCTAACTATCGGGATAACGATCCTGTTGCACTCGGTATTGGTACAGATGTCTCTTGGGGGGAAGATTTTGGTTTTACACTCAGGACATTGTTCACCCACTAACGCATATCGTTGTTTTTTGAATCGATTAAAACGCGGAACCTCCATGAGAGTATTTTATCTCGGGATTGCTCTCAAACACTCTCAAGTTTTTATTTAATTGAAGAAAGGAGACCAGTCGGCGATAGGCATGACGTTTTGGGAAATATAAGCCAGGGAAAAAAGATAAATAGGAAGAGCTAAAACAAGAATGACGATTCTAAACTCTTTTTTGCAGATAGTGTCTGAAAAAGCCAGGAGAAGAAAAGGAAAGATAGGTAGGGAATAGCGAATGATATCGCGGTGGGCAACTAGAAGAGTACTGGCAAAGAAAATACCGACAAAATAGGCCATGGCTTTCTCTCCTCTTTTAATAAGATTAATTAAGCCCAAGATACCAAACAGATAAACAAAGATAACTTCTTCCAGCCAGAAAGTTCCAACCCAGGGCGCCGAGTAATTAAAAATCTTAAATGGCGGGAAGAAAAGATGCAGGTTATCTCCCGAATGGAAATAGGCGAAAAAGTCGTTGTATTGCAGTTTATAAAGGCAAAATAAACCAATTAAGGAAAGGGGAATTAAAAAGATCGGATATATTTTTTCTAAACTTAAGCTTTTAAACCAATTGGGAAACGAGGTTGAGAAAAAGTATTTAAGTTTTGGAACAAAAAGATAAGCAAAATAAGCTATAAAAAGAAGAATCCCTGGTGATTTGGTTAGTTGAGCCATAATTCCAAACAAAGCTGCTAACCAAAACTTCTTTTTATCAAAGTAAAAAAGCGAAGCGATAATAGCCATGATAAACAAGGGTTCGGCTGAGCCAACCGATTTAACAATCAGCCATCTGGCCGGAAGAAGGGAAAAAACCAGGGTCAGAAACAAGGCGCCTTGACCGTTTAGTTTTTCTTTGGCCAGAAGGTAAAAAAAGTAAGTGGCCAAAAATGAGCTTATCAGTGTTACCGCAAGCATGGCATATGGGTAACCCAGGACGTAGGAGAAAAGCCTTATAAGAAGGGGAAAAAGGGGAAAGTGGGCTGCATAGTATTCATAAGGTAAAACAAATTGAAAGTGAGAGATAATGCTTGAGGCGTAAAATGATTTGGCGACAACCATAAATAAAGGTCCGTCATAGTTGGCTACAATGGTAGCCATGCCGTTTTGGGGAAGAGGAATGCTCCAAAAACTTCTGATCCTAAGAAAAAAAGGCAACCAAATAAGAAGAGTCGGGATAATTGAGACGGCAGCGACAAAAAGAAGCTCTTTTAATTTTTTCGGCATCCTAATTTAAAATGATATATCCCCCCTCCGATGGAATCAAGGGTGCAGGCTATGTTAAACTTCAAAGAAGGATGTTCTTATGCCTAAATTAATTAACGCTATTTCCGTCTTTTTTCCGGCTTACAACGAAGAAGCTAATATTCAGGGTACGGTTGAGAAGGCCAGAGACCATCTGATGGAGATTGCCGAAATCTGGGAAATTTTGGTTGTTAATGATGGTTCAAAGGACAAAACCAAAGAGATTGTCGAAAGTCTTCACAAGAAAGATCCGCGGATTAAACTGATTGATCACAAAGACAATCAGGGTTACGGAGCATCTTTAAAAAGTGGTCTTTATAATGCTCAATACCCTTTCATTGTTTTTACCGATTCCGATGGGCAGTTTGATTTTAGTGAGGTTGATAATTTTATTGCCAAACAAAAAGAAACCGGAGCCGATATGGTCATTGGTTACTACCTTGACCGCAAAGTATCGAAAATGACCATTCTTTCATCTAAAGTTTGGGAACTGTGTGTTTATGTTCTTTTTCGTTTAAAGGTTCAGGATATCGACTGTGGTTTTAAGTTAATTTCCAAAAAGGTTGTTGATGGAATTTTAAAACTTGAATCGCAAAGGGGGGCATTTATTTCCAGCGAACTTTTAATTAAGGCTAAAAAGAAAGGTTTTAAGATGGTTGAAATCGGTGTTCATCACTATCCCAGGAAAGCGGGGCAGGGAACCGGACGGAAACTGTCGGTTATCATTCAGAGTTTTATTGATCTGTTTAAACTATGGTTAAAATTGCATTAAAGATTAAAAATTGGATTAAGGGAAACCCAAAGGAATTTATTATCTTGTTAGTTATTCTTTTATTTGGAGCCTTCTTGCGACTTTATAAAATAGATCAATATTTAACTTTCCTGGGTGATGAAGGCAGAGATGCAATCATTGTCCGAAAACTTTTGGTGTATGGCGATCCAATATTGATTGGTCCGGGCACTTCCATCGGCAATATGTATTTGGGTCCGCTTTACTACTATTTAATGGCTCCGGCTTTATTAATTGCCAATTTTTCTCCGGTTGGGCCGGCCGTGCAAATTGCTCTTTTAAGTGTAATTACAATTGGCTTTATCTATTTAATAGCCAAGGATTGGTTTGGTTGGAGGGCAGCCATTATAGCTTCCGTTCTTTATGCCATTGCTCCGACGGTTATTGTTTATTCCCGCTCTTCCTGGAATCCGAATATCATGCCCTTTTTTGCTTTGCTTTCCATCTTTTCCATTTGGAAAGTTTGGAAAGAACATACTTATAACTGGCTTATCATTCTTGGAATTTCTTTGGCTTTCTGCATGCAGTCACACTATCTGGGATTGCTTCTTTTCCCGACGATTGGCCTTTTTTGGTTACTGACTTTTTTGAAGGAAAGAAAAGTCAAAAAGACCAAGCCACTAATAAAAAAAACAATCATTGGTGTCGTGATTTTTCTTTTTCTAATGAGCCCTTTGGCTATCTTTGATGCACGGCACGGTTGGAATAATTTTGGAGCCATGAAGAAGTTTTTTACCGTTCGTCAGGAAACGGTTTCGATTAAACCCTGGAAGGCCATTCCCAACAGCCTTCCTATTTCCGAAAAGATAATGATGAGATTGGTCGGGGCAAATCAGGCAAATACAGGGCCTTATATTTTGGGAGCGATGGTCGCTTTATCCGTTTGGTTTTTGGTTTTAAAAAGAAAGGATTTGCCTTTAAAGACAAAACACGGTTTTTATGTTTTATTGGTTTGGCTTGGTGTTGCTATTTTAGGATTGGGTTTATATAAACAGGAAATATATGATCATTATTATGGTTTCTTTTTCCCGGCACCGTTTTTGTTAATTGGAGGTTTGGGACAGTTGCTTCTGGAAAACAAAAAAAGAATTATTCCCACCTTAACGATTATTGCTTTAGTTTTATTGGTTTATGTCAATTTAAAAGTTGACCCTCTTTTGAAGGCGCCCAATCAACAATTAAGAAGAGCAAGGGAGGTGGCGCAAAAAATAAAGGAGGAGGCTAATGGTGAAAGATTTAACTTGGCTGTTTTGGCTGAGAGAAACTATGAGGACGGTTACCAATATTTTCTGGAGAGGTGGAATGAAAAAGTTGTTGATATTAATGCCTTAAAAGCCGATGAGACAATAACCCAACAACTATTTGTAGTTTGTGAGTTGCCGAAGGAAAAGTGCGATCCGACACATAGCCCCAAAGCGGAGGTGGCTAATTTTGGTTGGAGTAAAATTGAAAATGAATGGGAGGTCTTTGGAGCCAGACTCTATAAACTGGTACACACTCAACCATGAACTATAAATTCTCAAACGAAATTCTGATCAAAATAAAAAAGGCTGACAAAATCCTGATTAACTGCCACCGGGGCCCTGATCCGGACAGTGTCGGTAGTGCTCTGGCTTTATATGCGGTTTTAACCAAGATGGGCAAAGAAGTAAACGTTATTTGTTCGGATGCTATCCCCGTTGATTGTAAATTTCTGCCTTTCTCAGAAAAAGTAGTAAAGGAAAACTTTTATCAGTTTAAATTCTCCGATTATGATTTGTTTGTTCTTTTGGATTCCGGCAGTTGGGAAATGGCTTCGGGAAAGAAGGAAATTCCGTTGCCGAAAATCCCGATGATAACAATTGACCATCATGCGACTAACGACGGTTATGGAAATAATAATTATGTTGACAATAAAAAGTCTTCCACCGCCGAAATGCTTTACCTTATTTTTGAAGATTGGAAAATAAAAATAGATAAAGATATTGCTCAACTTCTCTTAACGGGAATAATAGCCGATACCGGTGTTTTTGAATATCCGGGAGTTACACCCCAAACGCTGGAGATTGCTCAGAAGTTAATGGAAAAAGGAGCAGATAAGGATTTAGCCGTTTTAAACATTTTTAGAAGTGTTCCTTTTGATCAGATGAAATTTTGGGGTGAGATTTTAAGACGGATGGAAATTGATGAAGAATATAATTTTGTCTGGGCGGCAATTCCGTATACTTTGTATGAAGAGTTTGGTAAACCTCTTGGTGCCAAAGATAGCGCTGCCAGTTATTTCGCTCCGATTGTCGCTTCAACCGATTTTGGCATGGTCATGGTCGAGACAGAAGAGAAACTGCTTTCCGTTTCATTTCGCTCCCGGACCGGTTATGATGTTTCCAAATTGGCTCAAAAATTTGGTGGTGGAGGACACATTACGGCAGCCGGGGCGAGAATAAAGGATTTAAATTTTGATGAAGCGGTTATTAAAGTTTTAGAAACGGTCAGAAAAAATAAATGAAAAAAATAAAAAGTTTAATCACGCCGATTAATATTCTTGTTTTTCTGATTCTTTTAATAGCTTTTGTGGTTCGTATTTACGGCGTTAATCGGCTTTTGGGCTTTTATTATGATCAGGGCAGGGACGCCCTGGTTATCTGGGACTTGTGGCACAAGGGCAAAATGTTTTTGATTGGTCCGACAACCGGAATTGAAGGCATTTTCAGAGGCCCCTGGTACTACTGGCTAATTGCGCCATTCTATTTAATAGGTTTGGGGAATCCTGTTTTTCCATCCGTCTTTTTGGCTTTAACCTCGGTGGTGGCCATTGGTTTTCTTTATGTTCTTGGAACAAAAATGGTGAGCAAAGAAGCCGGTATCATGGCCGTTATCATTGCCGCCTTTTCTTACCGCCTGGTAATGGCTTCCCGCTGGCTTTCCAATCCAACCCCAATGCTTCTTTTGTCGGCTCTTCTTCTCTGGGGCATGTTTAAGGTGATTGACGGTAAAAAATGGGGTTGGCCGATAATTGCTTTCACTTCAGGTCTTTCTTTGTTTAATTTCGGTTCGGCTGCCGAAGTTTTTTACTTTCCGGCTCTTTTGATATTTATTCTTTGGCAGAGGAAAAATCTGCCCGATAAGAAGAATCTGATTTGGTCGATTGTTTTATTTACGGCTTCTTTCTTGCCTCTGGTTTTATTTGAGCTAAAGCATGGTTTTGTTTTAACGCAGAACATTAAGAAGTTTTTGGTGACCGATAAAAGTTTTTCCCTGCCCTCATGGGTTTTTATTTCAGACAAACTTAAATTTTATAACGATGTCTTTTTGAACAAAATCTTTTATTTCATGTATGAAAAAGAAAGAGTTCTTTTTGGCGGTTTGATTCTCATCTTCAGCTTTTGTCTAAACAGACTTTTGCACAATAAATACTTTAAAGCTGCTTTCCTGGTTTTTTGTTCACCCTTGGTGGGTTTAATCTTTTTTCAGGGGAATTTCGGTAATATCTACGATTACTATTTAACGGGCTATTATTTAATCTTTGTTTTGTTAATTGCTTCCTCATTAGGGCTTTTATGGAAGGGAAAGCTTTCCAAAGTAATCGTTCTTCTTTTCTTTTTCTTGTTCTTAGGCAGCAACATAAAGCCGCTTATTGCGACTCTTACTGATAAGGCAGATGACACACAAAGTGTAGCTTTTGTTAACCAAAAGAAAGCCTTGGATTGGATCTATGCCGATAGCGAAGGGCGCGAGTTTAATGTTGATGTCTATGTTCCTCCGGTTATTCCTTACGCCTACAATTATCTTTTTAAGTGGTATGGAGAAAGTAAACACCAAAGGCTTCCTCTGGAGGAAAGACGACCTCTTCTTTATACTTTATATGAGATAGATTCACCGCATCCGGAAAGATTAAATGCCTGGCTAGCCAGGCAGAAGGGTATTGGGAAGGTAGAAGAGAAAATTCAGTTTGGAGGTATTACAGTAGAAAGAAGGATCAGATTATGAAATTGTCGATTATTATTCCGGCCTACAATGAAGGTAAAAACCTTAAAAAGGGTGTTTTGGAAGAAGTATGGGGTTATTTGAAAAATCAAAATTACTCCTGGGAGGTTTTGCTGGTCGATGATAAATCAACCGACGACACGGTTGAAAAATTAAAAAACTTTGCCACAAAACATGGGGGTTTTCGGGTTTTGGCGGAACCACATCGAGGAAAAGGCGGAACGGTTGTTGCTGGAGTACTGGCTTCAAGTGGGGAAATAGTTCTTTTTACCGATATGGACCAGGCAACACCTTTACCCGAAATCGAAAAGTTTTTTCCGAAATTCGAAGAGGGTTTTGATATCGTTATCGGTTCCCGTCATGGTCGAAAAGGGGCTCCCTTAATAAGGAAACTGATGGCTTGGGGGTTTTCTCTGCTTCGTACCATAGTCCTAAGACTTCCTTATAAAGATACACAGTGTGGTTTTAAAGCTTTTAAAAAAGAGGCGGCCCAGAAGATTTTTGCCAAAATGAAAGTTTATAACGACAAAGTGGTAGCCGGAGGAGCGGCGGTTACGGCCGGATTTGATTTGGAAATTCTTTATATCGCCAGAAAATTAAAACTTAAAGTGGCCGAGGTTCCGGTTAACTGGGTGCATAAAGATACCGAAAGAATCAATCCGATTAAGGATTCATATGAAGGTTTGGTTGATTTATTTAAGGTAAGAATAAATGCCTTAATGGGGAAATATAAAATTTAATTATTAAGATTATATGAAAAAGTTTATTAAAGAATGGGGAACAACAATTGCTTTTCTTCTCGTAATAATCGGAATTGGAACTTTTTTAAGATTTTATAAAATTAATCACTTGCCGGTTTTTGCCGATGAGGCCATCTACATCAGATGGGCCCAGGTGATGAAGAACGAGCCAACCTTGAGATTTGTTCCACTCTCCGACGGAAAGCAGCCTCTTTATATGTGGTTGGTTATTCCCTTCTTGAAAATATTTTCCGATCCATTAGTTGCCGGAAGGGCTGTTTCGGCTATGGCGGGGGTTGGCTCAATGATTGGAATATTTTCCCTTTCGTACCTTTTATTTAAGTCAAAAAAAGTTTCCTTGGTTTCCGTACTGTTATACGCCGTTTCTACTTTTACCTTCTTTTTTGACCGGATGGCCCTGGTCGATGCACTTTTGTCGATGTTCGGGATATGGGTTTTGTTTTTTGCGACCCTAACCGTCAAATACGCCAAACTCGATTTTGCCATGTTAACGGGCTTTTCATTGGGCGGAGCCCTTTTAACCAAATCACCGGCCCTATTTTATTCACTTCTTGTTCCTTTAACGTTAATTTTTATTGACTTTAAAAAGAACTTCAAAACAACGGTAGGCAAACTGATTAAAACTATTTCTTTATTTGTTCCTACTTATGTTATTGGCTATGGTCTTTACAACATCCTGCGATTGGGCCCGAATTTTAACATGATGGGATCACGAAACTTAGATTATGTTTTCCCCTTAAGTCATCTCTGGTTTAGTCCTAAAGATCCTTTTCTTCCTTTCCTTGACCGATCGTTTGAATGGATTTCCCAAATGGGCCCTTGGCCGCTTTTGGTGTTAGCGGTGGGAGCAATCATCTTAAACATCAGAAAAAACTGGAAAGAGACACTTTTATTGATATCTTGGTTTATTTTACCGATTCTGGTTCAGTCGGAGTTTGCCAAGGTTTTTACGGCCCGTTATATTCTCTTTTCACTACCTTATTTAATAATTCTGGCAGGAAGTATTTTTCTTGGTAAGAATAAAATCATTGAAAAAATAGCGGTGGTGGTGGTTATTCTGACTGTTTTCTTATCCATGAAGTTTAACTATCTTTTATACACCGATTTGGAGAAAGCTCCTCTTCCCAGAAGCGAGAGAAGCGGTTATTTGGAAGAATGGACTTCCGGAACGGGGATTACAGAGGTGGCAACTTTTATTAAGGAAAGACATCTCAAAAATCCCAACGAGAGGATTGTTATCGGGACGGAAGGTTTTTTCGGAACCTTGCCTGATGGTTTACAGATTTATTTAACTAATATTCCTAACGTTACGGTGATTGGTGTCGGGGTTTCCATTGACCGGGTTCCCGAGCAGCTTATCAATTCCAAAAAAGCGGGGGACACGACCTATCTCCTTTTTAATTCGTCGAGATTTAAAGTCACAAACCCTGAAAAAAATGGTTTGGAATTAGTGGCTGCATATCCTAAAGCTTTTAGGCCCGACAATATTAAAGAATATGTCCAAAACGGTCCACGCGACAATCTCTTGTTTTATGAACTGACGGATTATACAAAGGCAATTAAAAAATAACTAAATCCGATCTGATCTTGATATAATAAGGCTATTATTAATTTAATGGGAAAAGTCTTTAAAGCTTGGTGGTTTAAATATCTGATTTTGGGAATAGTCATAAGGGTTATCCTCATGCCGATTACTTCCCATCCTGATTTATGGGGGCACAGTTTTACGGCCTATTTTTTTGCTTATAAGGGAGAACTGAATATTTATCAGTTTTTATTGAATTTACCGCCTGATTACCCCCTGGTTAAAAACATAGGTATTAGCGATATTTTTATTTATCCGCCCTTAACTTACTTTACGCTCGGGATTTTCAAATGGTTGGTTAAACCTTTTGTCGATCCGAATTTTCTTCCCTGGTTAATGGAGAATATGGGTAACATCTATTCGAGGAAGGATTTATTCTCGGTTTTGTTCTTTTATAAACTGCCTTACCTTTTTGTTGACCTCGGGATTGCTTTCTTATTATCTTCACTCTTTTCGGATGAAAAGAAGAAGAAGTTGGCCTTTATTTTGTGGATTCTTAATCCGGTTACCTTATATGCGACTTTTATGATTGGACAGCTGGATATCTTGGCTGTCTTCTTTACCGTTTTGTCCGTCTATTTTGCC
>DIAR01000013.1:0-1890 GCA_002415845.1 Candidatus Woesebacteria bacterium UBA5073
ACAGGTAGGAAAAGGTTAACTGCAAAAAAAGAGTAATCATCATAAAAACCCGAAAAGAGTTGATCGCAGAGAAAAACTTAGTTAATGGTAAAGCCAAGTAGTAATAACTCCAGGGACTGTCAAACACCCCGGGGAATCCGGAAAACCAAATATAGTGCCATGAAGCCGGAGGCAGACGGAAGTGATCCCGGACATAGGCCATATAAGAGGTGTAATTTAAAAAATCCCCGCCATAAGGGGGTGAAGCGAGAAAATAATCTTTAGCCAAAGGATAGAAAAAGTACAGAATGACGGCCAAAGCAAGAACATCGAAGACAACAAGAAGAATCTTTTTCACTTTAATCTAGTATAACCCTTTTATTACCTCCCAAGCCAACCTGGGGTAAACCTTGGGATTAAAAAAGAGATTGTCGGTCCAGTTGCAGCCATGGGTACAAAAACAGGCATTATTCATAATCGCCAATCTTTGTTTTTTGGCTTCGGGATTGTTCCAAAGTTTATTAAAATTAAAGTTTACTTTTCTCAAATTCCCAACGGCCGGTCTTAATTCACACATCGCCACATCACCGTTAGCATAAACAACACTGTGCGCCCTTCCCCCCAGACAGGGAATGGTCATTTTTTTGTCACTGACCGTTTTTAAATATTGGTCAAGTAAAAAGTTGTGACTGGTATTGGCCACCTTACTCCCTAAAGCATTTAAATTCTGGCCGTAGTCATACCAACGCCAAATTTTGTAAAAAAGGGCCTTTTCCTTTTCCATCCTGGCAAGCGGTGGTAAGGTAAAAAGACTGTTCCGGGGTTCCCCTCTTATAAGAATCAGGGTATGAAAATCAATCACCGGCATCTTCTTTTTCACCCAGGTAGCAAATTCACCAAGTTCGTCGATATTTTGGTTGGAAACAACCGTACTCACTTTCAAAGACAACTTCGGGTATTTTTTCTTTAACTTAACCAAACCCTGATACGTTTTTTGCATTTGGGCAAAGCAGCCCTTTACCCCCCTTATCCGGTCATGAGTTTGGGGTAAGCCGTCAATCGACAGATTGAGTGAAATCGGAAGTGGTACTTCCCGCAGGATGTCTTCGGTCATTTTCATAATTTCTTTTGTCAAAAGTCCGTTGGTCGGCAAATTAACATATGCTTCGGGACTATATTTGGCAAAAACCTGCAGGATTTCTTTTAAGTCGGATCTTAAAAAAGGTTCGCCCCCGGAGATATCCAAAAAAGTTAAGCCGGGCAGTTCTTTGGCCACTTTGGTTATCTCGGCAAGAGTCATATCGTCATTTTTTTTATTCAGTCTCTTCCAGGCAAAACACATGCCGCAGCGGGCATTACAAAAACTAATGACATGCAAAATGAGGTGGGTCGGCTTTTGCCAACCAAGTACTGAACTCTTCAGCGTTGTTTTTAAAACTTTGGTAATCATTTTTTAGTTAAAGCCTGTTTTAAAAAACCCAATCCGTAGGCAAAACGGCCGACCAATAAAAGCGGCAAACAAATTATATAGGTAAAAAGCTGGAACCCAAACCACTCTTTAAAAAGAAAAATAGGCCAACCCACAACAATAATTGGAAAAACCAATAAGGCTAAAAAACCTTTTTGCGACAACAGCCAGTGAAATTTAAGCTCCCGGTACTTACCCCTGACCTTACTCGCGTGTTTTCCCCAATTGTAATTATGTTTTAAAAAACCATTAAAAGATGGAGCCTTATGCCAAAGACCAAGTGACGGGTCAAAGAAGAATTGATAGCCTTTCTTACCTGCNNGCAAACAAATTATATAGGTAAAAAGTTGGAACTTAAACCACTCCTTTAAAAGAAGGGTCAGATAGCCTAAAACAACCACCGGAAAAACCAATAAGGCCAAGGGGCCTTTTTGTGACAACAG
>DIAR01000013.1:1943-6375 GCA_002415845.1 Candidatus Woesebacteria bacterium UBA5073
TCCAGGCTAAATAATTAACCCCTTTAGGGTTTTTGACGCCACCCCCAACAATCTGGTAATTGTGTTTTTGGTAGACTGACCAATACTTAGTCAGTAAATCCTTTGGTAAAACCGTATCGCTATCAACAAAAAGAAGAATTCCGCCTTTGGCCTTACTGGCTCCCAAATTCCTGGCTTGAGCCGCCCCTTTATTTTGCTCCGAGAAAAGTCTGANNAAAAACCTTTCTTTTAAGAGATAAATTAACGGTTGGTAAATATTCCTTTACCGTCTGTTTCTTCATCCCCTCGTGAGCGTTGTGCCAGGAAGAAAGATAATCGGTCCAGGCTAAATAATTAACCCCTTTGGGGTTTTTGACGCCACCGCCAATAATCTGGTTATTGTGTTTCTGATAGGCTAACCAGTATTTGGCTACCAAATCTTTTGGTAAAACCGTATCGCTATCGACAAAAAGAAGAATTTCTCCCCTGGCTTTAGAAGCTCCCAAGTTCCTGGCTTGAGCCGCCCCCTTATTTTGCTCCGAGAAAAGTCTGACTCTTTTTTCCTTATCGGTCGTTTTGATAATTTTTACCGTTTCATCCCTACTGCCATCATCAACCAAGATAATCTCAAAGTCTTTTTTGGGAAAAGTCTGGTTAAACAAGGAAACCAACAAGTCCTTAATCGTTGACTGGGCATTAAAAGCCGGAATAACTACCGAAATTTTAATCATCTTTTTAAAACCAATTCAAAAAATCTCTGGCCATCTTGGCAAAATAAAAAGCTTCAGGTAAGGATCTGATTCTAATTAAGGTTTTAAAAATCATTTTCGGCCGTAAATAAAACCGGCGATAGGCTTCAGCCCTTAAAGTTTCGACTTCTTTGGCTTTTAAGCCGGGAAGGTTCATGACGGAAAAGTTTTGTTCAAAATAGGTCCAGTTTTTATTAACGATGTAGTTTTTCTTTTTGGCCAGAAGATAAAGTTGTGAACCCGGGAAAGGGACGCTGGTGTAAAACTGGGCAAAATCAAGGTCAAGCTTAATCGCCATCTGAATAGTTTCTTCGATAGTTGCCTTGGTTTCTCCCGGATAGCCGACAATCAAATGCCCCGTTACCTCAAGGCCGGCTTTCTTGGCCATGATAACTGCTTTTTTAATTTGTTCGGTCGTAATTCCTTTCTGCATCAGCTCAAGGATATGGTTATCGCCCGATTCAATTCCAAAGCCAATCATCCAACAGCCGGCCTTTTTCAAAAGCTGCAGAAGCTTTGGGTTAACCTGATCAACCCGGCCGTTCACCACAAAGCGGATTTTTAATTTCCGTTTGATAATTTCCCTACAAACACTTTCGGCAAATTTGGGATTAATCATGAAGGATTCGGTCCAGAATAAAAACTCGTCTACCCCGAACTCTTTTATATCCCTTTCGATTTCGGAGATAACCTTTCTAACGCTCGGCAGTCTTAAGACCTGGCCATAATAGGCTTTATCGGCACAAAATTGACAATTGTACGGACAACCCCTCCCAATTCCGACCAACAAAAACGGTTTGGCCGAAAAAGGCATTTTGTACTTGGTAACATCAATCAGTTCCCAGGCCGGTGGGGGC
This sequence comes from Candidatus Woesebacteria bacterium UBA5073, assembly GCA_002415845.1. Taxonomy (GTDB): domain Bacteria; phylum Patescibacteriota; class Microgenomatia; order UBA8517; family UBA8517; genus UBA5073. The sequence continues at coordinate 3,529 of DIAR01000013.1, forward strand.
AAAAGATTTAAGTTGTGAATCATCGGCCGATCGGAATTATTAACCACTTTCTTCCCAGCTTTATAAGAAAGGCCTAAGACTTTATCAATTTTTTTATTGGTTAATAAAGTTTTTGCCAGTTCCAGAGTCGTTATTTCCGGTTCGCCCCGGATAAGATAATCAAGCTTTGGTTCAAGAATAAAACTATCTTTGGGAAGAGCCGAAACATGAATTCCAAAGGCCGCCGTTTTAATGTCCCTACTTATTTTCTTAGTCAGGCTTGCCACTCCCAAATCACTTTTGATTGAAGCCGTAATGGCGTTGATAACCACCAGGGAGGGTTTAAAATCGCTTATTATTTTTTTTAAACCAACTTTATTAATCTTGGCAACGATACAATCAATTACTTTTACTTCAAATTTATTTTTCTTTAAAAGGGCCGCGATAGTTGCCAGGGAAATTGGGGCCCAAACGGCCGTCCAGGCGCCTTCTCTTTGCATGCACCGGCCTTCCCGAACCATCATCACCCCGTTAACGGCCGGCGGATTAATCAATAGAATTCTCATTATCGGTTAAAACAATAAATACTTAAGCCAAGTATAAAGATATCTTAACCAGACCTTTCTTAAAAAGATTGAAGAGTTACCGTTTTGACGACGGTATTCATGGGTTGCGACTTCCGAAACCCGATAACCGGCCCTTACCGCTTTAATGGTCATTTCTTGTTCAATTGTCGTGATATTTTCCGTTAAATTGAGCTTTTGGGCTACCTCTTTTTTAATGGCTCTAAGACCATTTTGGGCATCGGTTAGAAAGACGCCAAAACGCCAATTAATCCCCAAGATAATCAAATGACTGGCCGATTCCCGAAGAAATTTGTTCCAAGTTCCGTGTAATTCATCACTTCCCCCAAGCATCCGGGAACCTATAACCAGATCGGATTCCCCCACCATAATCGGTTTAACCAACCTGGGAATATCCCTCGGGTCATGTGAGCCGTCGGCATCGATAAAAACCAGAATGTTACCGGTTGCCTTTTTTATTCCGACCCTAACTGCCTCCCCTTTTCCTTTGCCATGATCAAAAAAGATGGTGGCTTTTTCTTTTTCGGCAATATCCCTGGTTTTATCTTTTGAATGTCCGTCAATTAAAATAACTTCAGAAGCGAAAGGTTTAACTTTCTTTAAGATGTCGCCAATTGTTTTTTCTTCATTTTTGGCAACGACGATTACACTAATTGAAGCTTTATTGTTTGTTTTAACCTTCTTCATCATCTCTTGACCACCAACCACCGATTTTCTTTAAGTAACCGCCCCCGATCCGGCCTAAACCTGCTTTAAACTGACCCAGACCAAAATCGGAAAAAATAAGAATCACTAAAGATACAAAAGTTACAATTGAAAGTAAAGTGGCGATAACCTCCATCGTTGATCTTTTGTAATAAACAATTACTTTGCCCCCGCTTTTAACTTCCTTTAAGGGAATATACATGAAATCAAGACCGGCCGGATAGATTTCCAAAGTTTCGGTTTTATCTCCATTTTGGTATTTGGCATGCCAATTAAAAAAGTAGTTCTCCTTAAAAAGAACTCCCGTGGCAGCCTCTGTTATCTCAACCGCTCTTTTCTGCGGATTAATAAAGAGGGCTTTATTTTTAGGTATGGTTGTTGCCTCCTGGGATTTTCCCAAAAGACTAAAGATAATTCTGGCCAGGAAGTTCTTTTCTTCTTTATTCTCATAAGAAAGGGCATGGTAAGGCAGGTTCATGCCCGACCAGAGGAGTTCCCCTTTGTCCACCTTTTGTCTAAAGATGATTACCTTATTACCGCTTAACAAAACCGCTTTTTGTTCTCCCTGAAGGGAACTTTCTTCGAGGTAGTTTACCTTCCAGGGTGCATCTTCAAAAATGGGTGGCGCAAAAGCACTTAGCTCTACTCCTTCCATTAAACCGTCTCCTCTTTGTTCAAAGTTCCAATCACTACCTTTCACTTCTTCCATTTTGGTGGCAAAACCCAAAACTTTCTCAAACTCGGTTTTACTTTTTGGATCCACAAAACTGGTGGTTTCGATAATAACTTTCCCTCCCCCCTCAAGATAACTCTTTAACATTCCGGCTACCCTGACCGGATTTTTGAGGTGATACTGATAAAGAATAAGAAGCGGAAACTTGGTTAAATCATTTAGTTTGTAGTCGTCAAGATAGTTCTCCCCCCTTATCGGTATTAAATATTGGCTGTTAAGATTCAGGGAAGCCAAATTACGAATAATCGGTCCATATGACTGATCATTTTCCTTTTCCCCTATAACTAAAATGGTCGGTGTGTTGGTGGTGGTTAAAATCGGTGTTGGTTTTTGGTATTCGAAATTATAAACACCGTTTAATTCGGCGTTATTGGTAAAACCATAAGTTTCCAAATGATAATCGGGATCGTTTAAGTATTTGGTCTCATTGGGAGCGGTTGGTGGAATAAAGGTCAGCCAACGGATGGCGAACCAATCAAGTAAAAACTTGGTTTCATCGCCCTTATCGTTCCACTTCTCACCATAGATGGCATTTTCCTGCCAGGAGCGCCAATTGGGATACATCACACCATGGGGAAAGAATTCCCGGTTTTGCGGTGTCTGGTATTCATAATTGTAATAAAGCGACATTTCGGATGAAGAATGGGCATAACGGTAGTTCTTTTCGTTTTTGTGACTTTCGGCAAAACGGGTCAAGAGGTGTTTACTCCAATCGGGCGTAATATCGTAAACCTGATGAAAATCAAATTGCGGCAGAACTTTATCCCTTAGGGGGTATTCCATCGGGTATTGCCAGAAAACAAAAGCGATAATCACGGCCAGGCTTTCCAAAACAACAATCCGGAA
>DIAR01000057.1 GCA_002415845.1 Candidatus Woesebacteria bacterium UBA5073
AATAATCATAAATTAATCACCTCCTTTATTAAACAATCATAATCACTTTAGCATTTTTTGAAATTCCTTCAAGCTTAAGTTGTTAATGATATCGGATTTTTTAGCCCAACCTCTCCTTGCCACATTAATTCCATACGGCATATTTAAAAGACCTTCTTTGGAATGAGCGTCGGTTCCAAGTGTTAGCTTCACTCCTTTTTTCACGGCCTCTCTCACAAGCGCGTCCGGTAAATCAAGGCGCATCGGGTCGGCGTTTATTTCAATCCATTTATCATTTTTTAAACAAAAATCAAAAATCAAAGACCAATTAAGTTCAACTCCTTCTCTGACATTAATTTTCCGAGCGGTAGGATGGGCAAAGATCTTAACTTTCGGATGGTCAAGCCCCTTTAAAACCCGATTGGTCATGTCATCCTTATTAAGATCAAAGCTGGAATGGATGGAAACCAAAGCAAAATCAAGATATTCAAAGGCGGATTCAGGAATAGCCAGCTCACCGGAAGGCAAAATATCTATCTCAAGGCTATTGAATACATAATGTACTCCTGTTTTCACGCTATCTTTTAATGAGTAATTAATATCCCCTATTAGCCTTAACCTTTCTTTAAGTATGCTAATGATTTCCTTATCATTATGTTTACTTCGGCTAGGATTATGATCCGTGAAAGCAATATACTCATAACCCAAACTTAAAGCCATATCAACCATTTCTTTCATTGACGACTCTCCGATATCATGGCTGGTTTCAATATCAAAGTTGGTATGCATCTGCAGATCGCCTTTAACATCGAATAACTCTATCAACTCAGGAAGGCTATGATTAAGAGCCGCTTCAATTTCTCCGGAATCTTCTCTTAACTCAGGTGGAATGAAATCCATGCCCAGTTTTTTATAAAAACCTACCTCTTCCGAGAACTTCAATAATTTCCCTTTTTCCTTTATTCCGTATTCGGAAAGACTCAAACCCATTTTAAGGGCATGTTCCCGAAGAGCGATATTGTGATGCTTTGAGCCGGTAAAGTGCTGCAACAAAGATCCATAACTTTCCGGCTTTTGAACCATTAAATCAACCTGAATATTGTTGGGCAGAAGAATTGAGGCCGTAATTTCACCCTTCTCCAGTGTTCTTTTGGCTTTAGGATATGAAGTGAAGTAATCAAGAACGGCTTTGACATCATTTGAGGCAACGGAAATATCGATATCCCCTACCGTTGCATCTTTTCTTCGAAGAGACCCCAGAGGATCGGCTTTCAAAACAAAACTCTTCTTTTTAAGGTAAGTTATCAACTCGTTGGCGATACTTTCGGCATATGGCAATAAATAACGATCCGCTTTTTTGTTTTTAAATTGGCTAATGACTTTTATGATTTCGTTCTGTGATTCTTCACCAAAACCTTCCAGCTTGGCAATCTCACCCTTCTTGGCCAGTTTTTCCAAATCATCGATACTTTTGACATGAAGGTTTTTTACTAATTTAAAGGCTGTTTTGGCACCGATTTTCGGCAATTCGGTTAAGGTAAAAAGAATAGGTGGAAAATCCTTCATCACCTCGGCAAAATGTTTGGATTTACCGGTTCTGAATATTTCATCTAAGTTGGCGGCAATTGATTCCCCTACACCGGGAATATCCTTAAGCTTACCTTCATCCCAAACATCTTTGGCTTCGGAGGAGAGGTGTTCCACGGCATCGGCTGCCCTTTCGTAGGCAATGATTCTGAATTTATTCTTTTCGGGGTTTTTTAACTGGTAGGAAATAGCAATGGCCCGAAGGAGTTCGGCAATCTCTCCGTTGACCATGTCTTTGCCCATTTTCATACAGTTTCATTATACGACAAAAAAATTAAGTGATTTTAAAGTGTTTGTTCTTAACGTACGAATATAATATAATAGCCTTGTTAGTTTGGGGCTGTAGCTCAGTCGGTTAGAGCGTCCGCCTGTCACGCGGAAGGTCGCGAGTTCGAGTCTCGTCAGCCCCGCCCCAATACCCCATAATTGGTTTTCAGAATATTTTGTGATAACATACTTCTGTTTTAAACACCTACAAGCTCTTTGCGCCTGTTTTTGTTTAAAAAGCTCTTTACAAAATTGCTAGAAAAATTTTAGAAGAAAGGAGGAATAGACATGTCTATCTTTAATCTTAATCGTTTGGGTATTACCCTTGCCGATGTTGACGCTCTTTTGCAACTAAACGGCACCTCATTGGAATATGTTTTAGCTAAACTTTCTACAGCTAAGAAAGAAAATCTTAGTGATTTGGAAAAAGCTGAAAAAATGGCTACCAATGAGGAATTAGACATCCTTTCACGATACTCAGCCGCAATGGCTAAGGCCCAACAACAACTGAAAAAAGAAACAGATGCTCTTAAATCCAAGCAGGCCGTCATACCGCAGTTGAAACAAAAAGTACGTGAAATCGATAAAGTCATTTCAAAATTTTCTTAAGCAATTCATATGGGATATGGTACTAACACCCATCAGTGTTTTTTTACATCAAACAACACTGAAAAGTACCAGCAATCTAGGGATATCGAAAACCCTACTGATGAGTCCTGAAGGACGAAATTGTTTTAAATTTAATTATTCTTCAAAGAAAATCCCCTTGACTTTATATTCAAATAAAATTACATTTGCTTATCTTCTGCCCCGTCGATTGGGGGTGAATTATTTTGAAACTCAAAAACATTTTAAAAGCCATTAAGTTAAACGAATCGACCATCAGCATGATCCTCGGAGCTTTAGTCATTATTGTTGTTGGTGTTTTGGTTGTTAACTATTTCAAAGACACCGGCAAAGGAAAACTTCCGGTTATCACAACCGATAATAAAACCGAAGCCAAACCGGGACTCACTTACCAAATCCAAAAAGGCGAGAGTCTTTGGACTGTTGCCGAAAAAACATACGGATCAGGTTACAACTGGGTTGATATCGCCAAGGAAAACAACATCGCAAATGCAGACCAAGTAAATGAGGGCCAGGAAATCTTGCTTCCTGATGTTGAAGCAAAAACCGTTACCACGGAGTCTTTGTTTGTCACTTCAAATGAAAGCGTGAAAACCGATGCTATCACCGGTGCAACATATGAAGTTGTCAAAGGAGACAATCTTTGGAATATCGCCATAAGAACCTACGGAGACGGATATAAGTGGAGTGAAATAGCTCGTGAAAACAATTTGGTTAATCCAGATCTCATTTATCCGGGAAACATTTTGGTTTTACCGAGATAGTCAGAAAGCATCAATTATTGGTATAATACCCGTAACAAGCGGGTATAGTTAAGCGGCCTAACGCTACCTTCCCAAGGTAGAGAAAGGGGTTCAACTCCCCTTACCCGCTCCA
>DIAR01000011.1 GCA_002415845.1 Candidatus Woesebacteria bacterium UBA5073
TATAATCCCTCTTGATATGGAAAAATATGAGTTAACTTTAATCCTTGACGGGAAAACCACACCGGCCAAAAGAAAGGCCGTTTTGGTAACTATTGAAAAGATTATCGAAATCCTAAAGGGTAAAATGGGTAAGGTTGAAGAGTGGGGCGAGAAAGAATTGGCCTACAAAATAGCCAAATCCCAAAGTGGATATTTTATTCACTATCCTTTAGAATTAGAGCCATCTCAAGTTAAGGCCCTAAACCTGAAACTGAAAATGGAAAACGATATTATCAGACACTTACTTATAAGAAAGGAAGAATAATGGCCAGGAGTTTAAATAAAGCAATCTTAATCGGGAATTTGACCAGGGACCCGGAAATGCGTTTTACGCCTCAGGGAACGGCTGTTTGTACCTTCGGTTTGGCTACCAACCGTCAGTGGGTGACCGAGTCGGGTGAGAAAAAAGAAGACGTTGAATTTCACCGCATTGTGGCTTGGAATAAGTTGGCCGAAATTTGTTCCCAACTTTTAACCAAAGGCCGCAAAGTCTATGTTGAGGGACGTCTTCAGACCAGAGCTTGGACCGGTCAGGACGGGGGACAAAGGTCTTCAACCGAAATTGTAGTTTCCGACATGATTATTTTGGACCCCAAAAGAGACGGAGTGGCACCGGTGGAAGAATTTAATGTTCCCGATTCCGGAATTGAAGTTCCGGGCGATATGCCTTTAGCCGAAGATGAAAAGAAAGAACCGGCTAAAAAAGGAAAAGCTACCAAAGCCGACGAAAAACCCGCTAAAGAAAAGGAAGACGAGGAGATACCCTTCTAAACTATGCCAGGCAAAAAATTCGGTAAAAGAAGATCACAGATTAGGAAATTAAGACCGGTTTCCATTAATTGTCCTTTTTGCAAGGAAGACAGGACGCCCGATTACAAAGATTACGAAACCTTAAGAAAATACATTACCGAAAGAGCCAAGATCCTTCCCAAGACCAGAACCGGCCTTTGCGCCAAACATCAAAGACGGGTGGCCATTGAGGTAAAAAGGGCCAGACACCTCGGACTTTTGCCCTTCACAGGAAGCCTTTAAGAGTTTAAAATAAATTTCTGTATGAAGTTTAAAATTCGCTTGCCAAAACTTTATTTTTCTAAATTCCGGAAGATTCTTTTTGTGGTTGTTGTGGCCTTGGGTCTTTTCTCGGCCGGTTATGTTTTGGGGATAAGCGGTTTTAAAGCTACCGTTGCCAAAAACTCCAAAGTAACTATTTCCCGGGAACTGCCGCCGGACAAACAAAATCTTGATTTCTCCTTGTTTTGGAAAGTTTGGGATACCCTAAACGTTCGCTATTTTGATCAGACGAAACTCAATCAGGTCAAGATGGTTTACGGTGCCATTGAAGGCATGGTCGCCGCCCTGGGGGATCCTTATACTTCTTTCCTGCCGCCTTCGGAGAATAAAGTCGTTGAGGAGGATTTGTCGGGTAATTTTGAAGGCGTCGGGATTCAGATCGGCTACAAAGGAACGCAGCTGGCCGTTATTGCTCCCTTAACCGGATCACCGGCCGAAAAAGCCGGGATTAAAGCCGGGGACTATATTGTCGGTATTAAAGACGAAAATAAAAAGATTGATCAGGGAACAACCGGTTTATCTTTAACCGAAGCCGTGCAGATAATCCGGGGCAAAGCCGGAACCAAAGTGACCTTACTTCTTCTTCGGGATGGCGGGGGAGAAGCTTTTAAGGTTGAGGTGGAAAGAGCAAAGATTAATGTCCCGAGTGTCCTGGTTTCGTATGTTGATGAAGGCAAAATTGCCCATGTCAGTCTTTTAAAATTCGGAGGGGAAACGGAGAGCGAGTGGAACAAAGCCGTTAAAGAAATTTTGGCTAAAAAGGAAACCACCAAAATTATTCTTGATTTGAGAAATAACCCGGGAGGTTACTTGGAAGAAGCGGTTAACATTGCGGCCGAGTTTGTTAAAACCGGAACAACGGTTGTGATTGAAGAAAAAGGCGACGGGACAAGACGAAACTATGACACGCAAAGAATCGGTCTTTTGAATAATACGCCCGTGGTTATTCTGGTTAACGGCGGTTCGGCATCGGCTTCCGAAATCTTGGCCGGGGCTTTAAGAGACATTAATAAAGTTAAAATCATTGGTGAGAAATCTTTCGGTAAGGGGACAATTCAGGAACCGCAGACCTTAGAGGGAGGATCGGGCTTACATATCACCATTGCCAAGTGGTTAACGCCGTTGGGAACGTGGGTTCATGGGACAGGTTTAACACCTGACGTTGTGGTTTTGGATGATGACAAAACGACCGAAGACGAACAACTGAATAAGGCGATAGAAATACTAAAGGGAGTTTAATTCAAGAGTTTGGTTCTTTCGGTGATTTTTCCCAAATCGCCGTCAACAATTGCTTCCAAATTTCCCCAGGATTTACCAACCCGATGATCCGTGACTCGACTTTGGGGGAAATTATATGTTCTGATTTTCTCGGCTCTTAAGCCTCTTCCTATAAGGGAGCGGTATCCCGCAATCGTTCTTAACTTTTCTTCTTCCTGCCTTTCCCAGAGTTTGGCCCGGAGTAAGTCCATGGCAATTCTTCTATTTTGTTCCTGAAATCTTTCCCTTTGTGAAGTGGTGACAAGGCCCGTTGGTTTATGAATGAGTCTTACGGCCGTTGAGACCTTTTGGACGTTTTGTCCGCCCTGTGAGGAAGAATGAAAAAATTGAACTTCAATATCGGCAGGGTTTATTTGAACATCCGTTTCTTTGATTTCCGGTAAAACCACAATGGTGGCGGTGGAAGTGTGAATCCGGCCGTGTCGTTCGGTTGAGGGAATTCTCTGGACCCGATGAACGCCTGATTCGTTTTTGAGCTCATCAAAAACTCCCAATCCGGAGACTCTTAAGGTTTGGTCATCAATCCAGGCTGTTTTCCAATTTTTCTTGACGGCGTATCTTTGGTACATGCGAAGAAGATCATTGGCCCACATCTTGGCTTCATCACCGCCCGTAGCACCACGGACCTCGATGTAGATATTTTGAGATGCACTTTCCATATAAAAGGGAAGAATAACTTATTTTTTGTTTCGTAAAGCCGTCAAAGATTCCGGTCTTTCGGCTTCTTCCTGCAATTTCTTTTCTCTCTTGAGTTTTCTCTTTTCGGTTTTGGAAACTCTCTTTTCGTTGGCTCCGGCCTGTTTGGCTTTAAAGGCTTCGACCCGTCCGGCCGTATCCAGGTATTTCATCTGACCGGTATAGAAAGGATGACATTTGGAACAGACCTCAACCTGAATTTCGGGAACGGAAGCTCCGGTCGTAAAACTGTTGCCACAGGCACAGGTTACGGTTGCCTCCGGATACCAGACTGGATGAATTTTGGCTTTCATAGGGTCAAATTATATCAGCTTTCACCCTTTTTAGGCAAGGCGTGTTTTTTCAAGGAGGAAATCACAATTCCCAGGGTGATAATTAAGGAGCCGATGATTAAAGGCGTGGTTAATTTTTCGCCTAACCAGAAAACGGCCAGGGGGATGCTGATGACATACTGAAGGTAGGAAAGAACCGACATTTCGGAAGTCTCAATTGATTTCTGGGCAAAGGAATGTAAGAAATAAGCCAGAGCACCCGACACCAGGGCCATATAAATAACTCCTAAATGAGTTCCCAAACTAACTTCCTTTATTTGAAAAACCAGGTTGGCAAAACCGTGAGTTTCAAGGATGGCAAAAGGAAGAAGGGTAATAAAGCCGACCAAAAAAGCAGCCGTTGTTAAAACCAAAGGTTTTACATCTTTGCGCAGGGCTTTTTTGAGAAGAACGACATAGGCCACCCAGGAAAGATTGGATGCGACAATCAGAAGATTGCCGAATAAATTACCGTCCGCGGCAATAACCTTTTTTAAAAGAAAAGGTTCAAGGATAACAAAGGTTACGCCGATTAAGGTTATAAAGGTTCCGGTTTTTTCTTTCTTGGTAATGTGTTCGTTTAAAAAAATGGCTCCGGCAAAGACGGAAAGAAGGGGAGCGACAGCCGAGATAACCGTTTGGTCGATAACCAAGGTTTTGTTAAGGCCCCAAAAGAGAAGGCCCAAATTAACGGTTGAGGAAAGAAGGGAAAGCCAGAATAAATTTAACAAACTCTTGGTGTCGGTTGGGAATTTATAACCTAAACCAAAAGTGATCGGAACAAGAAAAAGAGAGGAAAGGAAAAAACGATAAGTTAAAAAAGCGATCGGTGAAAGCTCGCCTAAAGTAAACTTAATAACCGGTCCGGCAATACCCCAGATGACAAAGACCAGTATCAAAAGCAGATAGGAACGCAGACGGTAACGGTTCATGGGCAATTTTATTTCAGTTTGGCGATAACCTCATCCAGGGTTATCTTTTCCTGGGATTTGGTTTTAAGATTCTTTAAAGTAATCAGATTTTCCTTTGCCTCGTCGGGTCCCAGGATAATAACGAAGGGAACATTTTTTTTGTCGGCATACTTGAGCTGTTTGTCCAAAGGTGTTTCGTCGGAAACAAAAAGCTCGGTATTGATGTTAAAACTTCTCAACTTTCCCGCAACCGACAAAGAAAGGGGAAGCAGGTCGGGAGAGAAAACGGTGACTAAAACCTTAACGAAGGGGTTAACCGAGTCCTTCCAAAGACCTAATTTTTCAATAACGTCGCAAACCCGGTCCAATCCGATGGTCGTGCCAACGGCCGGAAGGTCCGGGCCGCCCAAAGTCTTTAAAAGGCCGTCATAGCGTCCGCCTCCGGTAATGGAGCCGATCTTCGGTTCCTCAACGACCGATTCAAAAATGGGACCGGTGTAGTAATCAAGCCCTCGGGATATGGTTGGATCAAAAACAATTTTCTTTGCCCCCATTTCTTCTGCCAGAGAAATTACTTTGGCCAGATACTCATCCGGTTTGGCTTTGGCAATTTCGGAAAAAACCAGATCGATTTGTTTTTCTCCGACATCTTTATTTTTCAATTCGCTTATAACCTCCTCTTTGCTTTTTTTGCTGAGTTTATCAATGGACTGAATGACGGACAGCTGTTGGCCTTTGGCAATGCCGGCCTTATCCATGATGGAGAAGAGAATTGCTCGGCTGTTGACCTTTATTTCATAGGCACTGAAGCCCAAAGCCGAAAGGCAGTCGCTGATAACGGCCAGTATTTCGGCATCGGCAATCGGACTTTTTGATCCGACCGTATCGACATCACATTGGAAGAATTCCCGGTATCTTCCTTTTTGCGTGTTTTCAGCCCGCCAGGCCGGCTGGATTTGATATCTTTTGAAAGGTTTGGGCAAATCCTGATAAGCCGAAGCAACTCTGGCCATGGGAACGGTTAGGTCATACCTTAAACCGACTTTTCGTTTTCCCGGATCTTCAAATAAATACATTAATTTTTCGGCCTCTTTGCCATATTTTCCCAAGAGTACTTCCTGGTACTCCAAAGAGGGGGTTTGCAGTTCCGAAAAACCGTATTTTTCAAAGACGGACCTAAGTCTTTTGATGACTTCGTTTCTGATAGCCATCTTTTCGGGCAAGAAATCCCTGAAACCTTTTGGTGTCTGTAAATTGGTGTTGCTCATAGCTTTAATCATATCTATTTTTCCACTAAAAAACCAGCCTTGACGGAATGTTTTTAGATACGCAAAAAACAGCCGTTCTTAGCCGGTTATATCAAGATGAATAAACTGTTGTTTTCTATCCATAGCCTGATTATAGGATAAAGTGGGGTTTTATTCAAATATAAAGGCTTATTTAAGGACGAAGACGGTTCTGGCTTCCGGAGCGGTTTGACTGTCTTTAAAGAAAATAATCACCCTGTCTTCATTTTCCAAATCTAAGAGTTTGATCTTGGTAATTTTGCCGTCGGCTTTCTTATTAAGAAGGGTATTGGCGGTAATCGTCAGTTTATAATCTTTTCCGTCTTTAACCGCTCTGGCGGTTATGTCCTTTTTCCCGATTTCGGTGATGTTGGCCAAAACAACCTTGATGTTCGGATCGACCAAGACTTGGGCAACCAGGATTCTTTTGGCTTTTAGGACATGATTGCCGTTGGTGTAGCCCATGGCAATGAGGTAGTCACCAATGGCCACATCGGTGGCCTTAATCGTGGTCGTGGTTTTACCCATCTTGAGATAAGTGGTTTCTTCGGAGGTTCCGACCTGCTGGATTTCACCACTTTCGTTTTTTAACTGGATGGTCGAATCGGTGATATCGGTTACCGTGCCGATATAGGCTTTGGGCTGGTTTAAAACTTCTTCGACTTTCTTTTCAACCTTTTCTTTAATCGTTTCGGCTCCGTCGGTGCTTTCTTTTGTTTCTTCCTTAGGGGCTACCGTTTGGAGGGGGAATTCGGAAGAAAAGACTAAGTTTAATTTGGCTTCGGCTTGGTTACCTGTTTCATCAATGGCCGTAAAGGTAATTCTGTTTAAGCCTCCGCTCAAAGTCATTTCTTTTTCAAAAACGCCTTCCGCATTGGCATCAATCAGGGAGTCTTTATCGCTGGTGGATACGGCCATCATGGAACTTCCTTTGGTCAAACCGGTAACGATGATCGGGTTTTCGGTAATGACGTCATTATTTTGCAGTTTGGAAATGGTAACGGCAAAACCGTTTTGAACAGAAGGCGTGGGGGAAACCTGAACGACCGTTTTATTGCTGGTCGAAATTGAAGAATTAACGCGCCAGATACCAAAGGCAATAACCAAACCCAAGACTCCACCGGCTAAGATTGCATACAATAATTCTTTTCGCATGTGGCTTATTTTACGATAAGGTAACAATATAGGCAAACACCAGACTCTTGTCAAGAAAGGGCAGGTTTGATAGGATGCTACTAACATGGACATAACCTATCTGGGACACTCTTCATTTAAGATTAAAGGCAGAAGCGGGAGTGTAGTGACCGATCCTTTTGATCCCAAAATGGTGGGTATCAAGTATGCAGGTGTTGAAGGAGATATCGTGACCATTTCGCATCATCATGATGATCATGACAAGTCGGAACTGGTTAAAAATTGCGGAAAGGTAATTGACGGACCCGGCGAATACGAAATAAACGGCATTTCCATTATCGGGGTGCCTTCATATCACGACGACAAAAAAGGAGAAGAGCGGGGGAAAAATACGATTTATGTTTTTGAAGTCGACGATCTTCGGATTTGTCATTTGGGGGATTTGGGACACAAGCTGTCCGACTCCCAAATTGAGGCCATTGGCGACATTGATATTCTGATGATTCCGGTCGGCGGCGTTTATACCGTTTCCACCTCCACTGCGGTTGAGATTGTTCAGGAAATCGAACCTTCAATTATTATCCCGATGCATTTCAAAGACCAGTCAACATCCGAAGGCTTGTCCAAACTGTCTCCGGTTGAACCTTTCTTAAAAGAGATGGGTTTAACGGTCGAGAAACTGCCCAAGCTGTCCGTGAAGAAAGAAGAACTTGTGGAAGAAACGGAGAAAGTGGTTTTATTGGAGAGAAAATAAATAGTCTGCCTTTACTTTTAGTTCATCTGCCATTATATATAGTTACAAAGTATGCCGACGTCTCAAATTAAAGTTCCGCCCCATTCAAACGATGCCGAAGAATCGGTTTTGGGTGCCATGTTTTTGGACAAAGATGCCATTATCGCCGTGGCCGAGTTTTTACTTCCTCAGGATTTCTATGACGACCGGCACAAAGAAATTTATGAATGCATTCTGGAACTGTATGAGGAAAGAACACCGATTGATGTTCTGACTGCTTCGGAGCGATTAAAGAAAAGAAAAGCTTTAAAAAGAATCGGCGGTTCGGCTTATCTTTCCGACTTGGTTAATAAAGTTCCGACGGCGGCTCATGTTGAACATTACGGAAAGATCGTTAAGGACACTTCAACCAAAAGATCGCTCATGACCGCGGCCAGCAAACTTTTGGATCTGTCTTTCGATGAAGGTTTGGCAGCCGAAGAACTTTTGGATAAAGCCGAGTCGGAAGTCTTTTCTTTGACCCAAAGACATTTAACCAAGAGTTTTACGCCGGTCAAAGACGCCCTGGCCGAATCATTTGACCGTCTTGATGAACTTCACAAACAGGGCGAAGGTTTAAGGGGCGTTCCGTCCGGCTTTAAGGATTTGGACGATACCTTGGCCGGAATGCAAAAATCCAATTTGATCGTTCTGGCCGCAAGACCGGGTATCGGAAAAACATCTTTTGCCCTTAATATCGCCCAAAACGTGGCCGTTAAATACAAAAGGCCGGTTGGCTTCTTCTCTTTGGAAATGAGCAAGGAGGAGTTGGTCGACAGGCTTCTTGTTTCCCAGGCCGATATTGACGCATGGCGTCTTAAGACCGGAAAATTGGATGAGGAAGATTTTACCAAATTAAGTAACGCCATGGGCGAGTTGGCCGAGGCGCCTCTATATATAGACGATACGCCGGCCCTATCGATTCTTGAGATGAGAACCAAAGCCAGAAGGCTTCAGGTTGAAGCCGGCATTGATCTTCTGATTGTCGACTATTTACAGTTGGCCCGAAGTAGGCAATTGGAAAACCGGGTTCAGGAGGTTTCGGAAATTACCCAGGGTTTGAAAAATTTGGCCAGGGAATTAAAAATTCCGGTCATCGCCATTTCCCAGTTGTCCCGGGCGGTGGAGCAGCGGGGTACCAGGAAACCGCAACTGGCGGACCTTCGGGAATCGGGTTCCATCGAACAGGATGCCGACGTCGTCATGTTTTTATGGCGGGAGGCGGAGGATAAACAGGAAGATGTCGTTTTGGATATCGCCAAACACCGAAATGGACCTTTGAAAACCATTAACCTCTTCTTCAGGGGTGACAGAATTAAATTTTACGGAAAAGAAATGAAAAGGGAGAACAAATAAAGGGGGTGAGATTTTATGAGACTTGAATCAATGTTTAGAAGAGATCCAAGCGATATTGGTCCAAAAAAGGATGTTGTTGTCGCAAATGAATCGGGGGAACAATTAGGGGACCCGTACCGGATGCATCTTCTTGAACCTTTGCAGGATTTTGTTTTCAAAAAAAGAAAAATCGGCGGGGCAGAGGAGATGGCAGCCGTTGAGCAATTAAAAACCGTTGTTCGGGCAGGTTACGACATTTTGGTGGCTGGACATGAAGGCCGTTCGGATCAATTGGTGATGGTTGGTTTACTGCAGGAAATTTACGGCGGGAAGGACAGGGACATGGATTTAACCAAAAAAGGCTTAAGGGGATTAAATGAATGGCGTCTTGCTTTTGAAAACCGGCACGAAAAAAGACTGTTTAACAGAAACAACATTAATGCCATGAAGAAATTCCTTACCTTTGTTGATTGCGGACAGGGAGAAGAATATCTTAAGTTTGTAAACGGAGTCAAATAATTGAATTTTTAATTAAAAGAAAAACCCTCCGTTTACAAAAATCCATTTGTTTTATAAATAAGCCAATTAAATTGCTTTATAAATAAATCAAACAAATCTCCGTTTAGGAGGGTTTTACCTTAAGTTTTTGTGAATAGTTTGCACTTCTTTATTTGAAATTCGTTTCCGTTATAAATATTCCGAGAAGGTAGATATATAAAGCAAACAGGAAATATAGCCCCCAAACTTTTAACGGATTGTTACGTATGGCTCTAACCGTAATCGGGTTCTGGCTGTAGATTTTTATATCGGCATCGCCATGAATATAAGTCCATTTTCCCTCTGAAATATTAGTTGGGCCGAAAACATAGCAAGCACTTTTTGACCAACTAAAAGGCGGTGGTACCGGTTGACCAGCAATTAACTCACCATTTTCATTTACCAGCATAAATGGGGTCAACGAAACGGCTTCAAGAATAACCGCTTGGCCCGAGACGTCCAAATCACGGTTTTCTTCCTGAATTACGATTTCGTTGCCTGAAAAGATTAAGTCTCTTGTATCGTATAACGAGCTGTATATAAACAGGACGATTAACACCAGAGCCGATACAACACGGATGAACTTCTTCCAGTTGATTTTTACCCGTTTTTTTTCGGGTGTTTTGATTACACTATTTTGTTCAGACATAACACACACTCCTTTTTAAGTAATTGATTTGACGATATTCGGTCGTGTCGAACTTTGACCGATTTTTAACTATTCACAATTTTAAGGTACAAAACTTCAAAAACGGATCTTCCGAAAAAGACTGCCAAACAGTCCGGTTTTCCGTTTTCGCAGAGCAATGATAACACTATCGGTTATATGTGTCAAAACTGGAGGGTTTAGTGAAGATTCGTGAGTGCAGAGGAGAGGAGTCGAACCTCCACAGGGTATAAGCCCTACAGGTTTTTGAGACCTGCGCGTCTGCCATTCCGCCACCTCTGCTTTTAGCTACCATCATATTTTACCCTGCTTTGATCTTATTCTCAAACGGGGTTAAATGCGCTAAAATAGCCCCTATGATCAGCGCAACAGGATTAAAAAACGGGGTTACTTTCATTCAGTTCGGAAAACCCTATATCGTCATCAAATACGCCCTTATCAAGATGGGACGGGGTGGAGCCGTGGTTAAAATAACCGCCAGAAACCTGGAAACCGGCTCAACCGAGGAAAAGTCTTTTTCTTCCAATATTGCGGTTGAGGATGTTAATACGGTTAAAAGGAAACTCCAATTTCTGTTTAAGGATAAAATCAATGCTACCTTCATGGATCCGAAAACTTTCGAGCAAACCGAGATTCCTCTGAAGATTCTGGGGGATTCGGCCGTCTTTTTGACCGAGGGCGAGACGGTTGATGTTTTGTTTTGGGATGAGAGGGCTTTATCAGTTGAGTTGGCACCCAGCATTACCCTTGCGGTTACCGAAACCGACCCCGGGGTTAAGGGCAATTCGGCCTCAAACTTTTTAAAGACGGCTGTTTTGGAGAACGGTTTTAAGACCAAAGTTCCTCTTTTTATTAAAGTCGGGGAGAAAATCAGGGTTGATACCAGAACCGGAGACTATCTCGAGCGGGCCAAGTAACTTACTTCACGCTCATCCACCAGAGGGCAATAACAACCGTTAAGACTTGGGTTATGATGCCGAATTTCTCTTTGGCTCCGGCCTGAATTGAGCGGTGCCAGGCAATCCATTTTTCGATTAAGGCACTCTTCTTGTTAAGAAAATAATAAGGGGCTTCGATTAAATCGGGAAGAACGGCGGCCAGACAGGAAGCAAGAATGGTTAAAGCCAAGGCCGTATTGGGAAGAGCCTTATAGGCAATGAAGCTGCCGATAAGAAGAGCCAGGGTTGAATCGGCAATGACGATAATGACTGATTTTTTGGTCGGTTGTCCGAATTCTTCGGTTTCTTTGTGCAGATGGGGGTTCCAGTGGGGGGCAATATCCAGAATGAAGTGACTACCCATGGCCAAGGGTATCGCTAGGGCAGGATGCACCACCTTGGCTGCAATCACCGCGCCTACTATGACGTGAGGCGTCTCCAACACAATAAAAAAATGATATATCCCCGAGGACCCTTAAGTCAAATGGAATTGTGAAAACTTAACTGCTAAACTTGAGGGGTAATTCATGTTAACCGATATTTTAATAGGTGTTTTGGCTTTCTTTGTTTTTCTGTTTATCTTTTGGCGAAGATTAAAGGAAGACTACGCTTCGGGAATAATTTTCACCTCGGCTTTCTATCTTTTGTTAGGTCTTTTGGTTGGTTATGCCTCTGCCTACTTTGCCTGGCCGGCTTTTTGGTTTTGGTCGGTTTTGGTTGGCTTAATGCTTGGTCTGGGCGCTTCCTTTTTAAGATTTCACCTGAAGTTTTATGAAACTCTGGAAGCGGCCGTTATCGGTTTTTTTATTTGGCTCTCCCTAATCTTTTTGGCCGATTCGGTCAAACACTCTTCCGTCTTTTCTTTTATCGGTTTTATTGTTCTGGTTTTAATCATCGGTCTCTTCTATTTTCTGGAAGGCCGCTTCCGGAATTTTTCCTGGTATAAATCGGGCCGGATCGGTTTTTGCGGTTTAACCACCCTGGGTGTCTTTTTTTTGATTAGATCTGTCGTTTGTTTGTTTTATCCCTTCGTGCTATCCTTTGTCGGGAAAAAGGATATCGTTGTTTCATCACTTGTGGCTTTCACCCTTTTTCTGTTAACATTTAACCTGTCGAGGAAAAAAATATGAAAGATAAAAAGAAAATTGTGAAGAAAGAAACGAAAGAAAAAGGTCCCGCTTTTGTTTTTCCGATGTCGCTTCTTAATCCGATTGGTCATTTTCTATCAGCAAGACTTCATGAGTTGAATAAAAGAAAGAAGGAGGTGGAAAAAGACGATCCTTTTAAGGATAAAGACAGACTTTTGGACAATGCTTCGCCGGATAGTGATGCGGCCGAGCAGTTTGGTCATGAAAAGACCAACGCCATCAAGCATGAACTGGAGAATAAAATAAAACAGACCAAAAACGCTTTAGGCAGACTTCGAAAAGGCAAGTACGGCCTTTGCGAAGATTGCGGCAAGATTATCGATACGGAAAGATTGTCCGTTTATCCCGAGGCGACTGTTTGTACCGCCTGTCAGGCCAAGAGAGAAAAGTAATCTTTAATGAACCCCGAAATTATTTTTGAAGATCCCCATCTTCTAGTTCTCAATAAACCGGCCGGCTTTATCGTTAACGAGGCTTCCACTACCACCACACAACCCGTTGTTCAGACTTGGCTAAAAAAGAATTTTGATTACGCAATTGTTAAAGATGAGGAATACCGTTCGGGAATAGTTCATAGACTGGACAAAGAAACTTCGGGAATACTGCTTATAGCCAAAGACAAGGAAACTTTTACCGAATTACAAAAAGCTTTTAAGGAAAGAAGGGTAGAGAAGACCTATGTGGCTTTGGTCCATGGAAAAGTACCCGATGAGGAAGGAGAGATAAACGCACCTGTCGGAAGACTGCCTTGGAGGAGGGATAGATTCGGAGTTCTTCCTGGAGGAAGGGAAGCAATGACCAAATACACCGTTCTTAAAAGAATTGAAAAAGACGGACAAAATTACACACTGCTTGAATTAAAACCAAAGACGGGCAGGACACACCAGATTAGAATTCACTTAAAACACTTAGGGTATCCGATTGTCGCTGATGATTTTTATGCCGGCCGCAAAACCGCTAGAAATGATCGTAGGTGGTGCCCGAGACTTTTTTTACATGCTCAAAGTATTTCTTTTGAACATCCGATAACCAAAAAAAGAGTCGAGTTTGAAGCCAAACTACCGCTTGAGTTGGAAAAACTTCTGAACTGATATACCTCTTCTTAAGAAAGGGGTTTACACGCATGAAAATTGTCCTTAAACTGAGTATGGTATGGAACTGTCTGTATATGCCAACCTGATTGGTCTTCTTCTTTTTGCCGTGGTCGGCGGCAGCTTGGCCAGGTTTCTTAAAATTCAACCCCTGATTGGTTATATTCTTTTTGGTATCCTTTACCGGCTTATCTTTCCCCAGAATATTATTCTAATCGGGAAAGTGGCCGAAATAGGTTTGGTGTTTCTGTTGTTTTCGGTCGGGATTGAGCTCTCACTTTCCAAGTTGACCCGGGTTTTTAAGGTAGCTTTTTTTGGCGGTTTGATTCAAGTAATCTTAACGACCATTCTTGGTTTTATTGTTCTTAGGCTGTTTGGGGTTAACGTTAATACTTCGTTTATTTTGTCCTTCGGTTTTTCCATCTCCTCAACGGCCATCATTATCAAAACCTTAACCGATAAAAACGAAACGGACACTCTTTTCGGGGAAGTGATGATCGGTTGGTCGCTTCTTCAGGATTTGTTGGTGGTGCCGATGATGGTCGTTATTTTTGCCATGGGTAAAGGCACAAACGCCCTGGGAACCGATATTGTTTTTTCTCTGGTCAAAGCCCTCTTTGCCGTTTTAGCCGTTATCCTTTTGGGCCGCTTTATCGTTCCGCCCGTCATGCACAAGATATCTTCTTTTAAGTCGCGGGAGCTTATGACCCTGGCGGCCGTTGCTTTTGTTATTGCGACCGCCTACCTGACTTCGCTTCTTGGAGTTTCTTTTGCTTTAGGAGCCTTTTTGGCCGGGGTGGTTATTTCGGAGAGTCAGGAGAAACTGATGATCTTCTCGGAAACCCGTCCTTTAAGGGATATCTTTGTGGCCGTCTTTTTTGTCTCTTTAGGCTTTTTGGCCAACCCAGCCGTCATTGTTGCCAAACTGCCGCTCATCCTGTCGATTGCCCTTTTTGTGATTGTCGTCAAAAGCGTCATTACTTTTATTGTGAACATCCTTTTCGGCTATCACGGCAAGACCGCCTTTGCGGTTTCCCTTGGCCTGGCCCAAATCGGGGAGTTTTCTTTCGTTCTTTTTTCCCTGGCCCTGTCACTGGGGATTATTTCGGAAGAGGCGGGGACAATCGGCATCACAACGGCCATTATCACTCTTCTGGCTTTTCCTTTCATCTATGCCAAAGTTACACCGGTTTGGCGCTATTTTAGGAAAGTGGCGGTTAAGTATCCGAAATTGGGAGAATTTGTATCAGGTTGGGAGAGGAATACCAATGTACAGGAAAAAGAATACAAAGACCATATTATTATTTGCGGTTACGGCCGGGTAGGCGGTTGGGTCGGGAAAGCCTTGGAGACGGCCCAGATACCTTTTGTCGTTATCGACTACAGCCAGGAAGTAGTGGGGAGATTGAAGAAGGGTGGAGTTGAAGTTGTTTATGGTGACCCGACCGAGATTGAAGTCTTGGAGTATGCGGGCCTTAATAAAGCCAAAGCCATTGTCTTAGCTTTACCTGATAGGGTGGCTCAGGAAGAATTGGTAGCTTTGGTTCAAACCAAAGCGCCCGGTGTGAAGATTATATCCAGGGTTCATGCCAATGAAGACTGGGACAAATTAAAGCTTTTGAAAGTCGATAAGATTGTTCAGCCGGAATTCGAAGCGGCGGTGGCGATTGTCCGTTCCATGCTGACCTCAATGGGTAAGCCCAAGGAAGAAGTAGCCGAAAGAATAAAAAATCTAAGACTAAGCCGAGCCCAAAGTTAAATTTATATGCCTGCCCGAAAAAGAAGAGTTTTATCACGAAGAAAGTTACAGAAGAAAAGACCGGTTAGTTTCAAAAAGAAACTGCTTTATTTTTTGCTTTTACCCTTTTTGTTGGTTTTGGGTCTGATTCTTTTTACCTCCGATTGTTTGAAAGGCAGCACCAAGCTTTCGCTGGCCTCGATTACCGAGAGTGGGGATATCTACATCGATAATTTTGATCCGGAAGCCAAAGAAATAATTACCCTGGTTGTTCCGGCCAACACCCAATTGGAAGTGTCCCGGCAGTTGGGGACCTGGAAAGCGGGCAGTCTTTGGAAGTTGGGCGAGTCCCAACATTACGGCGGGAAATTAATTCAGGAAAGTATTTTGAAAAATTTCTATTTTCCGGTTAATGCCTGGGGGGAGGGCAGAGCCCATGGCCTGGTTTCCCGAAATATAACCGGTTTTCTGAAAGCTGTTTTTATGCCCTATAAATCAAGTTTGAAGATTGCCGATCGGTTGAAAGTCGCTTTCTTCTCAATGGGGGTCAAGGATTACAAGAGAAAGGAAATTAATCTGAAAGACACACCCTTCCTTAAAAAGATGCGCCTTATTGACGGGGAATTGGGCTATGTGGTTACCGAGGGGCGGATGGAAGAACTGTTGATTTATTTTTCCGATGCCAAAATTGCCAAAGAAGGGCGGAAGGTCAAAATTGATGACCGGACCAACCGTTATGGCTTGGCCGAGAATGTCGGTAAAACGATTGAAATAGTTGGTGCCAAAGTGGCGGTTATTACCAAAGGCAATAAAGAGGCAGGTGATTGTCAGGTTTATGGGAAAGACCCGACTTTAAATCAAAAGATCGTCGAGATTTTTGCCTGTAAGGAGATTAAAAAGGATTCGGGTGGTTTTGACTCGGTCATTATTCTTGGTGAAGAGTTTGCGAAAAGATATTAACTCTCTTCGGCTTGGGTTGGAACAAGCACTTCTTTTTTTCTGACCAATTCCGGAGGTGTATAGGAAACATAGTCAATTTTTTCCGGGAAGAAGGAAGCGGTGTCGCCGGCCTTTTTACCTCTTTGCACTTCACGCAAAAAAACTTCAACGTTCTCGGGGTCAATCGATTTGATATATGATTTATAAACATTACCTAAAGAAATTAATTTTTTCAGTCTGGCCGATAAATCATCGGGCAGGCGGCCGATGTATTTTCCGTCCATGGTCGTAATGGCGACCCTATGGCAGTGATCGTTAATCATAACTTCATCACCCGAATCCAACTTGCCGATGACACTCATACAGCCCAGATGAAGAAGGGAGACCATCTTAGTTTTACCTGGTTCTTCCAGGAAGACTTCGGGGGAGGAGGTTTTGGACGGGATGACGTCGCCGGATTTAATACCGGTCCACTTCTTGAGGGCTTTAATGGCGATGGAGTTGGAAGGATCCAGATCGATAACCTGTTGGGCGATTTTCTTGGCCTTTGATATTTCTCCCAATTCGGATAAGGCTCTGGCCAATCGGTTTAAGGCATCGAC
>DIAR01000004.1 GCA_002415845.1 Candidatus Woesebacteria bacterium UBA5073
AGAAAATGGCAAAAGATTGGTGTTCGTGATTTTTATCTGCACCGCTTAGGAAAGGGTTCGTGGAAATGACTTTATCTTCAAAAATCTCAGTAATTATTATTGCCAAAAATGCGGAAGGGCTAATTGCCGAATGTTTGGAATCGGTTAAATGGGCCAATGAGGTTATTTTAATTGATTCCGGATCAGAGGATAAAACAAAAGAAATTGCCGAGAAGAAAGGAGCTAAGGTATTTGAAATCCAAACAGGGTCATTTTCCGAATGGCGCAACTTAGGGGCTACTAAAGCTTCCAATCCTTGGCTTTTATATGTTGATGCGGATGAAAGGGTAACACCACCACTAAAGGAGGAAATTGAAAGAACAATAACTGCACCAAAGGATAATGCGTATGCTATCCCTCGGAGAAATAATCTTTTGGGACATGATATGAAGTATGGAGGATGGTGGCCGGATTATGTTTTAAGACTAATTAAAAAAGAAGCTTTTATTAAATGGGAAGGGGATCTGCACGAACAACCGCAGATTAAAGGCAGTGTTGGGAAACTGCAAAACTACCTATACCATATCACCCACAGAAGCTTAACCGAGATGATGGATAAAACTAATGTTTGGTCGGAAGTGGAAGCAAAACTTTTATTTGATGCCCATCATCCGCAGATGACCTGGTGGCGCTTTTTCTCGGTTGCAGGAAGGGAATTCTGGTATCGGGGAATTGTAAAACTAGGTTTTCTTGACGGACCGATTGGGGTAATTGAAATCAACTACCAAATGATTTCCAGGATGATAACATATGCCAAGTTGTGGGAGATGCAGATAAATAATAAAAAAGCGTAATCTTATGAAAAAGATTTTCTATAACAAATTAATAAGAGATAAGATTCCGGAAAGGATTGAAGAAAGCGGAGGGGAATATCTGGTTAAAAAGTTAAACAATCAATCTTTCTTAAAGGAGTTAATTAAAAAAGTCGGTGAAGAATCCGATGGCCTGGTTAAAGCCAAAACTAAAAAAGAAATTATTGATGAAATGGGCGATGTTTTTGATGTTTTGGACGAAATTAAAAAAACTCTCAAAATAAAAAGTTCAGAATTACTAGTCTCAAGGAAAAATGCTTTTAAGAAAAAAGGAGGATTCAAAAAAAGGTTATTTTTAGTTTGGTCTTCCGATACCGGTTATAAATCAAACGAAAGAAAATATAAAAATAAAAAATGAGAGCAGCTATTTTTAATCCATATCTAGATACTCTTGGCGGAGGGGAGCGTTATACGATGTCCTTTGCCAAAGTTTTATTGGAGAAAGGTTATGCGGTTGATGTTGAATGGAAAGATAAAACGATTAAGGAAAAACTGGAGAGCCGGTTTGGTCTTAATCTTACGGGTTTAAATTTTGTTGACAATATTAACCGGGGAGATGGGTATGACTTATGCTTTTGGGTGTCGGACGGTAGTATTCCAGCCTTAAAATCTCGGAAAAACATTCTTCATTTTCAGGTGCCTTTCCATGATGTTAAAGGCAAAACCCTTCTTAATAAGATGAAACTTTTTCGGGTTAATAAAATTGTCTGCAATTCGGAGTTTACCAAAAAAGTAATTGATAAAGAGTTTGGTGTGGAAAGTATGGTTTTATATCCTCCCGTTTCGGTTGAAACGATCAAACCAAAAAGAAAGGAAAACATCATTCTTTTTGTAGGTAGGTTTTCCCAACTTAAACAAGCTAAACGACACGATGTTTTAATCGACGCTTTTAAAAAATTAGTTAAAGATGGTTTAACCGATTGGAAATTGGTTTTAGCTGGAGGGAGTGACGTGGGAACAGGAGAGTATCTAGAAGAATTAAAGGAAAAGGCACAAGGTTATCCGATTGAATTTCTGACAAACGTTCCCTATAAAGAGATTGTTAGTTTGTATGGTATTTCTAAAATCTTTTGGTCGGCGGTTGGCTATGGTATAAATGAAGAGAAAGAACCGGAAAAGATGGAACATTTCGGTATGGCGGTGGTTGAGGCTATGGCGGCCAAAGCTGTTCCTGTTGTATATAATGCCGGAGGACATAAAGAAGTTATTAAAGATGATGTTAATGGTTTTTTGTGGAATAGTGTTAAGAAATTATTGAAGATGACCTCAAAATTGATAACCAATAAAAGTTTAATAAATAAAATATCAATAAAAACAAGACAAAATTCGGAAAAGTTTGGCTATACAATTTTTAAAGATGAACTTTCAAAAATTATTTAAAGTCTGGCCTTATTTATTAATTATTAGTGTTGTACTTTGTTTTTTTTGGAAAGTTGTAATAAAAAAAGAAGTCCCTCTTCCTGGTGATTTTATTGTCGGTGTTTATTATCCCTGGCTTGATTATAAATGGGGTTATTCTGTTGGCGTTCCGGTTAAAAATCCGATTACTGCTGATGTCGTCTCGCTTATTTATCCGGAGCAAATTAAAGCAATTGAATTATTAAAATCAGGTGAACTTCCCCTGTGGAATAAGACAATTTTAACCGGTGCTCCGCTTTTTGCCAATCTTCAAGCTGCTCCCTTTTCACCAACAAACTTCGTTTATTTTCTTTTTGATAAGTTAACTGCATGGAGTGTACAGATTATTCTTCAACATATTTTAGCTGCCTGTTTTACCTACCTTCTCCTAAGGTATTGGAAAGTGTCAAAAATAGGGGCAGTTTTTGGGGGAGTGGCCTTTTCTTTTTCAGGTTTCAATATGATTTTTTCCCAGTGGAATGGACATACCTTGGCGGCAGCTTTTCTTCCGCTTATTATCCTTTTAGAAGACAAGCTTTTAAGATCGGGAAAATTAGTCGACGGTGCTTTACTGTCTCTCTGTCTTGTTCTTCAGCTCGTCTCTGGCTATCCGCAAATATCACTCTACACGGCGATAGCCATGGGCGGCTTGTGGTTAACGAGATTTGAGAAAAAGCGCGACTTTTTTGTTAAAACTTTAAAATTGGGAGTGTTTGTTCTTTTGGGATTTGGTCTTTCGGCTTTTCAATTATTACCGACGTCAGAATTATGGGCACTTTCACAAAGAAATTTTGAACCTCATCCATTTGAATGGGCCTTTTTACCGTGGAAAAAAGTTATTACTTTCTTGGCGTCTGATTATTTTGGAAATCATGCTACCAAAAACTATTGGGGTCCACAGGACTATACCTCTAATACTGCCTATTGTGGGGTTGTTGCAATCACGCTATCTTTTTTGGCGGTTTTAAAAGGGATAAGAAGGAAGAAGGAAATTCTTTTTTTGGGTTTTCTGTCTATATTTTCTTTGATACTTTCCTTTCCCACTCCCGTTTCGCTGTTTTTGTGGGAGCATAACATCTTAGGCTTTCAAGCTGCATCCGCCCATCGAGCCACCATTTTATTTTGTTTTTCAATGACTGTTCTTGCGGGCTTTGGTTTTGATGAGTTATCAAAAGCAAAAACAAAGGATTTGTTTAAATCATTCTTTATCCCTTTTATTATTTTGTCGGGGTTTGGTATTGTTACTTTTTATCTTTATTGGACAACAAAAAATTTACCCCTGCCCGACTTTTATCAAGGGATACCGAGATATTATATTGGTTTAAGAAATTTAGTTTTACCGTTCTTTGTGTTCTTTTCTTCTTTTGTTCTTTGTATTCTTTTGTTGAAGAGAAAAGGGCTGTCTAAAATAATTCCGCCTCTTTTGTTGTTTTTAATGTTTTTTGAGTTGATGCGTTTCGGATGGAAATTCACACCATTTTCACCAAGAAATCTTATTTTCCCGACAACCCCCATTCTTGATTTTTTAATATCTCAGGAAAAGCCGTTTAGGGTAACTGGTAATAAAGTTATCCCTGTCAATATGTGTTCCCCCTATGATTTGGATTCTTTGGAAGGTTACGAAACGATTCATCCTTTAAGAATTTCTCAGTTTTTAGCAGCCCTAAATAGTGGCATTGTCGGTACCAATCCTACTGGAAGGTATGGAATAGTTGATAATGACACCTCGCATCTTTTAGATTTGGTAAATATAAAATACTATCTTGTTCATAAGATAAATACATCTGGCGGACCAGATCCTAAGGGTAATCTGCCCGAAAAATATCTTGATGGTAAATATATCAAGGTGTTTGAGGATAAGTCCGTAGCCGTATTGACAAGTAAAAATGTTCTTCCCCGGGCCTTTATGGTTTTTGATTGGGATGTCGAAAAAGAGAACGAAAGAAATCTTGCTTTGCTTCTGGATAAAAATTATCCGTTTGCCAAGAAAGTAATCCTTGAAGAAGAGATAGGCCTTAAAAAGGAAACCCTTGGGGTAAATTCCTTTAAGGTGAAGATTATTTCTTATGGTGATAATCAAGTTGTTATTGATGTTGAAACAAATAAGGCTGGCGTATTGTTCTTATCTGATGCATATTTTCCGGGTTGGAGGGCTTATGTTGACGGGAAAGAGACAAAAATCTTCAGAGCCGATTTTGCTTTTAGGGCTGTTGTGGTAGAAAAGGGGGCGCATACGGTAGTTTTTGATTACCATCCGGCCTCTTTTTATCTGGGGGTAAAAATTAGCCTATCGATTATATTGGGAATGATACTTGCTTTGGTACTTAAAGCTCTTGGAAAACTGAAATAGTCAGTTTATACTTGGACGAAAGATATGAAAAAAGGATTGATATTTTTATTTGCCGTTTTTGTTTTTGCCTTTATCTTAAGGGTCATGTTTCTGAGGGATTCTTCACTGACTTTTGGCTATGATCAAGCAAGAGATGCCCTGGTTAGTCAGCAAATCTTGGCTGGTGATTGGAAAATTCTTGGACCACCCGCCTCAACCCCTGGACTTTATCATGGTGTTTTTTATTATTATCTTCTTTCGCCTTCATATTTAATTGGAAACGGTAGCCCGATCGCTGCTGCCTACTGGATTGCTTTCCTGAATAGTCTCACGGTCTTTATCGTTTTTTATCTGACTTTTCTTTTAAGTAAAAAGACCCTGCCTGCAATTGTTGTTGCCGTTTTATTTGCTGTTTCTTTCGAGTCGGTCCAGTATGCCACTTGGCTTTCCAATCCAACTATCGGTGTTTGGACTGTTCCTTTAATGTATCTTGGTCTCTGGCTTTGGACGAAAGAAAAGAAATGGTGGGGAGCAGTATTAACCGGGCTGGGTTTGGGCTTAAGTATTCAGGCTGAAGTTTTCCTTTTGTATCAACTGGTGCCGTTGGGAATATGGCTTTTTCTTAACAAAAAACAAATAAATAAAAAGAGTGTAATTATTTTTGTTATTTCCTTGCTATTTTCCATTTCGACAATGATTCTGGCCGAATTTAAGTTTGGTTTTAGAAGTTTTTCTGGTTTATATTCCTTAACCCAAACAGGGGATACGGTTATTGCTGCCAAAGGTTTTGGAGATATCATTCTTCTTTTCTTCAATCAATTGGGGAGAGTATTTTCTTTAAATAGCTATCCGGGCAATGTTGGTTATGGAGCCGGATTGGTCTTTGTTTTAGTTATCTATTCTTTGGTTAAATACGGCAAAAAAGAAAGTTGGCCGATATTTCTTACCCTTTGGCTTTTCAGCCATTTAAGTGTTGTTTCACTTGGGGGAACGAGCACTCCGTTTTTACTGGTAGGTATTGGTCCTGCCGTTTCACTCCTTTTGGGAATTGTTATATATAAACTTTTTACCGATAACAAAAAGGTATTGGCTGTGGTTATCTTTATCATTCTTTTGTTCGGAAGTATCACTATGAATTTAAAACAAAATTCCAAAGGTTCGGTTATCTTTGCTATTCAAAAAGATTTAATCCTCAAAAAACAACTGGCGGTCATTGATTACACATATGAGAAGGGTGGAGGAAAAGCCTTCAGCGTTAATTCTGTAACCTCGCCCTTGTGGATCAATATCGTCTGGTCATATTTATATAAATGGTATGGTCTGCCAAAGTATGGCTATCTTCCTGTATGGCATGGGAAAGATCAGATTGGACAAATTGATGCTTTATCAAAAGACGAGGGGAAGGTCGGGAAATACTTTTTGATAATTGAACCAATGGCGGGCATTCCTCTTCAGTACAGGCAGGAAACATTAGATGAAGAAAACTACTATTCCAAACTTAAAGATACCCAGTTTTGGGGGGAAATTGAGGTTCAGGAAAGGGAAAAGATAAATAGATAATATGGAAACAAAAGATTTAAAAATTTCGATTATCATCCCCAACCTAAATGGGGAAGAGCTATTGAGGAAGAATTTACCGTATATTTTAAAGGCTAAAGAAAATACCGAGAATCAGATTTATGAAGTTGTTGTGGTTGATGACGGGTCAAAAGATAAAAGCGTTGATCTTTTAAAAAATAGTTTCCCTTGGGTAAAAATCATCAAGCATAAAATTAACCGTGGTTTTTCAGCCACCGTTAATATGGGAGTGAGAATGGCCAAAGGTGATTTAGTGGTGCTTCTCAATAATGATATTTTGCCGGAGGAAGATTTTTTGGTTTCGACTATTGGCCACTTTACCGATTCTAAACTTTTTGGTGTTTCTCTACATGAAAAGGATTATTCTTGGGCAAAAGCTGCTTTCAGAAACGGCTATCTTGCCCATGAACCGGGCAAAGAAACCGAGGATGCCCACATCAGTTTTTGGGTAAGTGGGGGAAGCGGAGTGTTCAGACGTTCTCAATGGATAGCTCTTGGGGGAATGGACGAAAAATTATTTACGCCTTTTTATTGGGAAGATATTGATCTTTGTTACAGAGCCGCCAAAAGAGGCTTAATGCTTCTTTGGGAGCCGAAAGCCATGGTAACCCACAAACATGAATCGACGATCGGAACTTTGA
Organism: Candidatus Woesebacteria bacterium UBA5073; assembly: GCA_002415845.1. GTDB lineage: Bacteria > Patescibacteriota > Microgenomatia > UBA8517 > UBA8517 > UBA5073. The sequence continues at coordinate 6,798 of DIAR01000004.1, forward strand.
AAAAGAGCTATGTGCAAAAGATTCAGGAAAGAAACGAACTCTTTTTCCTTTGGAAAAATATTACTAGCCAAAATATGATCAGAAAACACGTCGGGGGCTTGTTTTTGAGACTTTTGAAACACCCCGGATATATAAGGATAGTGGTGATGGCTTTGTTTAAATTAAAAACCATTTTGGGTAAAAGAAGACAGGAAAGAAAAGAATCAAAAGTCTCGGATGAAATAATTTTTTCCAGGTTCAAATAATTATGACTAAGCTGTCGATTATTATTGCCAACTTTAATACAAGGGAACTTACCCTTAAGTGTCTTGAATCGATTGAGAAAGAAGGAGAAGGTTTAAATTATGAAGTAATTGTTATTGATAATGGTTCCAGTGACGGTTCATGGGAAGCTTTAAATAAATTAAGAGAAAAAAACAAAAGATTGGTTCTTATAAGAAATGAAGAAAACTTGGGGTATGTGAAGGCCAATAATCAGGGGATCAAAAAATCTCAAGGAAAATATATTTTTCTTTTAAATTCGGACACTTATTTAAAACCCAATTCACTTGAAAAGTTAATTGAATTTGCGAGGAGTCATGAAGATGCAGGTGTGATTGGTCCAAAATTACTAAACCACGACGGCTCAGTTCAGGCTTCCTGTTTTCGTTTTCCAACTGTTAAAAATGCAATTTTGCAGTATTGGTTTGGGAAAAAAGGACTATATGATAAATATGTTCCTGATGGGAACAATCCTTCAGAAGTTGATTCACTGGTTGGAGCCGCTTTTTTAATTACCCCTAAGGCTTTGGAAAAAGAAGAAAGGCTTGATGAAAGATATTGGGCTTATTTTGAAGATATTGATTATTGTCGGAGAGTTCATAGGATTGGATTAAAAGTTTATTATTTTCCGGAAGCTGAGGTAGTTCATTATCACGGGGTATCTTTTTCGAAATTGGCAGAAAAAAATGAACAATGGAAAAGACTGATTCCTTCAAGTAAAATTTACCACGGACTTTTTAAACACTACCTAATTAATTTTATCCTTTGGTCAGGACAAAAATGGAGAAATATTTTAAGAAAATAAAAATCATTATTCCGATTCTGCTTCTAGGAATATTGTTTCTTGGCAATCAGTTAAGAGAGGTGCACTATGCTACTGTTCCACATCCGGGGGAAACAGCCGATGAATATGGTTTTGCCTGGGCAGGTTTAAGCTTTATTAAAACGGGTGTACCGGAAAGCTGGACCCTAATTGATAATGTTTATACGCAAGTGAAAGGGGCAAAAATCAACGTTGACGACATTTACGCTTCGGATGAAAATAAAAAACCTTTTACCTTAGTTAAACCACGATTTGATCAGCCACCTTTATTCAATTTGATAATCGGCGGCTATTCGTATCTCAAAGGAGCAAGGGATTATGTTCAGACGGGAGTTGGCATAATAAGAAGACCAGTTCTTAAGATTTCAATTATCACCACAATTTTGATATTTATTCTTGGAATGCGACTATATTCACCCGTGGTTGGTTTGATGTCTGCGCTTATCTATTCCATTGTTCCGACATTTATGATTTCCTCGAGACTGGCCTTAAGCGAAAATGGATATATTCCTCTTTTTTTGGGAGCGGTTATTTTGATGGACCTTTACCTTAAAAAGAAAAGAAGAAAGTATCTCTTTTATGCCCTAACCTTATCGGTGCTGGGTTTTTATTTTAAAACTTCCGCGGTTGCCATAATTTTATCTTTATTTATTATTACCCTCTCTTGGCTTAAAGGTAAGGAAAGAATAATAACTATACGTTGGATACTATTCTTTGGATTAATGGGGGTTCTTTTATACGCTCTCTATGGAGCAATTATTGATTGGCAAACTTTTGTAAAAGTAATTATCGCCCAAAGTAAATATTTCTATGGTGCAGGATCGGAAGTTTTTTACTCTGTTCTTACTAGTTCCAAGGTGGCTTTAAAAAATTTAACCGACGGCTGGGTTCTTTTATCCTGGATAGCTTTTATTTATTTGACTGTAACGAAGATTAAGAAAGATAGAAGTTTTGATATGATTTCAATTCCTCTCTTCTCTTATTTTTTTGTTTTTCTGTTTTTAGGTGGTGAACCATATGGATGGTACCGCTATCCCTTTTTTCCTTTTCTTTCCCTTTCTTTGGGAATATTTCTTATTGAAATGTATAAAAAAGAAAATATTCCGGCCGTTGTTGCTTTAGCCCTTTTACCTTTCGGGACAGCAGTACATCGGATGATTGGACAGGTCGGGTTTCAAGATTATGTTGGTTTATTTAAAGTTTTTATCCTCATTTCCTTGGCGACTTGGTTGTCAGGCTTTATACTTAAAGAGAAGCAAAGCTTTTGGGTTAGAAGGGTTTTTATGTTGTTAGTTTTTGCGTTTCTGGTATTTTTGTCAATTAAAGAAATAATATTTTTGGATTATGGTAAATGGTTTTTTGTGACATGAAATTAAATCTTAAACTGATTATTCTGTCCTTCATTCTGGTTTTGGCAACACTTTTGCGTTTAGTGAGCCTAAATAAAGTGCCGGTTTCTTTATTTGGTGACGAACTTGATCTTGGGTATCAGGCCTACTCGATTCTGAAAACGGGAAAGGATTATTCGGGGAACTTTATGCCCCTTCATTTTCAATCATTGGCCGAATGGCGAACGCCACTCTATTTATATTCAGCCGTACCAACCGTAGCTATATTTGGAATAAGTGCATGGGGAGTAAGACTGCCGGCTGCTATTTTTGGCATTCTTGGCATTTTTGTTTTCTATCTCTTAATAAAACAGATAACCGATAAGGAAGAATTGGCTTTGTTAGGGGCGTTTCTCTTATCAATCTCCCCCTGGCATATTCAATATAGCCGGGCCGGGTTTGAGGTTACAGAGCTTCTTTTCTTTCTTCTTCTTGGTCTTTATTTCTTTTTCAAATCCCTTAAGGGGGGAAAATATCTTTGGTTGTCGGTTGTTTCCTTTTGTCTTACACCCTATATCTATAGTACTGCCAAACTATTTACGCCTCTTTTAATGCTCTTTCTGGTTGTTGTTTGGCGAAAAGAAATACTCTCTTTGGGAAAGAAATACCTCTTTATAGCCTTAGCGGCAACGTTGTTGGTTGGAGGGCCAATTGCCGCCAGTACTCTTTTTGGTGGAGGAGCGGAAAGGTTCGGCTATATTAGTGTTTTTACAGATCCAACTACTGAAGCAGAAGTTGGAGTCTCAAGACAAAATGACGCCAGAATGAGGGGGGAGACGGGTACAGGACTAACACCGACATTGCTTGATCGGGTGGTACACAATAAATACACCTTCTGGGGTTCGACGGTTATCAAAAATTACCTGCAGGCTTTTTCAACCAACTTTCTTTTTGTGAAAGGGGATTTGAATTTAAGGCATTCGATCGGAATCGGAGAATTATACAGAATTGAATTTATCCCTCTTCTTTTGGGAATTATTTTTTTCTTTACTTCAAAGACGGACAAGAAAATAAAATCGTTAATTGGTTTTTGGCTTTTGGCTGGAGTTATCCCTTCGTCAATTACCAGGGAAGGTGGCTGGCATGCAACTCGTCTGATTCTTATTCTTCCGCCTTTAATTTTCTTAATTACCTATGGGCTTTTAGGGTTGTATGAAAGACTTAGGAATAAAGGAAGAATAATTGTCTTGGGCCTTTATGCAATCCTTCTTTTTATCTCCGTTTTTTCATTTCAACATGAATATTGGGTCCATTATCCCTGGAATTCGGAAAGATGGTGGCATGCGGGGTATAAGGAGTCAATAAAAACGATTAAGGAGATAGATAAAGATTACGATAAGGTAATTATTTCCATGGCCGGGGAACCGGTTTGGATTTTCTTTGCCGGCTGGTATGAATATCCACCACAAATGTGGCATCAGGGCTATCCTTTTAAAAAGGTAAATTTAAATGGGTTTGGTGAGATATCATACATCGATAAATATTATTTTTCCCAAGCGGGGAGTATTTATGATTTAGGAAAGATAATCGATTCCAAAACTCTATATCTGGCGGTTGCCAAAGAAATTGGAGCCAATTTAATTATGGAACCGGGAAGAACCCCGCCTGATTTAAAACTGATTAAGGCAATTGCCTATCCTTCTGGAGAGCCGGCTTTCTATTTGTTTTCTGGAACAAAATAACTACTTCACATTTGGGGTTGGTCTTAACAATTCGATAGGCGATGTTTTTATTGGGATATTCAATTTGGGAAATTAAGGTTAAATTATGCTTACTAATTTGATC
>DIAR01000020.1:0-408 GCA_002415845.1 Candidatus Woesebacteria bacterium UBA5073
TTTGAGTTTTAAACTTGCGTTCGTACTCCCCAGGCGGCTCGCTTCACGCGTTAGCTTACGGAGCGTACCATATGGCACACCCCTAGCGAGCAGAGTTTACGGCTAGGACTACAGGGGTCTCTAATCCCTTTCGCTCCCCTAGCTGTCGTTCCTCAGCGTCAAACAATCCCTAGTTACCCGCCTTCGCCCTTGGTGTTCCTGTTGATATCAACGGATTTCACTCCTACACCAACAGTTCCGGTAAACCCCGAGATGTTTCAATCCTAATAGTATTACACCCCACTCCACGGTTGAGCCGTAGTCTTTAAAGTGTAACTTTTTAAGACGCCTACGAAACGCTTTACGCCCAATAAATCCGGATAACGCTTGCACCCTCTGTATTACCGCGGCTGCTGGCACAGAGTTAGC
>DIAR01000020.1:642-8807 GCA_002415845.1 Candidatus Woesebacteria bacterium UBA5073
CCGCGGCTGCTGGCACAGAGTTAGCAGGTGCTTATTCTCCAAGCGAATTACTGCTTGGCAAAAGTGGTTTACAACCCGAAGGCCTTCATCCCACACGCGGCGTCGCGGCGTCAGACTTTCGTCCATTGCGCACGATTCCCAGTTGCTGCCACCCGTAGGTGTATGGGCCGTGTCTCAGTCCCATTCTGGGGGGTCATGCTCTCACACCCCCTACCCGTCGTAGCCTTGGTAGGCCATTACCCTACCAACAAGCTGATGGGAGATAGGCTCATCCTTCGGTGCGCAGTTAAGCGCTTTCACCCGGAGGTCTTATGCGGTATTAGCCATCCTTTCGGATGGGTATTCCCCGCCAAAGGGTAGATTCCTATCTTGTACTCAGCCGTTCGCAGCTTGTCTCTTGCGAGACCCGCTCTACTTGCATGCTTAAAGCACGCCGCCAGCGTTCATCCTGGACCAGGATCAAATCCTCAAATGGAAAGACGGCTTAATACTTTTAAAAAAGTATCAAACGTCTTTATTTCATTTCCAGTCATATTTTGAATGTCAAAGATCAAAGGTCAAAAAGTATCAGGAAACAAGCGACAAATAGGCAGAAAACACTAACTTTAAAACAAAATGAACAGATTTTCTTTATTTGTAACTTGATGCCTAACGCTTTTAAACTGCTGAAGTTGTTACCCTCTTAAAGGGGGAAGTTAACCTCGAACCTAAGAGTACCTTTTAAGACTAAAAAACCGCCCAGATGGCGGTTGCACTTCTGCCTTTCGGCGCATCTGGTACTAGTCTTTTCTCATGTGCAGAGGTTATTATATCAGAACTTAAGGGTCGGTCAACCCCTTTTTCCCCGATCCCTGGAAATAAAGTCCCTGGGATGATAAAATACGGCCTGTTAGGCCCCATCGTCTAGTGGACTAGGACACGAGGTTTTCAGCCTTGTAACCTGGGTTCGAATCCCAGTGGGGTCACCGGTTAGTTTTCAGGGCCCATAACTCAATGGTAGAGTGACTCCCTTTTAAGGAGTAAGTTGAAGGTTCGAATCCTTCTGGGCTCACCAGTATACCCATAGTCTTGACATTTCCCCAAGGTTTGGATATAATTCTTCCACAACAAACAACATGGTACCGATTTCGGTATTCAAAAGAAAATTCCAAGGGCCCTCCAGGGCCTTTTTTTTTATCCCTAAAGGGGGTGATGAATAAATGACTGAGAAAATCAATCTGTGTATTAACCGGGAATGTATTTGTCGTGAATGTAGAACGTGTCCGTTAAATTATCCCTATCCCACATCGGGGCATGTTTCTACTGTTCATTCCGAAGCCGGTACAAGAACCCAGAAGACAATCGTAAAGGATGCGGAAACATTAAAAAGTCGCTTTGCCCAGAGCGGTGCTTATCTTAATTCGGGGGGAATTGGCTAAATAAATTAAAAACCTCTTTCCCGACGAATACATTTAGAGGTTTCTAAAAAAACGGCTTCAGCTTCGGGTTCCCCGTCGATGTGTGTCAGTCTGCCTTCTTTTTCCAGTTTTTTAAGCATTGGTAGAGTTTTGGTGGAATATTCAACTTGCCTCGTTATAAATCTGTCTCCCACATCCTCAGGTCTGGGAACATCACCCTTTTTAAGATCACTGTCTATTCTTAGTTCGGCTCTTGATTTGGCAGTTTCTTCGGAGACTTCGAAAGAAAGGAAGTGTTTAATGTCACTTTCAAAAAGGCGGTCAATTTCCGTAAGCTGCCCTATCGTCCTGGGAAAACCGGTAAAGACAAGGGTGGTTATCCCCCCTTCAACTTTATCCCTAATCACTTTTTCAACAATTGATACAATGTCTTTGTCGGGAATAAGTCCTCCTGAATCAACATGAGAAACACAAAACTCCAAAGCGTCATGGTATTTGGCGTATTCCCCTTTATTGGCTTTAGCTCCCCTGAAGATCTCACCGGTCGAGATTTTAACAGCCGAAGAACCCAAAGCTTCAACAATCAAATCAGCCTGTGTGTCCTTACCAGCACAGGGTCGGCCATTAATAAAAATGAAAGTTAATTGTTGACCCATACAATAGCGAGAATAGATAACATGAAGCTTTTAGTCAAGAAAGGAAATATCTGATAAAATACAGCTATTCAATGCGGGATCGTCTAATGGCAGGACACAGCCCTTTGGAGGCTGGTATCTTGGTTCGAATCCAAGCCCCGCAGCCATGAACACGCTTTTTGTCTGGTCAATAGTAATTGTAGGTATTACGCTTCTTTTGAAGCTATTCTTATTTAAACCCAACAGACCTAGATTTAAATATATTTACAAAAAAAAGAATTTCCTAATAAGTGCACCAGAACATGAATTGTTTGATATTTTAGTTGCTTTAGTTGGCAATAAATATCACGTATTTCCTCAAATCCATTTAGCAACAATACTTGACCATAAAATTGTCGGGCAAAACTGGGTGTCTGCCTTTAGACATATTGACGAAAAATCAGTTGATTTTGTTATATGCGACATAAATTATATAAAACCACTTCTAGCAATTGAACTCGATGATAAAACCCATGAATCTAATGTTAGGAAAAACAGGGATGCTGAAGTTGAACAAATTCTTAGCGATGCACAGATACCTCTTTTGAGAATTGAAAACAAAGGCTTTTTTGATAAAGAAATAATTGCAACTCAGTTAAACAATTATTTGAAATAATAAACCCCAGAAATTTCTACATTAACAGCAACCATGCTTTTCATGGCCTCATTTTACACCCTGTTTCCCTAAAATGTTATTGATACGTAAAAACATTGCGATAGAAAACTTTACTGCCTGAATAAAAGGTTCTAACGTGGTCCCAGACACCCATCAAGTTACTTGAGGTCTACTTTTTTCTTTCTGCCGGAGTTCTTCTGTCTTTCCTCTTCTCTCTGCATCTGTTCTTTTAAGATCATGCCTCTTTTGTACGCTTCATCGTTTAACTTCTTGTCGACCATCTTCTGACACGCAGGGTCAGAACAGGTTGTTGTCTTGTAATTGACATATCCTCCTTCTACCTTTTCCCGGTAGACCTTGGACACAACTCTGTCCTTTCCACAGCGCGGACAAACATTTCCTAAAGAAACATCAGTCATAATTTTTTTTAAAAAACCTTAATAGTGTCCTCCACCCCTGTTATATCCTCTGTCATTTCCCCTGTCGTTATATCCTCCACCCCTGTTACCTCCTCCAAAACCACCCGGTTTTCTTTCTTCCATAGGTCTTGCTTCGGCAACGATTAATTTTCTTCCTCCCAAATCAGTTCCATTCAAAGTTTCAATTGCTTTCTTGGCTTCCTCTTCGGTCGTCATTTCGACAAAACCAAAACCTTTTGACTGCCCGGTGAACTTGTCCATGATTATAGCCACGGAAACAACTTCTCCTGCTTGTGCAAATAAAGTCTTTAATTCGTCTTCATTCGAGCTGAAGGGTAAACCTCCTACAAATAATCTTTTAGCCATTTATAATCACCTTCTTCTTGTGCTTAAGACGGATAAAAGATTATATCTTTCGAAGTTTCTATCTTTCTATCAAACGTTACTGTTTTATGCAAACAATCTTAAGCTGAAAGCTATTATAACATAAGATTGCCCTATAACCTAAACTGAAGCTAAATTGCCTGAAGATGAGTGAAAAATTACCTTGCACTCTCTTTTGGTTTTTAAATACCCGAAGAGGGTGCAAGGTTTGTTGGAAAAGGGCTTTTTGGTTACCGGCGGAACATGGCTCCGACTTTCTTTACCGCATCCCGGTAATTTCTGTAGTGCTCATTGCCGCCATTATCGCCATGCGTTGCCATCACAGCTTCAAGGAATTCTTTCCGTGTTCCCCAGAAACAACCTGTTTTAAACATGAAGGCGTTTCCGTCCAGAACAACATAGAGCGTATCTTTCCTCGAGCCAATACTGGGAAAAGCTACGATGCCTATCGCATTAACAAGGTTTGCGTCTCGAAGGTCTGTTTCACAAAGATTCGCACTACGCAAGTTTGCACCCTGAAGGTTGGCACATCTGAGATCCGTGTTCTCAAGGACGGCACCCCGCAGGTTTGCGCCCCTAAGAATTGTATTCTCAAGATCCGCATCTTGAAGATATGCATTCTTAAGAAATGCGTCTATCAGATTTGCATTATTAAGATTTGCGTCCTTAAGATCTGCACCCTGAAGGTTTGCACCCCTAAGGTATGCATCAACGAGAACGGTCCTCCTTAAACTTGCATCCCGTAGGTTTGCTCCTCGGAGAATTGCACCGATAAAGTTTGCACTATTAAGATTTGCACCCTGAAGGTTTGCACCCAGCAGATTAGCAAAGTTAAATTTTGCACGCTCCAGGTTGGCACCCTGAAGATTTGCACCTCGAAGGTTTGCACCTTCAAGATTTGCATACCCAAAACCTGCACCCTGAAAATTTGCACCCTGAAGATTTACGCCTTCAAGCTTTGCATACCCAAGATCGGCCTCTATAGCGACAACCTTTTCCCCTTTTTCAATTTGTTCAAGTACTTTGGCTAGATCGGTCATTTCTTCCTCCTTCTTTTTTCGGAATTTATGAATATGATTTAGATCTTCCAATACAACCCTTTTTTTGGTTAGAGCGGCATTTTACTACGACTGTGGGTAAACCTCAACTTATGGGGTATATTAACTGCCTAAAGGGTTTCTCTTTCTCCCCTGACACCTTCTTCTTCTGGAATTCTTTTCTTTTCGATCATCCTTAAACGCTCGTCAAACCGGAGTCTTAAAGCTTCACCTCTTTGCAGGTATTCTTTGTCATTTAAAACACTCATATTGGGAACTTCCCCCTCGGGGTTTTCCAGACGATAAAGGATGAGCCTGATAATGTCGCCATGACTAACCAAAGCCACGGTTCTGCCTTCGTTCCTCTTCACTAAATTCCTGAAGCCCTCATCTGCCCTTTTAATTACCTGGACATATGTCTCCTGGTCTTCGGAGCGTTTGTGCATGTATAAATCCTCTCCTTTAGCCATTAATTCCTGTTGTTCGGCAATGGGTTTGCCAATCCAGCCTGGAACATGCGGATCCTGAAAAGCTGAATTAAGAACCATTTCTTCGGTTCCCAAAACCCTGGCCAGAATGGCGGCTGTTTGTTCTGCCCTGACAAAAGGGCTCGTCTCAATACAATCAAACTTAATACCTTTCTCTTTTAAGTGGGCTGCCAGTTTTTCTATCCCCTTGAGGCCTTCTTCGCTAAGCCTGGTTTCGGGTGGATACATCAGCCCCTGTCCTTCACTGTCCCTGGGAAAAACAACTTTGCCGTGACGGATAATGTAAACCGTAGTCATGGGGCTATTATATCCTGAAGATGTTATATTTCAATCTTTTTAATCTCTTCTTTGGTGTTAAAATATCCATATGCAGAAAATTTTAGTGACCGGTGCTTTCGGTCAAATTGGAAGTGAATTAACCCCCGCCCTTCAGGCCAAATACGGCGCTGATAACGTTATAGCTCTTGGTCATAGTAATATTCCCCCATCCTTTAAAGGTGTGGTTGAAACAGCCGAAATAACCGATATGGTTGCTTTGGAAGCCGTCATTACCAAATACCACATCGATACTGTTTTTCATTTGGTTTCCATCCTTTCAGCCAAAGGCGAGAAAGACCCGTCTTTAACCTGGAAAATTAATATGGAAGGCTTAAAAAACGTTCTGGATTTGGCGGTTAAGCATAAACTGCAGGTTTTCTGGCCCTCAACCATCGCCGCCTTTGGACCCACCACTCCGAAGGACCAAACGCCCCAGGACACCATCATGCAGCCAACAACGATGTATGGCGTCTCCAAAGTGGCCGGTGAAAACCTCTGTCATTATTATTTCCTTAAATACGGCGTTGATGTTAGGTCTGTTAGATACCCCGGAGTTATTTCCTGGAAAACTCCCCCGGGTGGTGGAACATCCGATTATGCTGTCGCCATCTTTTATGAAGGCTTAAAGAGCGGTAAATACGAATGTTTTGTCAATGAAAAAACAACCATCCCCATGATGTATATCGATGATGCTATCCGTGGAACGATTGAAATCATGGAAGCCCCCAAAGAAAAAGTGGCTCTTGGTCTTAGCTACAATCTGGCAGCCGTTTCTTTCTCAGCCGAAGAGTTGGCTACAGAAGTGAACAAACACCTTAAGGTTGATGTCACCTACAAACCCGATTACCGCCAAACCATCGCCGACTCCTGGCCTAAATCCTTGGATGATTCCAAAGCCAGAACCGACTGGGGTTGGAAACACGAGATTGATTTAACCAAGATGACGACCATCATGATTGACGCCTTAAAAGAAAATTTACCGAATGGTTAAGTTAAACGCCAGACAGTTAAGAAAAACCCCGCCCAAAGAAGAAGAACTCAAAGAAATAAAAAGGAATCCTATTTATCTGGTACTGGATAACATCATTGATACTTATAACATCGGTTCCCTCTTTAGGTTAGGTGATGCCATAGCTGCCGAGAAAATGTTTTTGTGTGGCGACATGGAATACCCGCCTTCATCCAAAATTCATAAAGCGGCGGTTGGAACCGAAGAGTGGGTCCCCTGGGAGAAAAAAGAGAATACTCTGGAAACCATCAAAGAACTGAAAAAGAAAGGCATTCAGATAATCTGTGTCGAACAGGACGCCAAATCAGTTTCTTATAAGGACATTAAGCCCTCTTTTCCCTGTGCGATTGTTGTCGGTTCCGAATCTACCGGTATGGATAAGGCGGTCTTGGCTGAAGCCGATTTAATCATCGAGTTTCCGATGTACGGCGTCAATAAATCCTTCAATGTCTGGGGTTGTGCGGCAATTGCCGCTTATAAAATTCTGGAGAGTCTTGACTAAAGAGCGGCGTCAACGACCGTCTTCATATCGGTGTAGCTGTAGGCTCCGGCAAAATTGGTAGCATTTAGGTAAAAGCCGGGAGTACCGGAAATACCCAAGCTCGTGGCCAAAGCTTCGTCGGAAGTTAATCTTTTGTCATATCGGCCGCTTTCCAAACAAGTCTTCATGTCGGAGGCGTTAATTGCTCCTTTTAAGAAATCTGCTAGCTTTCCGGCTTGGGTTACGTCGTTCTTAACTTCGTTGTTGATGAGGTTGTAGCCTTTGTTGGTGTACAAAAGATCGTGGACTTCCCAGAATTTGTCTTTCTCAAAGGCACAATAAAGGGCTTTCATGGCTAATTCACCGTTACCGTGTCCGTTTTGATAGATATAGACAAAAGAGGCTTTCTTGGCGTCAATTAATTTCTTGAATTCAGGAACAGGAGCCAGATAGGTTCCGCCGTCGGCTACTAAGGTGAACCGGTCACCGATTTGTTTATTCAACTCCCCGTCTTTACCCCCTGCTACATGACAATAAGGACATGACGGATCCGATACTTCAACAATCAGAAGTTTTCTTTTCTCATCACCGAACTTAATCAGATCTTTTCCAAAAAGACCTTTAATCTGGCTAATATCAATCGTCGGCTGAGCTTGTGTTCCGGTATCGGTGGTGGCTGTTTTAGCTGTTCCCCCTTTTTCCAAATTGGCTACTTTTTGCCACAAAACGCCAACACCAAAGGCCAAGATAACAACGAGCATGATTAAAAAGGGAGTAATTTTCTCAAAAAGTGAAGTTTTGTTTACTTTTTCGTCTGACATGAAGAACCATTGTTGCCGAAAAAGAATTATTTGTCAACCGTTGTTTTCTTCCAAGAAGCGCACCGCATCCATCCCGGCCGTACAACCCATCCCGGCTGAAGTAATGGCCTGTTTATATAAAGAATCGGTCACATCACCGGCCACAAAAACACCCTGGATACTCGTGGCTGAATGATATTTAACAAAAAACTTTTTGATAAAACCTTTTTCATCCATCTCCACTTTTCCTTTAAAAACATCGCTGTCGGGTTTATGGCCAATGGCGACAAACACGCCGTTAACCGTCAGTTCGGTATTTTCGTTGGTTTTATTGTTTTTGAGTTTTAATTTTTCGACTTTGCCTTCTCCCACTACTTCCGTAACTTCCGTGTTCCAGAGAACTTTAATCTTTGGGTTACCTAGAATCTTTTGCTGCATTGCCTCCGTTGCCCTGAAAGTATCTCTTCTATGGATAACAATTACTTCCTTGGCATATTTGGTCAAAACCGATGCTTCCTCCATCGCCGTATCGCCTCCCCCAA
>DIAR01000027.1:0-1721 GCA_002415845.1 Candidatus Woesebacteria bacterium UBA5073
GGCTTTCCAAAACAACAATCCGGAAAAACTTACCTTCGGCTACAATCCACAAGCCAATCGCAATAATGACCGGAACAATAAAGGAGAGAAATTCAAAAACCTCATCAGGCACAAAACCGATATTGTACCAGGTTCCCGGAAGACCGAAGAAAATAGCCGTACCATAGAGCATAAAAAAGACAAATAGGGCCAAATAAGCCAGAAAAACCTTTTTGACAAAGAGTGTTTGCCAGAATTTTTCCTTCTTAAAAGTCAGAACGGTTAAAAGAAACATCATGGGAATATAAAAAGGCAAGAAACCGCCACCGACAATTTTTACTCCAGGAGGGGAATAAAAAAGAAGCTTCAGGTTAATCGGATCGGCCGTATAAAAACCCGATTGGGAAGAAGCTTTGGTTAAATCCCCGGTTAGTAAATAAGGCAGCAAGAAGTAGGCTGCCAGAAGAAAGGCCGGCAGGAAAGTAATGAATAAAACCTTAATCCGCTCCCCCCAACTGTCGGCCACAAATAAAACGACCATCCCGACAAAAAGACCGGTAATTAAAACGGTAAAAAAGTGAGCCTGAAAAGCCATTCCGGCCGCTAAAGCCAGGCCAAACCAGGTCATACGCGAAGCCACCTTTTCCTTTTCCTGTCTAAAGAATCGAATCAACATCCACAGAGTTAAAATGGTAAAACCATCACCGAAAGTTCGGGTCGAAGTTCCGACTAAAATCCGATACCACAAGCCCGGTGATGGGATACACATAAAAGCGGCCAAGAGAGCGGCCAAACGGCTCTTGGTGACCTCATAGACAATGCCGTAAATACCTCCGGCAATCATCACAAAAGTTAGAATGTTCATCGCATTAATGGAGAGAGCCGCCGAATTAAATATTTTATAGAAAAGAACCATCGGCAGCATCGGCATGAAGCCATACCACATAAAAACGGGAATGCCGTTGCCCCAGAAATAAACCCAGTTAATATTCGGCCAGAAGTCGCTGACAAACTTCATCTTGGTCGCATGGGAATAACCGTCCCCGTTAAAAACGGTGAAGCCGGAGCGGTTGGCAACATAACAGACCAAAAGAACAAAGGCAATTAAAATCAGCCCATCAAGTAAAAATTTAATTTTCTTCGTCATTTAACCAGTTAAAGGTTTTTTTGGTATGTAGACCTTTCTTATTATTATAAGTTGTTCCTATTTTAGACAACATTTCCGGCTTAACCAGATAAAAGATTAACACCACGATACTAAAAACCGACAAAAAGACGCCAAGTTTTTCGGCTAAAGAAAAATGGTATTCAAAAACAACTTTACCGGGAAAGGTAATTTCCTCCCCCAAGGAGACATAAGACATACCCGGTCCGGCCAAGATAATCGGTAAGTTAACCTTCTCCCCTTTGGTACTTAACCAATAGGCTTTCCAATTGGGATAATAACTTTCCTTAAATAAAACCCCGGAAGCTTTATCCTTAATGGCCACTTCTCTTTTCTCGGGATTGACAAACTTACCAACATAAATCGGTTTTTTAACATCGCTACTTCCAACCGAATCATAAAGGCGGTATAGAAGTTTCACCTCTTCCATGTTCTTATTGGCGTTAATATGATAAAGGTAGTTAAAACCGGTCCAGATAAGTTTGCCTTTCCCATATCGCACCGCCACCATTAAGGGATAGTCGCCGGAGGAAAAAAGAACTTTGGCTCCGGATCTAATTTGCGTTTTATCGGCCGT
>DIAR01000027.1:2054-3058 GCA_002415845.1 Candidatus Woesebacteria bacterium UBA5073
AAAGCATCCGGTTCATTAACCGTTATCTTCCAATCTCCTCCCCCAACTTCGGTTTCCTTAACACCGGTAAAAGGAAAAACTTTAAAAATGGCTGTTTTCTTATCACTCTTTAAGGCCTCAGGTGAACCGATACTCTCCCAAAATATCGTTCCGCCATTCTCCATATAATCACTGATCAACTTATCGGCTTTGGTAAAATTTTTATATTTAAAACCGTAAAGATATATCGACGGAAATTTAGTTAATTCTGCCAAAGAATAAGCATCCACATATTCTTTACCCCTAAGAGGGATTAATTTCTGACTGGAATAGTTACCGAAAGTCAGGTTGGAAAAAAGAAGATTATAGTTTTCTTTCTTGCCGATAAACAAGGTTGTCGGCGTATTAACGGCCGAAAGAATGGGACTGGGTTTTTCTATCTCGAATTCTTCCTGCAAACCGTCATAAAAAATACGGCCGTAGCCAACAAAATTAAAGCCGGGTTCATGGAAGTAGCGGATTTGACTTGAGGCCAGCACTTCCTCAACCGTTATGGCTCCCGAACGACGGGATTCTTCGTTATCCCCCTTAATTTCCAAGACCGCCATCCCGGGATTGGATTCATAGGTCGTAAACCATTTAACGGCAAACCAGTCAAAAGCGGCCCTGGCTTCATCAATCGAAAACTTGGTTTCATCCCAAACGGCCTGTTCAAACCAATAACGCCAATCGGGGTACAAAATACCCTGTCCGTAATAATCCCTGACCTGGGGAATGGTATAAAGAGCATTAAACCAAACGGCTTCCATCGCATCGGACGGTGCAAAACGGTAGTTGTATTCTTCCTTGGGAAACTTCAGGGATTGCTGGAGCGAATAAACAGGGTTCTTGTCCGATTTTTCTCCGTAATTGACGATGTTAAGTATCCTTTCATCAGCTTTAATTAAAGGAACACCAACGACCGAAGTCAGAACAGGAATTCCTAAAATGAAAACTACGGCCAAAGAAGAAAAGATAAGACGATT
>DIAR01000049.1 GCA_002415845.1 Candidatus Woesebacteria bacterium UBA5073
TTATATTGGGGTTTTTCGGGAATGGCTTCCGGGACAAAGGGTTCTACTTCTGGAGTTTCTTTTTGCTCTTCTTCGGATATAAATATATCAGGCATATTTCCTAGGCCAATTATAACCTTACCGGTCAAAATAACCAAGCTTAAAGTTTTTCAATGTTAAAAAGCGTACTTTTAATGCCAATAAAGCCAGGGGCTCTTAAATTAAAGGCTTTTTTAAATTCCTCCCCTGAGATTGATTCACTCCCTTTATTGGAAGTAATGTTAACCGTTTGGGTAAAACCGCCGTTATTGTAAACAACGGAAACATCCGAAACAGAAGTATAACCACCAATCCCTTTTAGGTCACTTACCGAATATGGATTTCCACTCCAACAGGAACCAACCGGAGAAATTCTGGAAACGTCACCGCCACCCCCATACAAAACTTTCCAGGCATTTAAGATGTCTGCCATCTCTTCTGAGGTTAACCAGGGATTACTCCTGCCGCAGCTATTTCCGGACCTGTCTTTATACCAACCTTTGTAAAACCAGGGTGAACCGCCGAGAATTTCATATGAATTATTCTGCCAACCGCCTTGATTCCCAGCCGTATTATCCCAAAGATTCGGAGTGGTATGACCCTGGCTTGAATAACTAAAGGTAAAACCACCAGCTGTTGAGGCATACCAGGCGGAAAAGGGTGCACTACCGGAAACCAAAACCCAACCGCGGGTGGCATCAACGGCCGCATCCCAAGCCCCACCCTTGTTTGATGCTTTATAAACCTGACAGCTTTCGGTGGCACAAATTGAACCCGCACCGTTGTTGGTGTAAGCCAGAGCATAGGAACGAGCTGCAACTGCCTGAGCCTTTAAGGCTGCCGAATCGTTGGCTGTCCAACCGATTGGCATTTCGTAAATTCTTTTAACATAAGTTTCAATATCAACCGTACCATAACCCCTAACCGTAATATTAATATTGGTTGGATAGTCTTTTCTTAATTGGATTCCACCATAATAGGCGCTTAAGATTTGTTCTGCTGACTGCCCTGCCTTTGCCCTTCCGTACGCTCCATACTGACTCATCCCCTTGCGGTGCGGTGCCCCGTAAGAAAAAGCAGCAAAAGCGGGACTAAAACCCGGGTTACAAAAGTTAGATGAGCCGGGCTTTCCGGAACAAGGCTCAAGTGTCCCCGGAGTATCACCAACCGAAGTTGAAAAACCGCCTGCTTTTAGGGCTGCCAGTTCGTTTTGTTTGGCTGAAAGGGTTGAAATATAAGTTTCAACTTTAGAAACTTCCGAAGCAAGGAATTTTTCCTTTTCGGCCACTTGTTTTTGCATTATTGCCAGTGAAGCTTTGTTTTTTTCCAATGCTTCTTTGTCAGTTTTTAATTTTAATAGTTCTTGAGCATACTGATCCATTGTTTGCCGATCGGCATCAGCCGCTTTTTGTCTAAAAGCAATTTCCTTAAAAGCGGTTACGGCATCTTTTGAGGAAAAAAAGGGCAATAATGGATCATAAAGCCTCATTGATTTATACTGATTAATCGCCTTTTCTTCGAAAATCTTTTGGGCATATGCCAAATCTTCTTCCCGAACTTTAATGTCGACCTCGGCTTTTTTGAGTTGAGCCAGAATTGTGTTAATTCTTTTAGTGATACTGGTTAATTGAGTTCTTAAGTCAACTAAATCTTGTTTATTTTTTTCTTGAGCCGGCATTCTGGCTTCAATTTCTCTTTTAATTTCGGCAATCTGACAATCATAATCCGTTGCAGAACAATCGGTTGCCAAAACTTTTGTGGAAATAAAAACAGAGATCGTCAAAAGAAAAACCGCGAGGAAAATCAGCTTAAATAATTTCATCTCAATCATTATATCAAGTAAACCCTTTTACACTTCGGGGAATTTAATCTAAAATAACAGTTAGTTATGAAAAAGTTACTTTTCGTCCCTGCTCTTTTTTTGTTGGAGTTGATTAAATCAACAAAAGTAGTACACGCCGTTGATTTGTGGTGCCCGGATAAAAGGAGTATTAACACCGCCATTGGCTGTATACCGGTTAACGGCGAGAATGAATTATTGGGATTTTTCCTTAAATGGGCTATCGGCGTAGGTGGAGGAATTGCTTTTATCTTGATTATTTATGCCGGTTTTATGATTATGTCCTCATCCGGCAACCCAGATAGAATCAAGGCTGGACAGGAACTTTTAACCTCCGCCATCGCTGGAGTTATTATGCTTATCTTTTCTGTTTTTATTCTGAATGTCATTGGTGTTAATATATTAAATATTCCCGGTTTTGGAGGAAATTAAACATGTTTAAATTTAATGACAATCTTGATTTTAATAAAATTCAAACTAGTGCTTTCGGGGGTCAATTCAAACTACAAGGGAAAAGCATTGGCGATATTGTTTCAACCTTAATTCCCTATTTTTTTCTTGTTGCCGGAATCCTTTTATTAATTAATCTGGTTATGGGAGGCCTTGCCCTTATGCTTTCTCGGGGAGATCCAAAAGCTGTTCAATCGGCTCAGGGAAAAATTACCAATTCATTAATTGGCTTTTTGATTGTCTTTGCTTCATATTGGATTGTTCAATTGGTCGGACGTGTCTTCGGAATTGAAGCCATCACCAACATCTTCGGTTAAGTAACTTCTTTTTAAAAGAGTTGTATTTTGTTACAATTAACTTGTGAATATTTTGGCTGAAGTTAATATTAAAAACACTTTTGGTTCCCCTATTGGAAACGGAATCTCAATCGGCAATCTAATTTCTCTTTTTTTGAACGTTAGTCTTACTATTGCCGGAATAATTATTCTCTTTCTTTTTCTTTTTGGTGGAATAAGTATCATTTCCAGTGCTGGGAAGAATAATCCTGAAGGAGTTGAAAAAGGGAAAAAAGCTATTACCTCGGCCGTTATTGGTTTTATAGTTGTCTTTGCTGCCTATTGGATTATACAATTGATTGAGACAATTACCGGGTCTACTTTTGTAACGATGCCGGGTTTATAAAAAATATGGATATTGTTGGAAAAATTACCGCACCATCACCTATTGCCAACATTGGCAATGTCGATACAGGATTGGGGGCCTTGCTTGATATGGCTGTTAAAACAATCGTTGTCGGGGCTGCTCTTTACGCTCTGATTAATCTGCTCATGGCCGGATATGCCTTTATGTCCGCGGGGGATGATCCCAAAAAAGTTCAGGGCGCCTGGGCCAAGATTTACCAAACCTTACTTGGTTTGGCTTTTACAGCCGGAGCTTTTGTTCTGGCAGCTATTTTTGGCAAACTGATTTTTGACGATCCAACATTTTTATTAAAACCAACCATTCCAACACTCTAATGAATTTAGCTCAAATAAAACTATATAAAGGTGAAAGCCTGTCTGGTTACGGAACTTTGGGCGAAGGCCAAGGGGAAGGTTCTGTTGGCACCTTTACCAAGTTTATTTCCAGTGCCGTTGGCCTTATAACCATAATTGGAATAATTTGGTTTGTCTTTATTCTGGTAACAGGAGCCATCGGTATTATTTCGGCGGGTGGAGATAAACAAGCCCTTGAGACGGCCAGGAAAAAAATTACGACCGGAATTATCGGCTTAGTGATTATTATCGCCGCCTTATTTATCATTGATCTTTTTGGCTATCTCATCGGCATTGAAAATATCCTTGATTTGCCTGCTCTCTTTGGCCAAATTCAACAATAAAATGAATAAACTACTCGCCCAGGATTCGATTACCAACCCCGCTCTCGGCAGTAGTTTGCAGGGAAGAAGCGGTGTTTCTTTCTTTCAAGACCTTGTCCCCAATGTAATTGGCTTGGCTTTTGTTATCGGAGTTTTGGTTTTTTTCTTTATTATGATAATTGCTGCTATTCAATGGATTACCTCGGGTGGTGATAAACAAGCGCTTGAATCAGCCAGGGGGAAATTAACCAATGCTATTATTGGCTTTGTAATTTTACTGTTAATCTTCGTTATCCTGAAGGTAATTCAGGACTTTTTTGGCTTAAACATTTTATCCCTTGACATTGGGCCTTTGAAAATCTAATAATATCTTATAAACATGTTTAATTTGCTTTCGATGGCCGTCTTAGCAGCTGAAGATAAGATTAATCTTCAACCCGGAGGACAGTTTAGTGCCTTGGGTAGTTTAACGATTGGCGGTGTTATAGCCGGAGCAATCAGGTTGGTTTTGGTTATTGCCGCAATTGTCTTTTTCTTTATCTTGGTTATCGGCGGTATTCGCTGGATTGCCTCGGGCGGCGACAAAGCCCAAACCGAAGGTGCCAGAAACCAAATTACGGCTGCTTTGGTTGGTTTAGTAATCGTTTTTGCCGCTTGGGCCATCGTTCAATTAATCAACACCTTCTTCGGAATCAACATCTTTGAACTGACGCTTCCTTCAGCTACCTAAAAAAGTTACTTGCCTCGCCATCATCCTTAGTTTAAACTTATGCTATGAATTTAGTGAAAGAAGTATTGGCTGCCGAAATTGAAACTTCAAACGGTATCCCCACTTTACGGGGTTTGGAGGGTTTATTCGAAAATGTTGTTTCAGCTATTCTTGCTCTTTCCGGAGTGGTTCTTTTCGTCATGCTTATCATGGGTGGTATTAAATATATTTCTTCAGGAGGTGACCCGAAAGGCCTGGAGGAAGCCAAAAAAACCTTAACTACCGCTATTGCGGGCATGCTTTTGGTTGCCTCGGCTTATTTAATTCTTGCCCTAATCGAAAGATTTACCGGAGTTAATGTTTCGGTTTTCAAAATCCAAATATAACCAAGGCAATTTTTAACGTGAATTATGAATTATGAATCTGTCCAAAAATATTGGTCCGCAAAAATTAATTAAAATAGGGGGCTTTTTCACCGGAATCGAGTTCTTTTTCCTCTTCGGCTTTTTCTTCTTTTTTTTCGTCCGGAACAGTAACGCTCAAACAATAAAAGATTATGATTGTAAAGAAAATCCGGATGATTATCACTCTTTAAGACCGGCCCCTGGAGACCCGTGTTATCAAAA
>DIAR01000001.1:0-569 GCA_002415845.1 Candidatus Woesebacteria bacterium UBA5073
AAAGAATTTAGCCCATGGAATGGAGATGAATTAATAAAACACCATAAATTATCGGAATTCCCCAAAGAATCCATTAACTATCTGGATTATCTCTGTCATTACCTCAATTCAAAAATATTTGCCATAACCTTTGGCCCTGACAGAGAAAACATCCTTTTCAATTCTTTATAATCCCTTTATAATAAATCTATGTTCAGACGCTTAGGTGCCTTTTTTTTGGACATTTTACAGGTAATAGTCTTTGCCGTTGCCTTGTTTTTGTTTGTTTATCTTCTTGTCCTCCAACCCCATAAAATAAAAGGGCAATCAATGGATCCCAATTTCCCCGACGCCGAATATCTTTTAACCGATAAGATTTCATATCGCTTTAATGCTCCCCAAAGAGGCGATGTGGTCGTTTTCAAGTCCCCCGTTGATCCCAATGAAGACTATATTAAAAGAATTATCGGTCTTCCTGGCGATACCGTTTCGGTTTTGGGCGGAAAAGTCTATGTTAATAGACAACAACTTAAGGAAGCGTATTTGGCAGCTGATCTTTACACTTCAGCCGGTAATTTTCTTTCGGAAGG
>DIAR01000001.1:910-11448 GCA_002415845.1 Candidatus Woesebacteria bacterium UBA5073
AGAGCCTTCGGCTTCATAACTTTTAAGGTCATTACAGGTAAAGCCTGGCTTATTTACTGGCCGGTAAACAAAGCAGGAATCGTTCAAAGGCCTGACTACGGTTTTTAAAAAGGAGTTACTTAACTAAAGCGTTGTAGATTTTTTGCAGTCTTTCCTCAGTATCTTCCAAGGATCCGACAAATGTAAATGTAATTTTTGTTTCCCTTCTTGAACGAACCAATTTCACTCTGGTTGGCTTGGTTTCGTCCTTAACCAAAAATGATCGGTTTATTTCGCTTTCCATTCGATCAATATCCTCGGAAACTACTCTTAGGGTGTCTTTCCTGACTCCCGGCTTATCCGAACTTTGATTTGACTTAACTTTCATCCTTCTGGCCAACTCCTCTGCCCTTCTGACCGAACCTGATTCGCGAAGGATTATTTTATAGGCTTCAACCATCAAACTCTGATCATCAATCGCGGCCAAGGCTCTTGCATGACCTTCAGAGATAAGACCCGAGAGAAGTCCGTCTTTCAAAGCATCCGGAAGAGATAAGAGTCTTAAAGAGTTGGAAACATAGGCAACCGATTTACCGATTCTGACGGCAATCTCACTGGTCGTCAGACCGAATTCATTCATCAGTCTTTCAAAGCCTTTGGCCCTGTCAAGCGGATTTAAATCAACTCTCTGCACATTTTCAACCAAAGCCATCTCAAGCATCCCCTTAGGAGAAGTTTCCCTGATAACGGCCGGAACATGGGTTAAACCTGCCAATTTTGAAGCTCTCCAGCGTCTTTCACCGGCAATAATCTGAAATCCGGCCGGGGTTTTGGCAATGACTAAAGGCTCCAGAATACCGTGCTCTCTAATCGAATCGACTAAATCAACTAAACTTTCGGGGGTAATGGCGCCTCTGGGTTGCAGCGGGTTTGGCTGCAACTGGTTAACTTCAATCTGAATTATTTCTTCGGCCATATTATTTTTTCGCGATGACAGAAATATAGTTTTTGCCCAATTTCTTGCTGAATTTAACAATACCGTCTATAACGGCAAAAATCGTGTAATCACGGCCCATTCTTACTCCCGTTCCCGGTTTTATCTTTGTTCCGTTTTGTTTAACCAATATCATACCCGGCTTAATACCTTCCCCATCGGCCACTTTCGGACCAAGTCTTTTTCCGGCTGGACTAATATGTTGTGAGGCTTTTCCACCTGCAGCTTTGTGTGTAGACATAATTTTTTAACTAAAAGAGTTTAAACAATATTTTCACAGGTGTCAAGAGAACAGTAAATAGCAGTTTGATATCTTTCTTAGGAGATTTTCTCAACAAGAAGCCTGGTGAACTTTGGTCTGAAGCCCTTTACCTTTCGATATCTTGATTTTGATTTGTATTTAATTACCCTGATCTTGGTTCCTTTTTCTTCTTCCTTTAGGACCTTAACCTCAATTTTGACGTCCTTCAGGGTTGGCTTACCGATATTGACCTTATCTCCGTCAACCAGAAGTAAAACCTCAAATTCAGGCTTATCCTTATCCAGGAAATCGACCAATATTTCGTCTTTTTCCGAAATCTGATACTGATGACCCTTGATTTTAACAACGGCGTATTTGACTGTTTTGGCTTTCTTTTCTTTTTCCATAACGGCTATTTTATTATTTTCTGGCTCCAATCGCAATAGCAAAGCCGATCATCGTACCGATCAGGGACGATCCCCCGGCCGAAACCAAAGGCAGAGGAACACCTGTAATCGGTAAAAGACCCATGTTCATCCCTATGTGAATAACAATCTGGACAAAAAGGGTCAGGGTAAAAGCGGATACATAGGCCCTGGCAGCCGGACTTTGGGCATTCTCCATAATACCGGTTAAACAAAAGAGAAGGTAGAATAAACCCACAATCAAAAAGGCCGCACCGACAAAACCCAACTCTTCAGCGGTTGAGGCAAAAATAAAATCCGTTTGCCGCTCCGGAAGATAGGCCAACTGAGTTTGAATTCCTTTTCCCAAACCAAGGCCTAAAATACCCCCCGATCCAACGGCAATCTTGCTTTGCAGTGAATTATAACCGGCACCATAGGGATCATTGGCCGGAGATAGAAAAGAACTGATTCTTTCCCGCTGATAAGGAACCAGTATTGTCCAAACCAAAGGCAAGAAAACAACTGCCCCCAAAAAGATAAAAAGGATGGTCTTCTTGTTTATGGTAGAGGCAAAAATAATACCCAAAAAACCGATAGCGCTTAAAACGGCCACACTAAAGGAAGGCTGAATAAATATCAGGAAAAAAGGAACGATAAATAAGATAACTGCTTGACCTAATCTTTTAAGGGTCAGTTCTTTATCGGCCAAAAAATGGGCAAAGAAGATAAAAAGGAAAGGTCTGACAATTTCCGACGGCTGAATTGTTAATGCGCCAATCGGAATCCACCGGACCGTTCCGCGGGTTATCTGCCCAATCAAAAGGGGAAGAACCAGAAGAATAATGCTTCCGATATATAAATACTTCGAAAACAGGGCAATAATATCAAAATCGACTTTAGATAAAAAGTAAAAAAGAACAATCGCCAAAACAAGATAGAGATATTGCAGGGGAAAAAGGTTTTTGGCAATCGAATGAAGGATTACCGTTCCAAAAAGCAAAAGGACAAAAATACCAACGACAATCGGGGTTTCTTTTTTAACAGTCGCCTTAATGTTAAACATTATTAAAGACCAGTTACTTTAAAATCACCAACAGACAACTCCTCCGTTAGAGTTTTGTTCTTAACTTTCCGGATTAATTCCTCATCTTTTGGCAACCAGGGGTTTGTTACATTAATTTTTTTACTTAAATCCAAACCCTGAACTTTGCGCTCTTCTTGTATTGCTCTTATTAATTCCCTTGCTTTTGCTTCCTCTTTAAGTTCTTCCGTAATCTCAGTGTCAAGTTCCGCAGTTATTTCATCTCCCTTTTTAAGAATTATTTCTTTGACATTAATTTCATCGCAGGCAATTTTTAATATTTCATCCGGAATATCAATTTCGGGAAGAGTAATGGTGGCCGACATAAGCGGTTGTTTAACGGCAATCTGCAGATTTTTCCTTATCGCATGGGCCTTCTCAACACCCTCTCTAATAAGTTTCATTCCTTTATCAAGGGCTTCATTGCCGGTTTCTTCATATTCGGGCCAATCAGTCAGATGAACCGACTCCTCTTTAGTTAAATTTTGAAATATCTGCTCGGAAATAAATGGCATAAAGGGAGCCATTAGTTTGGTTAGCTTTACCAAAACTTTATAAGTGGTTTCATAAAAAGCCAACTTATCGTTTTCATCCTCTGCCGATGGACCAACCCTGTCTCTTGATCTTCTGATATACCAAAGGGATAAATCATCAACAAAAGTTTCAATCAGGCTGCTGGCTTTATAAGCATCATAAGTTTCCAAAGATTCCGTTACCTCTTTAACGGTTTTTTCCAGTTTAAGTAAAATCCACTTGTCTAAAACATTCTTTGAAGTTTCAATTTTCTTTCCCGGTTCCCAACCGTCAATGTTGGCATAGGTCACAAAGAAGTTATAGACATTTAGAAGTTTCAGATAGAATCTTCTTCTTGTTTCATCAGCCACTCTATAGCCAAAAAGCATATTCTCGGTCGGGTTTTGTCTTGAGTACATCCAGCGCATGACATCAGCGCCGATTTTATCCGCCCCTTCATTAAACTCAATTGCGTTGCCCCAGCTTTTGTGCATCGGCCGGCCGTCTTCACCGGTTAAAGTAGCGTAACCTAAAACGGTTTTAAAAGGTTCCCTATCTTCCAAAACCGTACTCATGGCAATGAGGGAATAAAACCAATTTTTAAACTGTCCGGGGAAGCTTTCGGTAATAAAATCAGCCGGGTACCATTTCTGCCATTCGGTTTTATTTATTTTATAAAGCGGCTCACCGATATTGTCTTTGGCAATGGTTGAAAAAGGAACAATGCCGGCATCAAGCCAGGGATTGCCGACATCAGCCACTCTTTCCACTGCTTCACCACAGCTGCATTTAATTTTAACTTCATCAATCCACGGCTTATGTGGCGTGTGACCCTTAAAGGAAGAGAAGCCCTCAACCGCTTTTTCTTCCAGTTCCTCAAGTCCACCGATAACCGTAAAACCACCGCACTTTTTACATTCCCAAATAGGCAGCGCCAGTCCCCAATAGCGATTCTTCTTGGAAATCAGCCAGTCATGCATGTTTTTGAGCCAATCAAGCTCTCTTTCCAAACCAAAAGAGGGGAGCCATGTAATTTTCTTAACCACCCCAACCATCATTTCCCGAAGACTTTTTTTGGTTTTGGCCAGTTTCTTGTCCATTGCGATATACCACTCGTCGGTTACTTTCCAAACCAATTCCGTCTTGCAGCGCCAGCAAGCGGGATATCTATGGGTAATCTTTTTAAGGTCAAAGAGAAAATCTTTGGCTTTAATAAACTCAATAATTATTTCCGGATGTTTTTTGGCATTTTGAGAGCTGAAGCTTTCCAAACCGTCAAGATAGTTGGCCGCATCGTCAATTAGCTCAATTACCGGTAATTTTTCTTTTTTCCCAAGCTGAAAATCTTCCGATCCCTGACCGCAGGCGATATGGATAATCCCTGTCCCCTCCTCTTCCCCAACCGGCAAAATCTGATCATCGGTCGCTATAACTTTGTGTATATATCCTTTTAAGGCTTCTTTAACTCTGGGCAGGTCATCAAAAACAGATTCGTAGTTTAATCCGACGAGTTCATTGCCTTTAAAAGTCTTAATAATTGAAAGATTTAATCTCTCGGCCGCATTTTTAATTAAATAATAAGTATTGTTATCCCCTTCTCTTTTGGCCTCAACATAATCTTTCTTCGGGTCCACCGCTAAAGCTACGTTTCCGGGCAATGTCCAAGGTGTGGTTGTCCAGGCAACCAAAAAAGTATTCTTTTTACCCTTAACCGGGAATCTGACAAAAACGGATTCATGAGTTATTTCTTTATAGTCTTCGGTCAGCATCTCATGCTGTGAAATAGCCGTTTCGCATCTGGGGCACCACGGAACCACATCGTGCCCTTTATAAATAAGGCCTTCTTCGTGACATTTTTTAAGAAAGTGCCAAATCATGTAGTTGTTCTCGTCACTCATCGTAAAGTACGAATTATCCCAATCCATGAAGTTGCCGAGTCTTTTGGTTTGTTCTGTTTGGATGGTTGAATATTTCTTAACCCTTTCTTTGCAGAGTTCGACAAACTTGGCAATACTGGCTTTCTTATCCCCCGGCACTAAATTCTCAATGTCCTTTTTAGAGCGAAGCCCAAGTTCCTTTTCAACCTCAACCTCAACCCAAAGCCCTTGGCAATCAAAACCGTTTTGAAAACGCTGTTTATACCCTCTCATGTTTTTATATCTTTGATAAAGATCTTTGTAGGTTCTGCCCCAAGCATGGTGCACACCCATCGGACCGTTGGCCGTTATCGGACCATCAAGAAAGGAAAAGTATTTTTCGGAAGAATCGTTTTTATGAAGATATTTTTTGATTAAACCTTTTTCATACCAAGATTCAAGCAGTTTTCTTTCCTCGGCACAAAAATCAACCTTTAAATC
Source organism: Candidatus Woesebacteria bacterium UBA5073 (assembly GCA_002415845.1). Lineage (GTDB taxonomy): Bacteria > Patescibacteriota > Microgenomatia > UBA8517 > UBA8517 > UBA5073. Next base: position 6,483 of record DIAR01000001.1, read on the forward strand.
AACGGGTTCGAAAAACGGTTTTGCCATACAGGCTTATTTTACATTTATTGGAGCTTTTATGAAACAATGGATTCCGTTGTTTCAATCATTTTCCGATAACAAATGGGCAAATAACTTTTTGAATGTTTCGTTTCAGTTCAGAAAGATTGGTTAATTCAACCATTGTCTGTGGAATATCAGACATTTCTGAAATTAATTTATCTTCTGAGAACAAGGCAAACGAATAACTGTCAGGTTTTTTATACAAAGAAATAATTTTAAAAACTCCATGACTATTTTCGAAATTGTTACGATTAACAATAAAATTAAAATCAAGCGATTTGCCTAAAACAATTCTCTGATTATCTTTACCGTCAACCCTGTATATTGGATCGCTTAAATGGTTATTTACATGCCCTAAACCTATTTCCTTACATAAGTTTTGACCTAATATCCCCCTTATTACTCTTTTATTTACTTTTTCCAAAGAAGTTTTTGCATCTTTGTCCTCTGAATTTTCTTTTGAAAACAAATCTTTAAATCTAAGATTATATTCTTTTGACATAATAAATCCTTAACGAATTTTTCTTAAAAAAGCAGGAATTTCAAACTTTTCGCCGAATAAATCGTCATCGTCTTGGGGTGTTCCGTTTTGTGGTTCTTCTTCTTTTTCTTCCTCAACAGGTGCTTCTTCGCCTTCATTTCTCTGTGGTAATTCACTCACCACTCCCTGAATCGGAGGTTCTGCCGGTTTAGACATCTTAGCCAGTTGAGCTCTGGTTTCATCAAAGCCAGTCGCGATAACGGTAATTCTGACCTGATCAACCAAATCATCTTTAACGACAGCTCCAAAAATAATATTGGCGTCATGATCGGCTGAGGCCGAAATAATTCTGGCTGCCTCATCAACTTCAAACATCGTCAAATCATTGCCGCCGGCGATATTAAATAGTACTCCTCTTGCTCCTTCAATCGATAAATCAAGAAGGGGTGAAGAAACTGCAGCACGGGCGGCCATCTGAGCTCTGTTTTCCCCAACTCCGGTTCCTATTCCCAATAGAGCCGTTCCGGAACTCTTCATAATGGTCTTTACATCGGCAAAGTCAACGTTAATAAGGCCCGGTGTGACAATAATATCGGCAATTCCGCCAACAGCCTGACCCAAAACCGAATCAACCACCTTAAAAGCTTCAATTAAGGTCATCTTCCGATCAATAACATCCATCAGTCTTTGGTTGGGAATGACAATTAAGGTATCAACCTGTTCCCGCAGTTTTTCGATTCCTTCATCGGCCGCTACCGATCTTCTGGTTCCTTCAAAAGCAAAAGGCCTGGTCACAATAGCTACCGTTAAAGCGCCTGCTTCTTTGGCTAATTTAGCAACAACGGGGGAGGCGCCCGTTCCGGTTCCGCCACCCATTCCGGCCGTTATGAAAACCATATCGGAATCCAAAAGAAGTTCTTTTATTTTTTCTTCCGATTCTTCCGCTGCCTGCTCCCCCAAATTAGGATCGCCCCCAACACCTAAACCTTTGGTAATCTTTTCACCAATCTGTAATTTTGTTGGAGCTTTATTGGCCAGAAGAACTTGAGCGTCGGTATTTAAGGCAATAAATTCAACGCCGAAAATGTTGCCGGTGTCGATCATTGAAGAAATAGCGTTTCCGCCACCACCACCAACCCCAATAACTTTTATTTTGGCAATTCTGGCAGAATCAGGTTTTACAAGCGCCATATTTTCTGGCTGATTTTACAGGGGGCAGTTGTCTTTGACAAGTAGTCAAAGTAAAAACAATAAACTAAGGCAGCAGATTCTTAATTAAATTCGTAATTTTTCCTGCAATACCCATAGACGGCAGTTTAATCTTTCTCGCAAAAGAGTTCAAGTGCTCTTCAGGTTCCTGTTTGGCACCATAGATAACCAAACCAACCGGAACAACAAACGCCGGATTAATAATATCATCAATTAATCCGCCCACACCTCTTGGAACGCCGATTCTAACAGGCAGCGAAAGCATTCTTTTGGCTGCATCAATCGTTCCCACTGTTTCAGCACCACCTCCGGTAATGACTGCTCCTGATGGTATTTTGTTGGTTATACCCGCCTTATCCAATTCCAAACGAACCATCGTAAAAATTTCGTTTAACCGGGGCTTAATTATTCCTTCAATCAAGGTTTTTTTCGAAACTTTCTTAACTTCGGCAATTCCAAGGGTTGTTAAATCCATTTGATCAGTATCTTCATCCGTTTTAACCTTAAGATTTTTCTGGCTTTCCATCGAAAGAGCCATTTTAATTTTTTCAGCTGATTCCAGAGAAACCCTTAAGCCAATTGCCAAATCGTTAGTTACATTTTTGGCGCCAACCGGTATGACGGCCGAGTGGGCAAGTGCACCGTCGATATAGGCCCCAATCGAAGTCGTCCCGCCACCAATATCAATAATTAGACAACCCAGCTCTTTTTCGGTGGCCGTCAGGGCCGATTCGGAAGCGGCCAGTCCGCTAAAAACCAGGCCTTCAATATCCACACCGACTTCATTTAAAGTTTTGGTAATATTTTTAATTGCCGGCGCAGCAGCTGTTACGATATGAGTTTCAACTTCCAGTCTAACCCCGCTCATTCCAACCGGATCTTTTATGCCTGTTTCGCCATCAACAATATAATCCCTGGGAATAACATGGATAACTTCCCGTGATTGAGGAAGGGAGACAGCTGAAGCTGCCTCAATTACCCGATCAACATCATCGAAAGCAATCTCACCGTTTGGTTCCGACACGGCAACCACGCCTCTTGAATTCTGGGAATGAACATGAGCCCCACCCAGGGAAATATAGGCTTTTTCCAATCGATACCCAGCCATCCGCTCTGCCGCTTCAATCGAAGCAACCGTTGAATCGACAGCTTCATCAATATCAACAATCTGTCCCTTTTTAATACCTTTCGATTCAACTGAAGATACACCAACAATGTTAATTGATCTTTCTCCCGATACCGAGTCATCAAGAATTTGACCTATGACAGTGGCAATTTTTGTTGAGCCTAATTCGATACCGGCAACGATTCGGGTTTTTGACATGATTTTATTTTTTTTTAGATTCGCTTCGCGTTTTATCTTAACACTGGGTTTTTAAAACGCAAGTCAATCTCCTTAATTTGGAGATCATTTTCTATTTTAGGTTCTTTTGTATTGCTGTTCAATACGTCCATTACTAATTTTAAAGATCCGAATAAGACTGAAGCGTCACGATCGAGTGGAAAAATAACTTTTTTCCCATCAGGCAGAAAAGTTTCCAAAGATTCGTTTATTAAAGTTCCCCTTTTGACAAAATAGGTGTTATAAAACAAATTAATGATTTGCAGAGCGTTATTTTCTTCAGTACCAACTTTTTCACCAACGTTTTTGAGCGAACCGGAAATTTCAACCGCAGGCAAGTTGGTCTCATCAAGAATTCTGATAATCAAGCCTTCATTATCAGTCAGAGCATATTTTTTTTGGGCCAAACTGTAAATGGCATTAATGGCCTTTTTTTCAACCAGATTTATCCTTAAGATATCCGGAATCTGATAATTAATTGAATATTCTTTTACAGTTGAATCGTCCTTAAAAACCTGAATTAAGTCTTTTTTCACCGTTAAAAGATTTTTTCCCGCCTCTTTGGTCAATAGATCCTGCGTACTTTGGCTGCACGGGCCATATTGGCTAATACACTGAAACTTTTTAACGATAATAATTTTAGGAAAAACATAAAAAAATAACCCTAGGAGGGCTACAACTAAAAACAGAACAACAAAACGTATATATTTCACCGTAACTCTTTTTGAATAATATCGACAAATTTTTCGGCGGCCTTAAGATCCGGGCTTTTTATATCCATCAGTTTTTTACCAACTTCCGGGTTTTCCATCCGAAGATTAATATTTTTTAATAGCAAATCCGGCATAATCTGATTCTGATCAAGAACTTCTACCAAACCCAGCTTTTTGGCCATCTCGGCGTTTTTCTTTTGCTCTTCCAAATAAGACCAAGGGATGGGTATTAATAAAGCATTCTTCCTGGCTGCAATTATTTCCGAAACCGTATTCGCACCCGCCCTTGAAACAATCAGGTCGGCTTTTTTAAACATGTTTACCATTTCAGCAGGTTCGACAAAGGAGTGAACCTCATATCTTTTTTGATCATTTTCCGCCAGTTGGTCTTTTATCTTCAAAAAGGATTTATATTCAACCGGACCGACCTGGTGAACAACGTGATACTTCTCAAGGAGTTTTTTGATAATCGGTTTAACCAAACGATTTATCTGAATCGAACCTCTCGATCCTCCAATAATCAAGAGTTCCGGTGGACTTGAAAGACCGGCCTTCGAATTTATTTGAAAATAATCAGACTTAGTCGGATTACCGATAACCTCCACCCGTTTTTTACCCCCCACGTAGCGTCGGCTTTCTTCTCTTGAAAGTAGAATCACTTTGGCAAAAAAGACCGAATACTTATTGGAACGCCCGATAGCGGCCGTTTGTTCATGAATAACAACGGGAATCCTAAGTAAAAATGAAACAACAACAACCGGAAAAGCCGCAAAGCCACCAAAAGAAATTACCACTTTCGGTTTTATCTTTAAAAGAAGATACAAGGCATGAAAAAAACCTAAGGGTATTTTGAAAAGTGAGGGTATTGTCCAAAGCGTAAAACGTCTCTGCAAACGTCCCGTAAGAAGCGAATAAAAGGTTATTTCTTTCGACGGAAATATCTTTGCCTCAAGAGTGGTAATATTTTTTCCTTCAATGGCTTGTTTGGAACCAATCCAAGACAACTTCCAAGGCAAATTACGTTTCTTTATTTCATCAACTACCGAAAGGGCCGTTGTCCCTGCGTGTCCGCCGGTAAAAACAATATCAATATTACTTTTCATTGGCATATTTTGAGATATTTAAAAGTATACCAGTCGCAAAGAGAATTGTAACAAGAGCCGATCCGCCATATGAAAT
>DIAR01000001.1:11807-14251 GCA_002415845.1 Candidatus Woesebacteria bacterium UBA5073
GCTAAAACACGCGAAAATTGATCCGGAGCGCTATTGGCAATCTTAAAGCCTCTTAAAATTAAAAAAACAAAAACTCCGATAATCATAAAACTACCCAAAAAACCAACTTCCTCGGCAATTACGGCAAAGATTGAATCGGTAGACGCTTCCGGCAAGAACAAATATTTTTGGTGGGATTGGCCAAGACCAACACCAAACAGGCCACCCGACCCCAAACCCAGCAAAACCTGACGAATATGGTAATCCCGACCTAAAGGATCTTGAGAAGCTTTAAAGAAAGTCAGAAGCCTGTCTCGCCGATATTCCGAAGTCAAAGAAAAGAATAAACCGGCACCCAATCCGGCAACAACGGAAAGGATTACATCTTTTAATTTAATACCGGAGGCAAAGATCTGCACCAACGACATGGCCGTTAAAATAATGGTCGTTCCCAAATCTGGTTCAAGCATAATAAGACCGGCTGCCAATCCAACCGGCAAGAGATAAGCCAAAATACCCTTATTGGCACTCGAGAGCGCAGCCAGATAAATAAGAAGGGAAATCTTAATCAGTTCTGACGGTTGTATTGAAGCAGACCCGATAAAGATCCACCGTCTGGCACCCAATACCTTTGTTCCCACACCGGGAATTAGAACTGCGATTAAAGCTAAAAAACTAATAATTAAAAAGGGCAAAGATAATTTTTCCCAAAGCGTATATTTAATTTGAGAAACAACCAACATAACCGTAATGCCCAAAACCCACCAGACGGCCTGTTGTTTTAAAAAATAATACTTGTCATTGAAATCATTCAAAGCCTGCGGAGCCGAGGCATCGGCAACGGCAATTAACCCGACAACCGTTAAAAACAAAACAGAGAAGAATATTTTCCCGTCTATTTTTTTGTTCTGCTTTTTAAGAAGTATTTTATGCACATTTAGATTGTCGCCAACCATAAACCGAACATGGCCAAGATTATTCCGGCAAGCCAGGCCCGCATTACAATTTTAGGCTCTTCCCAACCGATGGCTAAAAAGGTGTGATGAATGGGAGCCAATGGAAAAATCGGTTTGTGCAGGTATTTCCAGCCAAACATTTGAACCGCTGAAGATACAACCTCAATCACAAAAATACCACCAATTACCAAAAGAGCAATAATACTGCCCGTTAAAAGACCTATCACCGCAAGCATGGCACCGAATGATAGAGCTCCGGAATCGCCCAAAAAGATTCTGGCCGGCCAGACATTAAAGTAGAGAAAGGCAATTAAAACTCCAAGCCAAAGGGCAATAAATAAAGAAAGAGGCGTATCCAAGCTACTGGCGGCAATTACGCCAAAAGCAATCAGACAAATCATTAAAAGACCGGAAGCTAATCCATCCAACCCGTCAGTAATGTTAAAAGCATTGGAAAACGACACGATAACAAAAGCTGAGAAAGGAATATAACCTACCCCCATATCAAAAGTTTTTCCAATAATCGGAAGGTAAATAAAATGAACACCTAAAAATTTATAAATCATAAAACCGATAATGAAAGCAAAAATCCATTGAAGAATAAATTTCTCCCTACGCCTTAAACCGAACCATGATCCAATTAAGCCCTTGGTCGGCTTCCCAAATATTTTTAATAAATCGTCCGAAAGTCCGATTAGACCGAAAGAGATAAAAGTGAAAAAGATAATTACAAGTTCCCAATCAAGCCTGAAAGCACTGTGAATAAAAACGCCCATTTTCGAAGCCAGGGGAAAAAGAATACAAAAAAGAAGGGAGACCATAATAATAATTAAAACTCCGCCTCCAACCGGCGTTCCGGCTTTTTTGTCATGGAGTTTGTCAAACAGCGGCACCGTACCGTTTTTAGGTGCTTCCTTCCGGCGGGTTAATTTATGTTTGTATAAAAAATTAATGAAGGGAACAACAACAATGCTGGTAATAAGAAAGGAGAAGATAATCAAACCTAAAGCCAAAGGAAAAAAACCTGGAATATTCATATATTAATCAGTTGTGTTTTCATTATAAGTGTCTTAAGAGTATTAAGACAACCCGTCAATTATTTTATCAAGACCTAAAGCCCTTGAACCTTTAACAAAAACAATTGAGTTTTGGTTTAATTGACCTTTTAATAGGGTTATAGCTTCCCGATTATCTTTTGCCCATACGGCTTTTTCTTTACCGATTATTTTTGAAGCTTCAGCAATAGTTTTGGAAATGGCTTTTCCAACACCAATGAATAATTCGGGTTTAAGCTTGGCAACTTCCAATCCCAATTCCTGATGATATTTCTCTTCCAAACTACCCAATTCAAGCATATCTCCCAATATCACAAAGATATTCCTTTCAACGGCAACTTCTTTTAAGGTTTCAAGAGAGCTTTTTGCAGCTTCAGGGTTATTGTTGTAGGTATCATCAATCACAACGGCTCCATTTGATAGTTTTTCAACCTTCATCCGGTGTTCTGCCAAA
>DIAR01000010.1 GCA_002415845.1 Candidatus Woesebacteria bacterium UBA5073
CTTATAAGCGCTTCTCGACTCTTTTTACCTCGTGAGAGTTTTCTTCCGAAAACCATCTTTCTCATATCTTAAACTCGACTCCTTTCTCAGCTAAAGCTACGGCAATAATCTTGAAAGATTTTTCGCCCAAGTTTCTGACTTTTGATAAGTCTTCTCTCTTGGCTTTAACTAACGCTTCGACTGTTTCGTAACCGGCCTTTGATAAGGCATTGGCAACTCTGGTTGGTAATCCGATTTCTTCAACTGACAGTTTTCCTGAAGGACCTATGGTATCAACGGCTTCTGTAACCTCGACCTTAGCGACTTTCTTCGGAGATACTATCTGATTGAAATAGGAAACCAAAGTCTTAGCGGCTAAAAGTAAGGCGTTTTTGGGTGTCATCGTTCCATCCGTCCAAACCTCCAAAACCAACTTATCGTAATTGGTTAATCTGCCAACACGAGTTTCTTCGATTCGGTAATTAACTCTGGTAATTGGTGAAAAAGCTGCATCCAAAGGAATAAGTCCGATTGTTCCGGCTGCTCTATCCTCGGCTGGGGAATAACCGCTACCGGTTTCAATCTCCAAATCAACTTCCAATTTGGCACCTTTATTTAAGGTGGCTAAAACCATTTCCGGATTGGCAATTTTCACTGTCGCCGGAACTTTAATGTCTTTAGCTTTTACTTCACCTGATTCTTTGACGGAAATAGTAGCCTTGACGGCCTTTTCTCCGGTATAAGTGAGTCTAACCTTTTTAAGGTTAAGTAAAAATTCAACCACATCCTCTTTCATCCCTTTAAGGGTAGAAAATTGATGTTTAACACCACTGATTCTCACGGTCGTTATCGCTGCGCCCGGAAGGCTGGTTAAAAGAACTCTTCTTAGGGAATTTCCCAAAGTGTCTCCATAACCTTGTTCCAAAGGCGAAATGATAAATACACCGTAATTATCTTTTCCTTTTTCTTCTTTTATTTCAAACATTGGTTCATTCATCTAGTATCACCCCCTTCAATAAAATTTTATCTTGAGTAAAATTCAACAATATCCTGCGTCGAAATAGGCTCTGTAATATCGTCCAGTTTCGGATCTCTTAAGACTTCCCCGACGGCGGCTTTTCTTCTTAACCATTCAGGTGTCTGGTAATCCTTAATCGCTATGGTCTTTTTGGTATCAGGAATCGCCATCCCTTTTCCGCTTAAAGAAACTGTTTCTCCAACTTTTACCTGATAGGAAGGAATATTAACCTTCTTGCCGTTAACCAAAACATGCCTATGCGAAACCATTTGCCTTGCAGCCGGTCGGCCACTGGCAAAACCCAATCTGAAAACGACGTTGTCCAATCTTCTTTCCAAAAGCGAAACCAGTTTTTCTCCGGTATTGCCTTTGGTTTTTAAAGCCTGCTCAACATACTTCCTGAACTGTCGCTCCATTAGACCGTAAAGTCTCTTGACCTTCTGTTTTTCTCTTAACTGTCTTCCGTACTGCGAGCTTTTTCTTAGACCCTTTGGTCCATGAACCCCCGGCGGGACGGAAAGGCGTGTTAGTTTACCACCTTTTCCAAAAAGATCAAAGCCTTCTCGCCTTGATAATCTATCTTTTGGTCCTGTATATCTTCCCATTTTTTTAGACTCTCCTTTTCTTCTTAGCCCTCGGCCCATTGTGTGGGATGGGGGTAATGTCGGCAATCAAAGAAATCTTCACCCCAGCGGCTCTGATGGCCCTGAGGGCGGCATCCCGACCCGGTCCGGGGCCCTTGACATATATTTCAACTTCTTTAATTCCACACTCGTCTTTAGCCTTTTTAAAAACCTTTTCAACGGCCGTGGTTGCAGCAAACGGGGTTGATTTCCTTGTCCCCTTAAAACCGGCCGCTCCGGATGAACCCCAAGCCAGGGTTTTACCGGTATCATCGGTTACGGTTACCAAGGTGTTATTGAAAGAGGCGGAAATATAAACACGACCACTTTCGGTCTTTTTCTTGTCAGTCATATTATTTGCCTCCCTCCTTATTATCAGCTGTCTTTATTTTGGACAAAACTTCTTTCTTAAAGGCTCCGATGGTCTTTCTCTTGCCTCTTTTGGTTCTGGCATTTCGTCTGGTCCTTTGTCCCCTGGCCGGCAGATTTCTTGAGTGTCTGCTGCCACGATAGGAACCGATGGTTTGCAGTCTGGCAATTGAGGCTCTGACTTTTCTGGCCAATTCTCCCTCGGTCGGGTATTCTTCCATCTTGGCTGTTATCTTGGAGATCTCTTCTCGGGAAAGTTCCGAAACTCGTTTGGTTGTGGGGATTTTTAATTCCGCCAGGATTTTTTTGGACAACGTCCAACCTATACCGGAAACCCGGGTTAAGGCGAAATCAACTTTCCAATTGTCTTGTAATTCTAATCCTGAAATACGTGCCATATTTTATTTAACCTTGTCTTTGTTTATGCCTCGGGTTTTTGCAAATAACATATAAAACCCCTCGTCTTTTGACGAATTTACAATCTTTGCATCTTTTTTCGAGTGACGATTGAACTTTCATTTTAGTATTTATAAACGATCCTGCCTCGCTCGGTGTCGTACTGGGTCATCTCAACCTGAACCCTGTCCCCAGGGAAAATGCGGATATAGTTTTTCCTCATTTTTCCCCGAAGGGTGGTCAAAATTACCCGGCCGTCAGAGAGCTTAACCCGAAACATAGTGTTGGGCAAAGCTGCTACGACTTCTCCGTCAATTTTAGTTACCCCAGCTTCATTATTCATAAACCGAAACAAAAACAATCCACGTTGGTATTTACTCTTACGTGGTTAGAACGAAAGTACCGTTTTTACTCACGGCTACGGTCTCTTCGTAAAGTGCTGCTATTTTACCATCACGCGTGGATATTGTCCACCCGTCATTTTCCATAACGACCTCCGGTGAGCCTAAGGCATACATAACCTCGATCGCCAGAGCCATCCCGGCTTTGATTTCCGGCGTATGATCGGTTACAAAACAGGGAATAGCCGGCTCTTCATGCAGGTTCCTGCCTACCCCATGCCCAACCAGAGCCTTAATTGGGTTATAACTTTCCTTTTCAATCGTTTCCTGAATCGCCCTTGAGATATCGGAAATTTTCTTGCCCGGTTTGGCTTGTAAAATAGCCTGCTTCAGGGCTCTTCGTCCCGTTTCCAGAAACTTCAGGGTTTCTTTATCCGGCTCAATGGCAACCGTAACCGAGGTGTCGGTATGAAAACCTTTAAAATAAAGCCCAACATCAATGCTGACTACATCCCCTTTTTTGAAAGTAACTTTTTTTGAAGGGATTCCATGAACCAAACCGTCATTAACGTTGACACAGGTTGCCCAACGATAGTCGGCCACTTTCTTAAAAGACGCTTCTCCACCCGATTTTTTGATCAGTTCATCTGCTTTAGCTTCAATATCCCAGGAGCTAACCCCCTCTTTGACCATTTTAGCCAACTCATTTTTGACAAAAGCCAGTTTTTTACCGCCTTCGGCCATAATCTTTAGTTCCTCTTCGGTTTTAATATTAATTTTTTCCATGTTGGTCTTATTTGGTTCCCGTCAGCTGGTTGAGAAGATCATCGGCAATAACCTGGATCGGCCTTTCACCGTCAACTTTCAGAAGAATCCCCTCTTTCTCGAAGACTTCGATTAAAGGTTTGGTGTTTTGGTTATAAACTTCCAACCTCTTTTCGATTCTGGCCGGTGTATCATCCTCCCTTTGGCTTAATCTTCCGCCGCATTCACAAGCGTCTCCCTTTGGCGGGTCGGTAATCAAATTATAAACTCTGCCGCAGGCTTCACAGGTTCGCCTGGCCGAAAGTCTTTTGATGGTTTCTTCTTTTGAGATTTCGATGAAAATAGCTTTGTCGATTTTTAAATCCTCCTGATTAAACCAATTCTTAAGCATTTGGTACTGTTCGATGCTCCTTGGGAATCCTTCCAAAAGAAGACCTTTCCCTTCGGCAATTTTTTCTTCCAACAGTTTCTTCATGGCAAAGAAGAACATATCGTTGGGTAGAAGTTCGCCTTTTTTGTTAACAATTTCATCAACCTCGGGATTTGTCTTGGCTAAGTCTCGCAAAAAGTCCCCCATCTCCAAATAAAAAAGGCCCAATTTATCGGCCAATATTCGTGCTTGTGTTCCTTTGCCTGAACCCTGAGGTCCTAAAATAAGTAAGTTCATCTTATCTGATTAAATTCATGGTTACCTGATTAAATTCATGGTTACCTGATAAAAGTGTCGTATTTCTTCATGACGAGTTGCGCTTCCAACTCACGGGTAATTTCCAAAACCACGGACACAACAATCAAAATACCCGTTCCGCCGATCGCCAAATTGGCCACACCAATGGCGTTTTGGAAAAGAGAAGGCAGAATGGCAATTAGTCCTAGAAAGATAGCACCAACCAAAGTAATCCTGTTTAAGACAAAGGACAAATATTTGGCTGTTTGCGTCCCCGGTCTAATACCCGGAACAAAGCCACCGTTTTTCTGTAAGTTTTCGGAAATTTTTTCAGGATTAAAAACAACGGCCGTATAAAAGTAAGTAAAACCGACGACCATCAAGAAATAAAAGAGGTTGTAAACCAAAGACTGGGGTTTAAAATAAACGGCCATAAAGCCGGCCACAGCCGCCAGTTGCGGCACTTTTGAATTAACTAAAAACTGCGACAGCATCGAAGGAATTAAAACCAAAGAAACGGCAAAGATAATCGGGATGACTCCAGCCTGATTTAATCTTAAAGGAAGATAAGATGAAGACATCGGTGAATTAGCACCACGCCTGGCATAACTGATCGGAATTTGCCGGGTGGCTTCATTCATAAAGACAATTAAGCCCACGATAACCACCGAAAGAACTAAAAAGATAATTACTTTTAAAATATCCTGAGACTGAACAACGGTTAAAGATTGGCCCAAGGTAATCGGCAACCTGGCCACGATTCCGGCAAAAATCAACAAAGAAATTCCGTTCGTAAAACCGTATTGGGTGATGAGTTCCCCAAGCCAAACGGCAAAAACCGTACCGGCTGTCATGGTGATAATTAAAGTCAAAAGAGCTAAAGGCGAAAAGGTGGAAATAATGCCTTGAGACCGCAAAAGCGAATACATGGCAAAGGCCTGAAAAGCGGCCAAGGGAACAGTTAAAATTCTGGTGTATTGGTTAATTTTTTCCTGACCATACTCACCCTCCTTTTGTAATTCCTCCAGGGCCGGTACGACATAACCCAAAAGCTGAAAAATAATCGAAGCATTGATATAAGGGTTTAGGCCCAGTGCCATAATCGAAAAATTGGCCAAGGTTCCTCCCGAAAAAACATCCAAAAGGGATAATAAGGGACTGCCGGAAAATAATGATTGGAGAGATGCCCGATCAATACCGGCCGCCGGAATATGAGCTACTAATCTGAAAACAAAAAGAATGACGGCGGTAATTATTAATTTGCGCCTAATTTCCGGAGATTTTACTGCCTTGGAAAAAAATTGGGCAATCGAATTAAACATTTTTTAGTTTATTTTTCCTTTATCGTCCCGCCTGCCTTAATAACATCTTTGGCGGCCGATTTGGAAATTGGAACGGCAATGGTTAATTTCTTGGTTAACTTCCCGTCACCCAAAATTTTAACGCCCGTCTCATAAGCCATTTCTTTTTCGACAATCCCCTCTTTAATAAGAAGGTTTAGATCAACCACCGAACCGGCATCTAACAAATTTAAATAAGAAAGCTTAATAATAATCGGCTTTTTACCGGGCCTTAATTTGTCTTTACCTCTCCTTAAAGGCAGTTTTTTCAGTAAAGATTTTTTAACTTTAATACCCTCAAATAAAACATTAATATGGCTTCTGGCTTTCTGGCCTTTTGTTCCACGACCAACCGTGTGTCCGCCTTTGCCACTACCATAACCACGGCCGATTCTCTTTTTGCTTTTGGCTTTTATTTTAGGTAAGTCGGTCATGTTATTTTTGGTTCCTTTCGTCTAATTTGGAAATGGTTTCCAGAGCTTTTAAGGTTGCGTAAACGTTGGAAATTTTATTGCTTGTTCCTAATATTTTCCCTGAAGCATCCCTGATGCCGGCTGCATCCAAGACAACCCGCATCGGACCTCCAGCAATAATACCACTTCCCGGAGGAGCCGGTTTTATCAAAACTTCGGCGGCTGAGAATTTTTCCCGGACCGAATAAGGAACGGTTGTTCCCCGAAGGGGAACAATAACCATTCGTTTTTTGGCGGCCGTAATGGCTTTTCTGATGGCATTTCTGACATCCCCTGCCTTGGAAAGACCAACGCCGACTTTCCCTTTTTTATCTCCCACCACAACTAAGGCCGAAAAACGGATTTGGTTTCCGCCTTTGGTCTTTTTGGAAATCCGGTTTATCTGAACAACCGTTTCGCTAAATTCTTTGACTTCGTTAAAATCATTTCTAAACATTTTAGAAATCCAAACCTCCCTTTCTGGCTCCATCGGCTAAGGCTTTAACTCGGCCGTGGTATTTATAACCGCCTTTATCAAAAACGACTTTCTTAACTTTTTTAACTAAAGCCTTTTTGGCTAAAGCTTCCCCAATTAAGGCTGCCTTTTCGGTTTTGGTTTTACCCCCTTTAATATCTTTATCTCCGGCAAAAACCAGGGTCTTACCTTTAATGTCATCAATAATCTGGGCCGTAATTCTGGTATTGGAACGGAAAACCGACAATCTCGGCCTTTCTTCGTTACCGAAAACTTTGCCCCTGACTCTATTTTTCCGATTTAGGTAATTATCTCTTTTTGACATGTTTTTTAAGCGGCACCTGCGGCCTTCGCAGCTTTACCGGCTTTCCTTCGAATAATCTCGTCAATATATTTTATGCCTTTTCCTTTGTAGGGTTCTGGTGGTCTGACACCTCTGATATTGGCTGAAACTTGACCAACTGTTTCCCGATTTATTCCTTCAACCGTGACAAAGGTTTTTTCAACTTTAAAAGAAATCCCTTCCGGGGCTTCAATTTTGACCGGATGCGAATAACCAACCGTTAAGGTAAGAATTTTTCCATCCGACTCGGCTCGATAGCCCGTTCCGACGAGTTCCAGTTTCTTGCTCCAACCCTCCGACACGCCCTTAACCATGTTGGCAATCAAAGCTCTGGTCGTACCGAAAGTCGATTTACCCTGTTTGCTGTTAACCTTACTGACAACTTGTAATTCCCCGTCTTTAACTTCGATATTTATACCCCTCGGGATCTTTAAATCCAAGGATCCTTTAACACCGGAAATCTTAAGGGTTTCCCCCGCCATCTCTGTTTTAACACCTTCGCTTAATTTAACCGGTTGTTTTCCAATCTTGCTCATATTTTTACCAAATCTCGGCGATAACCTCTCCACCTAAAACTTCTTTGACGGCTCTTTTGGAAGTCACAATCCCTTTAGGGGTTGAGATAATCAAAGTAGCCGGTCCTTTTTTCTTGGCAATCTCATTTGATTTCATATAAATCCTCAGACCCGGTCTGGAAATTAAGGTCAAGCCCATCATCATCGGTTTCTTGTCTTTAAAGGTCAAGGCTACCAAAAGCTGACCGTCTTTTTCGGCAATTTTGTCAATAAAACCGGCTTCTTTCAGGGCCTTGGCAGCCGAAAGAATCAGTTTGTTTTTAGGCGTTGCCACCACGTCCTTTTGACCGGCCATGGAAGCATTCTTAACCCTTATTAAAAAGTCACCGAGTGAATAATTATTCATAAATTTACCAGCTGGCCTTTCTAACTCCGGGAATTTCACCTTTTAAGGCGTACTTCCTGAAGCACAAACGGCAAAGACCATATTTTCTCATATAACCTCTGGATCGTCCACACAATCTGCAGCGGTTTCTGTATCGAACCTTATACTTTAATTTCTTTGTTTCTCTGACTTCTTTAGCGGTTGTTGACATATTTATTTTTCAAACGGCATACCCAATAACTCAAACAATTTTTCGGCTTCTTTCGGCTCTTTTGAACTGGTTACAATCGTTATTTCCATTCCGTGCGGTGCTCCCACTTTGGCCGGATCAATTTCCGGAAAAACGATGTGTTCGGCAAAGCCCAAAGTGTAGTTTCCGCTTTTATCAAGACCTTTTTTGGAAATGCCCCGAAAATCCCTGAGTCGGGGAAGAACAATGGAAAACAACTTGTCGATAAAGCTATACATCCGCTCGCCCCTCAAGGTAACGGCTAAACCAACCGGCATACCCCGTCTTAAGGCAAAGCTGGCAATAGAAACTTTGGCTAACCTGGTGGACGGATGTTGTCCGGTAATAACAGCCAAATCGCGGATCAGAGCTTCTTTAACTTCCTTGTTCTTCATTGAACTGCCGATTCCCATATTAACCACAACCTTGATGACCTTAGGAACAGCCATCTTGTTTTTAATCTTAAATTCCTTGATAAGTTCAGGAACGATTTCTTTTTCGTATCTTTCTTTTAGTCTTTGCATGTTATTTTTGATCTATCTCCTTTTGGCATTTTTTACAAATTCTGACTTTGTCTTTTTCAACCATCCGAAAACCAACCCTAGTTACTTTTTTGCATTTCGGACAAACCAAAGCAAACTTTCCAAAACCCATCGGTCTTGGCAATTCATAAATGCCGCCTTTTTGGCCTTTTTGGGTAGCATTGCCCTTAACGTGCTTTTTATAAATGTTAATTCCGGGAATTAAAGCGGTCATAAGTTTAACATCGACTTTTTCGATTTTTCCCTCTCTCCCTTTATCTTTTCCGGCCGTTATTTTAACGCTGTCACCGCTTTTGAATTTAAGCATGTTTTAGACAACCTCCCTTGCTAAAGAGGCAATTTTGTTATAACCCTCTTCTTTAATTTCTCTGGCAATCGGTCCTAAAATCCTGGTGCCACGGGGCAATCCCTGTTTATCGATCACGACCCCGGCATTATCATCGAAGCGAACATAGCTTCCGTCCTGTCTTTTGACTTCTTTCCTGGTTCGAACCACCAAAACCTTAACTTTCTCATGATCAACTACGGCTCCGGCCGAATCGGCCCCCTGAACAACACACAAAACCGTATCACCCAAGGTGGCTTTTTTGCCAATTTTGGTTGAAATACCGATAACCATCAGCCTTTTGGCACCTGAATTATCGGCCGGTTTTAAAACGGATCTTAGTTGTATCATTTGGTCTTGGTCTCCTTTTTACCTCCAATATTAACTATCTCGATAATCTTCCATTTTTTTAATTTACTTATCGGTTTGGAAGCGGCAAATTTAACATTTTGACCGACCTGGGTTCCCAAATCATCCTGAACATGGAATTTTTTAATCTTCTTGTACCTTTTTTTATACATCGGATGAACCACCGTTCTCTCCACGGCAACCGTGGCCGTTTTGGCCATTTTGGTCGAAATTACTTTTCCGGTAAATATTTTCATTTTTTAGTTTCCTCAACTTTCTCTTCGCCCAATAACTCTTTTTCCCGAATAAGGGTTAAAAGTCTGACAATTTCCAATTTCAGCATTTTGCCTTTTTTGACGTTTTTCTCGCTTTGGGTTTTAACGCCAATCGCTATTTTAGCCAATTCGGCCTTCTTTTCCAAAACTAATTTGGTCAATTCGGCAATTTTCTTTACTTTTAGGTCTTTAAAATCTCTCTTTTTCATTTTATTCCTCTTTCTTTACCATTTTGGTCTTAAAAGGTAATTTGGCTCCGGCTTTGTCAAAAGCGGCTTTAACAATATCTTCAGAGGCTCCGGCTACTTCATAAAGAATCCGGCCGGGTTTAACAACGGCGACATAACGATCAATATCACCTTTACCGCTACCCATTCTTTTTCCGGCTGGTCTGGAAGATACCGGTTTATCCGGAAAAACCCTGATCCAAACTTTTCCGCCTTTTTTAAGATTGTGAGTAATCGTTCTTCTGGCAGCTTCAATCTGAGCAGCCGAGAGCCAGGCAACCCCTAAAGCCTTTAGCCCGAATTCACCGAAAGAAAGGGTTGAACCCCGAAGGGCGGTTCCTCGTCTTCGGCCTCTGAAATCTTTAATATATTTTCTTTTCTTTGGTTGTAACATTATTCTTCCTCCTTTTTGTGAATCCAAACTTTAACTCCGACATAACCTCTTTTTAAAAGGGCCGGAACTTCGGCATAGTCGATCGTTTCTCTCAAGCTTTGGGTTGGAACTGAACCTTCATGATATTTCTCAACCCGAGAAATCTCGGCACCGTTAATACGGCCGCCCAAAACAACTTTAACGCCTTTGGCTCCCGAGGCCATCACTCTTTCAATCGCTTTGGAAACAACCCTTCGCGACGGCATTCTTCGTTCCAATTCAGCTGCAATTCTCTCGGCCACCAAGTGAGCCGAAATTTCGGAATTTTTAACCTCGTTAACCTTAAGATCAATTTTCATATCGGCAATTTTCTTTTTTCGGACTTCCGAAATAATGCTCAGGATAAATTTTTTGACATCCTCAATTCCGGTTCCGCCCCGGCCGATAACCACACCTGGTCTTGAGACCGACATAATAATCACTAAACTCTTCGGCAACCTTTCAATCTCAACCGAAGTAATTCCGGCCAACTTAAGTCGGTTCATAAGGGCTTTTCTGATTTTAATGTCTTCGACCAAATTGTCCTTAAAACTGGCATTATCGGAAAACCACCTTGATTTCCAAGGCAAAAAACTGCCTGTTCTAAAACCGATTGGATTAACTTTTTGTCCCATTGTCTTTTCCTTTCTTTACGGCTTTAACTTTCTTTTCTTCTTTTTTGGCTTCATTTGTTTCTTTTACTTCAGCTTCTTTTCCAATTTCAGCTCTTTTGGCTATTTTTGTTTCATCTTTTATCGTTTCCAAAACAATTCTGATGTGGCTCATTTTCTTTATAATCGGATGTGACTGTCCTCTTGAAACGGCAATGCCTCTTTTTAATCTCGGACCGTCACCGATTTGAATTTCTTTAATTTTAACGTCATCCTCGCCAAAACCCTTGGCTTTGGCCATAGCCATGGCATTCTTTAAGACTTTAACAATTGGCTCAACGCCTCTTTTACCTACAAAGGGTAACTGCTCCAGTGCGTCTTTAGGCTTCATTTTTTTGGCCAAATCAGCTACCGGCCTTAATTTCTTAGGCGACATCAATAAATATTTTTGGGTGGCTATAAATAACATTTTTTTAAGTTTTATCCAACGTTCTTTTAACAATTTCTCCATGTCCTCTAAAGGTCCTCGTCGGTGAAAATTCTCCAAGCCTGTGACCGACCATATCTTCGGTGACGAAAACGTCGATGAAAATGTGGCCGTTATGAACCTGAAAGTACTTGCCGACAAATTCAGGTGAAATCTGACAACCTCTCGACCAGGTTTTAATCGGGTTTTCTTTTTGTCCCATACCGTTAACCACCTTTTTAATCAGGCGTTCGTCGACAAATGGTCCTTTTTTAGTTGATCTAGACATATTTTTTAATGATGTGAACCTAATTTCCTTCTTTGAACAATCAGGGCATCTGAATATTTAAATTTCTTTCTGGTATTACCAACGGCCGGTTTTCCGTAAACCGTCTTTGGGAATTTGAGACCTACCGAGCTTCGGCCTTCTCCACCTCCGTGCGGATGAGCATTCGGATGCATGGCCACACCTCTGACTCTGGGCCTTATCCCCATGTGTCTTCTTGTTCCGGCTTTCTTTAATCTTCGGGTTCTAAACTCAAGATTACCCAACTGCCCGACGGTGGCAAAACATTCCGGTAAAAACCTTCTGATTTCACCCGAAGGTAATTTAACCAAAACATATTTTTCTTCTTTTCCGTGCAAGGTAGCAACCGAACCGGCGCTTTTGACCATCTGGCCGCCCTTTCCATGTGTGATTTCCAAATTATGAATCGGTGTTCCAACAGGAATCTTATTTAAAGTCAAAACGTTTCCGGCTTCAATCGGAGCTGCCTCCGAAGTAATCACTTTCTGGCCTAATTTTATGCCCTCAGGGGCTAAAATATAGCGCCTTTCGCCGTCTTCGTAAATAACCAAAGCAACCCTGACGTTTCTGTTCGGATCATATTCAATCGCTTCAACCCTTCCCCAAACATCAATTTTATCTCTTTTGAAATCGATTTCCCGCAAAAATCTCTTTTCCCGGCCACCCTGATGCCTGACGGTCACTTTACCGTTTAAGCGGCCTGATCTTTTCTTTAAAATATTTTTTAGTTTACCCATGTTATTTTGCTTTCTCTTCAAACAAATCAATCTTTTCGTCTTTGGCTAAAGAAACAATTACTTTCTTGATCGGTTTAACCGTTTGTACCGTACCCTTATAGTTTCTCTTGGACAAGCCTTTATAATTTAAGCTTTTAATACCCTTAACGTGGACATCAAAACTGTGGTTAATCAGTTTTTTAATCTCGGGTTTGGTTAAACCCTTGTCGACAAAAAAGGAATAAAAACCTTTTTTGGCCAAGCCCATACTTTTTTCGGTTAAAACCGGTCTGAATTTCATTTTTTAGCCTCCTTAACTACCTTTTTAAAAGCATCCTTGTCTATTAAAATAAGTCCGCCTTTAAAAATAACAAAAGCGTTCATATCTTTATAAGAAACAATCTGAACATTTTTTATATTCCGTAAAAATCTCTCTTTGGCAGCGTTTTCCTTGGTTAAAACAACGGTAAATTTCCTGTCGTTAATAACCTTGCTCAAAAGACCTTTGAAATCGGTCGTTTTTTTGACTTCGGAAATGCCGGATAAAACAACCAATTCTTTGGCTTTAGCCTTTAAAGAAAGGGCAACAGCTAAGGCTTTTTGACGCATCTTAAAAGGAAGAGTTAATTCTCTTCGTTCCAATTTTGGTCCATGAGCAGATCCACCACCGACAAAAATCGGGGCTGACCTGGCACCGTGTCTGGCACCACCTGTCCCTTTTTGCTTGTACCACTTTTTCTTGGTTCGGTTAATTTCGGCTCTGGTTTTGGCTTTGGCCATACCGAAATGTGATCTTTCCTCATAAACTCTGACGGCTTGAGCCAATAAGGCTAGATTTTCTTTTTCTTCAAAACCTTTAGGCAGAGTTGTCTCTTCCAATTTAGTTCCTTTAACGGAATAGGTTATAACTTTAAGCATTGGCAACTTCCTCCTTCTTTTCTTCCGGCTTTACGGCCTGACTTCCTTCAGTTTTTACTTCACCTTCGGCTTCCGGTTCACCTTCAACAATGGCGGCCTGGACTTCAACGATACCTTCCAACTTGCCTTTGGAAACTCTTTTTAAGATTAAGGGGGCTCCGGTAACTCCAGGAACAGGGCCTGATACTTCCATCTCATTTGTCTCATCGTCTAAAGACACCACCTGTAGGTTTTTAACGGTTACCCGATCACTACCCATTCTGCCGGCCATGTGTTTGCCTTTGTAAATTCTACCCGGAGTTGTTCCTGCACCAATTGAACCGGGAGCTCTTTCTCGATCAGATTGTCCGTGGGTTCTGGGACCACCATGAAAATGCCACCTTTTGACGGCTCCGGCAAAACCTTTGCCTTTGGATATTCCGGTGACATTGATAACATCCCCTAAACTAAAAATATCAGAGAGGGTTATTGTGTCTCCGATTTTGATAGCTTCATTTTGTTTATTTTGGGGTTCTTTATCAAACTTAACTTCGAGAAGATAGCGGGGGGCGGTATTGTTCTTAATGATGGTTTTAAGATGTCCCTGAAGAGCTTTACTTACATTCTTGGTCGTCCTTTCACCTACACCCAATTGCAGGCCCCAATAGCCGTCTTTTTCCATCGTTTTAACCTGGGTAACCACGCAAGGGGCAACCTTGACCTTGGTGACGGTTACTCTTCGACCCTCAACAAAGGTTTGGCTCATTTTTTCTTTTAAACCGATAATGGTATTAAGCATGATTTTAAGCACAAAAAAAGGTGCCGGAGCACCTTACCTTCCTTAGGCACTTCCTGCTTACCTTAAGTGGTTAATCTTTTAAGATCACCTCCACGATAGGGCAAATTATAGCAAAGCTGAGGCGGGTAAGCAAGTGAGGAACCCTTACATCTTGATCTCGATGGAGACTCCGGCGGGAAGTTCGAGATTGGACAAGGAATCAATGGTTCTTTCGGACGGATCGACCAGGTCGATGAGCCTTTTGTGAACCAAAACTTCAAAGTGTTCCTGAGCGTCTTTATCGGTAAAAGGCGATTCTTTAACCGCCATAACCGTTCTTTTTGTGGGTAAGGGGATGGGACCGACGATTTTTGCACCCGTTGCCAGAGCTGTATCCAATATTTTAGCCGCCGCTTCGTCGAGAACGCGGTGGTCATAACTCTTTAGTTTGACTCGAAGTCTACCTGCTGGCATTTTGGGTTAAGGTACTAAAAATATTAAGCAATTATTTTGGTGATGGCTCCGGCTCCAACCGTGCTGCCACCTTCTCTGATTGCAAATCTAAAGCCTTCTTCCATGGCGACCGGTGAAATCAATTTAACTTTCATTTTGGCACTGTCTCCAGGCATAACCATTTCAATTCCTTCAGGAAGAGTCACTTCTCCTGTTATATCAGAAGTCTTAATGTAGAATTGTGGTTTGTAACCGGTAAAGAAAGGTGTATGTCGTCCACCCTCTTCTTTGGAAAGAATATAAACTTCGGCTTCAAAATCGGTGTGAGGGGTAATTGAACCCGGTTTGGCCAAGACCTGACCACGTTCAACATCGTCTTTTTCAACACCTCGAAGAAGAACTCCGACGTTGTCGCCGGCCAAAGTTTCATCCAAGGTCTTTCTGAACATCTCAAGACCGGTAACAACCGTTTTCTTGGTGTCTTTAAGACCGACAATCTCGATTTCCTCGTTAATCTTTAAGGTTCCTCTTTCAACTCTTCCGGTCACGACCGTGCCTCGTCCTTTAATAGCAAAGACGTCTTCAACCGGCATTAAGAACGGTTTTTCAGAATCACGAACAGGATCAGGAATGTAGTTATCAACCGCATCCATCAAAGCTACGATTTGTTTTTCGGCTTCGGCATCACCCTCCAAGGCTTTCAAGGCGGAACCCCTGATTATCGGGACTTCATCGCCAGGAAACTCGTATTTCTTTAAAAGTTCCCTGACATCGGCTTCGACCAAATCAATGATTTCTGGATCGTCAACCGTGTCAACTTTGTTTAAGAAAACAACGATAGCCGGAACATTGACCTGTCTGGCCAAAATAACGTGCTCTCTGGTTTGAGGCATTGGACCGTCGGCGGCTGAGATAACCAAAATAGCACCGTCCATTTGGGCGGCACCGGTAATCATGTTTTTGATGTAATCAGCATGACCAGGAGCATCAATATGAGCATAATGCCTCTTGGCTGTTTCATATTCAATGTGGGAAATGTTAATCGTAACGCCTCTTTCTTTTTCTTCAGGAGCGTTATCGATTTCGTCGAACTTGTAGGCTTTGGTGTTATTACCCGGTTGCTTGGATAAAACCGTGCTGATGGCGGCGGTTAAAGTGGTTTTTCCATGATCAACATGACCAATCGTACCGACATTTACGTGTGGTTTGGTTCTGTCAAATTTTTGTTTAGCTTCGCCTGCCATGATAGTGTATTATAATATCTTTCCTTTAAAGAAACAAGGGCACTAAAAGCCCTTACTAACTCATATTATAGCCAAGGCTAATTGTGCCTGTCAAGAAGAGGTTTTTACTGTCCCCTTGCCATGACCACCTTGCCGGCTTTGGCCACAATACCTTCGGTAATATTCTTCGGAACTTCCTCATAGTGGGACGGCTCCATATAGTATGAAGCCCTGCCTTGAGAAAGAGATCTTAACTTCGTTGCATAACCGGACAGTTCGGCCAAAGGAGCCTGGGCGTTGATAATCGTCATCATGCCCTTCTTTTCCGTTCCCTGGATTTGAGCTCTCTTGGATGATAAATCACCAATGACATCACCCATAAATTCCTCTGGTGTTGAAACTTCAACCTTCATCACCGGCTCCAAAAGAATCATGTCGGCTCTTCTGGCCGCTTCTTCCAGTGCCAAGGATCCGGCAATCTTAAAGGCTATTTCTGAAGAATCAACATCATGGAAAGAACCGTCAAAGACGGCTACTTTCATATCAACCATCGGGAAACCGGCCAAAATACCGTTTTCCATCTTTTCTTTGACACCTTTTTCAATCGGTGAAATAAATTCCTGAGGAATGGCTCCACCTTTGATTTCGCTTTTAAATTCAAAGCCTTCTCCTCGTCCTTTAGGTTCAATTCTGAGTAAACAATGTCCATACTGTCCCCGGCCTCCGGTTTGTCTGATATATTTACCTTCTCCTTCGGCAATCTTTTTGATTGTTTCTTTATAAGCAACCTGGGGCGCACCGGTTGTAGCTTCAACGTTAAATTCCCGCTTCATCCGGTCAACCAAAACTTCCAGTTGTAATTCCCCCATTCCGGCAATAATCGTTTGTCCGGTTTCCTGATTGGATTTAATCCTGAAGGTCGGATCCTCATCAGATAATTTCCCTAAAGCGATACCCATCTTCTCCTGATCGGATTTGGTTGCCGGCTCAATGGCCAACGAGATAACCGGTTCGGGAAAATTAATCGATTCCAAAGTAATTAGATGCCCCGGATCGCAAACCGTATCTCCGGTGGTAGTTTCTTTAATACCGACCGCAGCCACGATTTCTCCGGCAAAAGCCGTTTCAATCAATTCTCTTTGATCGGCATGCAAAAGGACCAATTTTCCGATTCTTTCTTCTTTTTGCCTGGTGGCATTGTAAATAACCTGACCGGATGACAGTTTGCCAGAGTAAATTCTCAAATAAACCAAACGGCCGACATGCGGATCGGTCATAACTTTAAAAGCCAAACCTGAAAAAGGAGCTTCATTTTTTCTTTCCCGAACTGCTTTCTCCCCGGTTTTGGTGTCAATTCCCTCAACAGCCGGTAAATCCAAAGGTGAAGGCAGAAATTCAACGACACCGTTTAAAAGAAGTTGAGCTTCGGCCGTTCTGTTGTCGCCACCGAAAATCGGGAAGAATTTGCCGGAAATAACGCCTTTTCGAATGGCGCCTTTAAGCTCGTCATCGGTTGGTTCCTGGCCTTCCAGGTATTTATTTAAGGTTACATCATCATATTCGGACACTTTTTCAATTAAAAGGTGGCGGTATTTTTTGGCTTCCTCTAAAAACTCAGCCGGAATTTCTTCCTCAGTTAAGGCTGCATCCTCAACGGCTTTATAAGTTAAAGCCTTCATCTTAATTAAATCAACCACACCCCGGTGTTCATGTTCCTGGCCAATCGGAATAATAACCGGTGCGGCATTGGCGCCTAATCTTTCCTTAATTGATTTAAGGCTGCCTTCAAAATCGGCCCCGATCAGATTTAATTTGTTCAAAACACAGATTCTGGGAACATTGTAGCGGTCGGCCTGTCGCCAAACGGTTTCCGATTGGGATTCAACTCCGGTTCGACCGTCAAAAACCATGATGGCGCCGTCCAAAACCCTCAAAGATCTTTCGACTTCAGCCGTAAAATCAATGTGTCCCGGGGTATCGATAATATTAATTCGGTAATGACCTTCGGGAACGGATGAAGCTTTCTTTAAATCCCAAAAAGTGGTGATAGCGGCCGAAACAATCGTAATTCCTCTTTCTCGCTCTTGTGCCATCCAGTCGGTAACGGTCGTTCCCTCGTCAACCGAACCTTGTTTGTAGGTTTTTCCGGTTTCAAAAAGAATTCGCTCTGTAGTGGTTGTTTTTCCGGCGTCGATATGGGCAATAATCCCGATGTTTCTGATTCTTTCCAAAGGAACTTCACGATCCTTAGTGATCGTCATGACCATTGCCGATTTTTTCTTTTGTACTTCTGCCATTGTTCTATTCTATAAAAGGTGAATTATCTTTACCACCTGAAGTGGGCAAAAGCCCGATTGGCTTCGGCCATTTTTTCCATTTCCAGTCTTTTCTTAACGGCAGCCCCCTCACCTTTTTGGGCATCAATTATCTCGGCCGCCAATTTGGCAGCAAAAGTGTGGTATTCCGAATTGCTTCTGGCCCTGGCGGCTATAATCAACCATCTTAAGGCTAAAGAATCCCTTCTTTCTCCCCGGACACTCATCGGGACCTGATAGGCGGCACCGCCGACTCTTCGGGGCCTGACTTCCATCGTCGGTCTGATTTTTTCCATGGCTTCATCAAAAACCTTTGTTGGCTCTTCTTTGGTTTTTTCGGCGATCAGCTCAAAAGCACCGTAAACTTCTTTTTGGGCAACCGATTTCTTGCCATCATGCATCGTCCGGTTAATAAGCTTGGTCACTACTTTGCTTTTATAAATCGGGTCAACTTCAACGTCTCTGACTCGTGCTTGTCCACGTCTGGCCATATTTTACGGTGTAACCGGTGCTTCAGCGGCCGGAGCGGCTGCTTTTTTCGGTGCACTTCCTTTCTTTGTTCCATAACGGCTTCGACCCTGTTGTCGGCCAACCACACCCGTCGTGTCAAATTTACCCCGAACGACATGGTATTTAACACCCGGTAAGTCTTTAACCCTTCCACCCCTGACCATGACAATTGAATGTTCGGCCAATTCATGACCTTCACCCATGATGTAGGCGGTAATTTCCTGTTTATTGGATAATCTGACTCTGGCCACTTTCCGCAAAGCGGAATTTGGTTTCTTCGGGGTCATCGTTCTGACAGAAAGAACAACTCCTCTTTTAAACGGAGAGGACTGCTCGGAAAACTTTCGTTCTCTGGCATTAAACCACTTGCTCAAAGAGACGGTCTTTTTCTTTTTGAGAATTCTTTTTCGGCCTTTTCTGACTAATTGTGAGACGGTTGGCATAAAAATTATTATATCTTACCTTCGGCAATCTTGGCCCGATCATAACTGACAGGAATCAACCTGCCGATAATAACGTTCTCTTTAAGACCGACCAACCTGTCTTCTTTACCCTGAAGGGCGGCGTTGGCCAAAACATCGGTGGTTTGTTCAAATGATGCGGCCGACAGCCAGCTTTCGGTATATAAGGCACGTCTGGTGATGCCTAAAACAACCTGTTGAGCCGAAGCCGGTTCACCGCCAGCAGCCAACACTCTTTCGTTTTCTTCTTCAAAGGAAGCTTTGTCGGTTAAATCACTCGGTAAGAAATGAGTATCACCCGGTGTAACAATTCTGACCTCATCGCTCATTTTTCGGATAATCGTTTCAAAATGGCGATCGTTAATCGGAATTCCCTGAGATTCATAAACTTTTTGGATTTCGTTAACAACATATTCTTGGGAAGCTCTTAAACCTTTAATCGAAAGGATTTCTTTGATATCTAAGGCTCCGGCCGCCAGTTGAGCTCCGGCTTCAATTAATTGTTTATCTTCAACCGCCAGTTTAATCGTTTTGGGAATAATGTATTCTCTTTCCTCTTTTGGTTTGGTATTAACCGAGGTAACGGTTACTTTCCAACCCTCATCGGTTTCAAGAACTTTAACTTTTCCGGAAATTTCGGATAAGGGGGACAAGACTTTCGGAATTCTGGCTTCAAATAATTCTTCCACCCGGGGAAGTCCCTGGGTCACGTCAAGACCGATAATTCCTCCCATGTGTTTGGTCTTTAAGGTCAACTGTGTTCCCGGTTCTCCAATTGACTGGGCGGCAATAACCCCAACAGGAGTACCTATTTCAACCATCTTTTTATTTGACAAATCCAAACCGTAACAGGCGGCACACATACCGTATCTGGAAGTACAGGTTAAGGGCGATCTGATAATAACTTCAGCGATACCGTCAAGGTCGATTTGGTTGGCTTTGACTTCATCAATCAATCCATCTTTTTCAACAATTACTTTTTTACTCTTGGGAGAAATAATCTCGTTTAGGGAAATTCGGCCAACGATTCTTTGCACAAAGCTGGCTGATCGGATAGACTTTTTAATAACCAAGCCTTCTTTGGTACCGCAGTCATATTGCCTGACAATCAAGTCGTGCGCCACATCGACCAATCTTCGGGTCAAATATCCGGCATCGGCTGTCTTAATGGCCGTATCAGTTAAACCTTTTCTGGAACCTCTTGAGGAGGTAACGTATTCAAAAACCGAAAGACCTTCTCTAAAATTAGCCTTAATCGGCAATTCGACAATTTTGCCTAAGGGGTCAACAATCAAACCTCTCATGGCGGCCAATTGTTTAACCTGATCCTTTGAAGCACGTCCGACCTTGGCTTCAATAACCACCTTGATTGGTGAATTTTTGTCCATTGCCTCCCAGGTTTTGTCGGCCAAATCTTCAGAGACTTCAATCCAAACTTCCTGCGAAAGTCGTTTCTTTTCTTCAGCCGTAATCAAACCGGTGGCAAAATTATTTTCAATCTCAGAAACCCGATTTTCGGCCAACTTAATCAATTGGGCCTTTTCGGGTAAAACCTTGGCATCGAAAATACCAAAGGAAATACCGGATAAAGTACAACCGAAAAAGCCAAGCTGTTTAATAGCATCAATCATTTCAACAACCCTTTCTTTCGAAACAACCGAATAGGCTTTGGTAAATAAAGTTTTAATAATCGTGGACGTAACCTGTTCATTAACAAAGTCAAAACTTTCGGGTAAAACTTCATTGAAAAGAACCCGACCGGCCGTGGTTTCGATAATTTTTCCGCCCAGGCGAACATTTATTTTTTGACGGGGATGAATTCTTCCCGTTTGATAGGCAAAAACAACTTCCTCTTTGTCGGCAAAAGTACCTTTATAAGCTTCGATTCTTGAATCCTCGCTGGTTAAATAGAACACACCCAAAGCCATTTCTTTGGAAGCCGGAGTTGAAACCGGTGCGCCGTCGGACGGTCTTAAAAGATTATGTTCCGGTAGCATCAGGTTCTTGGCTTCATCAATCGCTTTTTGCGATAAAGGAACATGAACGGCCATTTGGTCTCCGTCAAAGTCGGCATTGAAACCGGCACAGACGGCGGGATGAAGTCTGATGGCATTTCCTTCAATCAATAAAGGATAGAAAGCCTGCATGGAAAGCTTATGTAAGGTCGGAGCACGGTTAAGAATAACCGGATGATTTTGGGTAATTTCTTCCAAGATATCAAAGACTTCGGGCGGACGTCTATCAAGCATGTTTTTGGCACTTCGAACGTTCGGGGCAATACCACGGGTTATCATCTCCCGCAAAACAAAAGGCTTAAACATTTCCAAGGCCATTTCCTTAGGCAAACCACATTGGGAAATCTTTAATTCCGGTCCAACGATAATAACAGAACGGCCCGAATAATCGACTCTTTTACCCAATAAGTTTTGTCTGAAACGTCCCTGTTTTCCACGAAGCATATCGGAAAGAGATCGAAGAGTCTGTTTGCCCCTGCCTCTTCTGACGGCTTTTCTTTGTGATGCATCGACCAAAGAATCAACGGCTTCCTGAAGCATTCTTTTTTCATTTCTCAAAATAATCTCCGGAGCACCCAAAGAAATTAAGTGTTTCAGACGGTTGTTGCGGTTAATTACCCTTCGGTAAAGATCATTTAAGTCGGAGGTGGCAAACCTGCCTCCCGACAACTGAACCATTGGTCGCAAGTCCGGAGGAAGTACCGGTAAAACTCTAAGAACCATCCAGGACGGATTAATCTTGGCTCTTTTCAAACCATCGGCCAATTTTAATCTCTTGGCCAATTTAACAAACTTGGCGCTTGAACCTTTGGTTTCTTCGATTTCCTTTCGCAAGGAAACAACCAATTCTTCAACGTTAATTTTTTCGATAGCTGAAAGGACGGCATCGGCGCCCATCTTGGCGGTCACAAAGTCGGTGGCATCATAGTTAGCCAAACCGTCATATTCTTCTTCGGATAAAACGGAAAGAACGGCTACATTCTTAACAATGGAGGTTAAATTTTCAAAAACCTGACCGGTTTTATCCAAAGTGCTCTTTTCTTCCTCGGAAAGGGCCGTTTCTTTCTTCCTTAAATCCAAATCAACTTCCGACTTGGCCAGGGCCAATTGTTCTTTGTCTTTAATTTTGGCCGTAATTTTTTCTTTGGCTTCCTTTGATTCCGTTCCCAAAATCTCTTTGCGGGTTTTGAACTCTTCGTTGATTTCGGTAAATCTTTCGTCACAAACTTTTTGTAGGGCTTTAATGGTTTCTTTTCTCTTCTCTTCATCAACGGCCGTAACCAAATAACGGGCAAAATAAATAACCTGCTCGATGGCTCTGGGCGGAATACCCAAAATCAAAGAAATCTTGGAAGGTGCTCCTTTGAAAAACCAAACATGGGCAACCGGGGTGGCTAAGGTAATATGCCCCATTCTTTCCCGTCTGACTCTGGATTGAGTTACCTCAACACCGCATTTATCACAAACCACTCCCTTATATCTGATCCTTTTGTATTTGCCGCAGTAACATTCCCAATCCTTGGTCGGACCAAAGATGCGTTCATCAAAAAGACCGTCTTTTTCCGGCTTTAAGGTTCGGTAATTAATTGTTTCCGGTTTGGTTACCTCACCACGCGACCAGGCCCTGATATCCTCCGGGGAGGCCAAGGTAATAACCAAACTCTTAAAATCGGCTAATGTTTTCAAATCTGATAATGGTTCCATATTTATTCAGCTTTCTCTGCAACGACTGGTTCTTCAATTTCCATCGGACCTTCCGATTTTACCAGTTCTTCAGTGGCAATGATTTCAGCACCCGCAGCGACGGCTAATTCCTGCCCTTTTTCCACGTTTTCTTCATCTTCTTTGGCAACCACGGCTCCTTTGGCATCAACCAAAAGACCCAAAGAGTTTAATTCTCTGATCAAAACCTTAAAAGATTCCGGAACGGTGGCTTCAGGAATATCCACACCTTTAACAATTGACTCGAAAGCTTTGGCCCGGCCTAAGACATCGTCTGATTTAATGGTCAACATTTCCTGCAAAATATAAGGGGCACGGTGTGCTTCCAAGGCCCAGACTTCCATTTCTCCGAGTCTTTGACCTCCCATTTGAGCTTTTCCGCCCAACGGCTGTTGAGTAACCAAAGAGTATGGACCGGTTGAACGGGCGTGAGTTTTATCTTCAACCATGTGGATAAGCTTCATGATGTAACCAATTCCGACAACTGTTTCTTCCTTAAAAGGTTCTCCGGTTCGGCCGTCAATCAACCTGGTCTTTCCGGATACCGGCAACCCGGCCTTTTTAAGTTGGTCGGAAATTAAATCTTCGGGAAGCTTGTCAAAAACCGGCAAACCGCCCTTTTCGTTCCCTTTGGATAAAGCCCAACCCAAGTGACACTCTAAAAGTTGTCCCAGGTTCATACGAGCCAAAACGGATAAGGGAGAAATAATAATATCAATCGGTGTTCCGTCTTCCATATAAGGCATATTGGCCAGAGGCATAATCTTGGCGATAACGCCTTTATTGCCATGTCTGCCGGCGACTTTGTCTCCGACGGTAATCTTTCTCATTTGGGCAACTCTGACAATCACTTTTTTGATAACTCCGGGGCCCAGCTCATCACCATTGTCTTTATCCAAAATCCGAACATCAACCACAATACCCTTCTCACCATGAGGAATTCGAAGCGAAGTGTCTCTGACTTCCCTGGCTTTTTCACCGAAAATGGCTCTCAAAAGTCGCTCTTCAGAGGTTAATTCCGTTTCCCCTTTGGGAGCAATTTTTCCAACCAAAATATCATTTGGTCCGACTTCGGCACCGACAACGACAATTCCGTCTTCAGCTAAATTAGATAGCTCTGTTTCGGCTACATTGGGAATATCCCGGGTCAGTTCTTCCGGACCCAGCTTGGTATCAACGACATCGGCTTCGTATTCTTCAATATGAATTGAGGTTAAAAGGTCATCTTTAACCAACCTGTCCGAAACCATAATGGCGTCTTCAAAACCATATCCACTGTAGGACATATAACCGATTACCATGTTTCGGCCTAAAGAAAGCTCTCCGCCTTCAATAGCCGGTCCGTCGGCCAAAATATCGCCTTCTTTAACTTTTTGTCCTTCGGCCACGGTGGTTTTTTGGTTATAGCAGGTTGAATGGGCGGTTCTTTTGAATTTAGTCAAATGATAAACTTCGGTTTTGCCGTCGTCTTTAACTTCCGTATCTTCATAAGTCACATCATCCGTCTTTTTATCCAATTTAACTTCAATTCTTTCTCCGTCGGCAAAGACAACTTTTCCGGCGTGTCTGGCGGTTGTTACCCGACCCATCCCTTTGGCAATTTCGCTTTCAATACCTGTTCCAACCACCGGTGATTCAGGATTAACCAAAGGTACCGATTGACATTGCATGTTCGAACCCATTAAAGCTCGGTTACCTTCGTCGTGTGAGAGGAAAGGAATAAGGGAAGCCGAAGCTCCAACCACCTGTCTCGGGGTAACATCGATATAGTCGATTAAATCGGCCGGCCCTTCGGTAAAAACACCCTTGTAACGGAAAGGAACTCTTTCGTCCAAAACCATACCGTCCGCATCAATGTTGATACCGGAATGGGTAATATGGAAATTTTCCTCATCGTCGGCTGCCAAGTAAACAATATCATCCAAAATCTTAACCGAGGTCTTTTTGCCTTTTTGGATCTTTTCGACTTTGCGATAAGGGGTTTCGATAAAACCGAATTCATTAACCTTGGCATAAAGAGCCAAATAAGTAACCAAACCGATATTCGGTCCTTCGGGGGATCTGACCGGATCGATTTTACCGTATTGGGATGAATTAACGTCACGGATGGAGAATGAGGCTCTTTCCCGATTGATTCCGCCCTGTCCCAAAACCGAAACACGTCTTAAGTTGTCGATTTCCGATAAGGGATTAGTGTCGTCCAAAATGGTCGACAGCTGATTTGAACGGAAAAATTCGTTTAAGGAAGCAATCAAAGGCCTGGCATTAATCAAATTAGCAGGTAGTGGTTTATCATCGGGTGAAATAAGGCTCATCTTTTCCTTAACCGATCTCTCCAACCTTAAAAGTCCGATTCTGAAAGCGTTAACAGCCACTAATTCTCCGACTCTTCTCAATCTTCGGTTGGCCAAATGATCAATGTCGTCAACCCTGCCAATACCGTTTTGAAGTCCAATTAAGTATTTAAGGGTTTCGATAATGTCCTGTTTGGTCAAAATCCAGGTTGATTTCTCGTTCGGAAGAGTTAAGGATAGTCTTTTGTTAATCTTATATCTGCCAACTTTACCCAAATCATAACGCCTGGAATCAAAAAAGAGGGAATCAAAAAGGCTTTCGGCATTTTCTAAAATAGCCGGTTCCCCGGGGCGCATCTTTCGGTAAATTTCCAAAATAGCGTCTTCCTGGCCTTTGGATGAATCTTTCGTGATAGTGGCGTTAATGTATTTATGTTGGGCATCTTTATCGACATCTTTAAAGTAATTTAAAAGTTCACTGTCCGATTCAACACCCATGGCCCGAAGAAGGGCGGTAGCCGAGACTTTTCTTTTTCTGTCGATTCTGGCGGCAATAACATCATTCCTGCCAACTTCAAATTCAAGCCAGGAACCATGAAGGGGTCTAACTTCTGCTTTATAAAGAATCCGGCCGGATGACGGATCAAGCTCACCGGAAAAATAAACGCCAGGACTTCTGACGATTTGGTTGATAACGGCTCTTTCGATGCCGTTAACAATAAAGGTTCCTTTTGAGGTCATTTGCGGCAAATCACCCATAAAGACTTCTTGTTCGACTTCTTTACCGGTTTTTTTGTTGATTAATGTGGCTTGAATCTTGAGGGGAGAGGAAAAGTTAATACCTTTATCTTGAGCAATTCTGGGGGAAATTGAAGGTTCTCCAAGGGTATGTTTGCCTAAAATTAATTGCCAGTTTTTGCCGGTAAAATCATCAATTGGGGAAATATTAACCAATTCCTGGGCAATACCTTCAGTTAAAAACCAATTCCAAGACTCCCTTTGAACAAAGGAAAGGTCAAGTTTGGGTAAGTTTTTTTCTACTTTTCCGAAATTGATTCTGGCTTGGGTTTTTACCGACATCTTAAATTCATAGAAAATTCCCGCGGATAGACGCGGGGCGAGCGTAACAATGAGTACGCCTAAGCAGGGATTATATCTAAGTCACCTGCCTTGTCAAGCAGTAATTTTTCCTACTTTCCGATATATTTTCCAACGTTAAGGTTGTGTTCTTCCAGGGTTTTGGCATAGTGGATTACCCCTTTGGTATCATGGAGATAATAAAGATAATTAGAGTCTTCAGGATAAACGGCGGCTTTTATTGAAGAAAGGCCGGGATTACAGATCGGAGCCGGCGGTAAACCTTTAACCTTATAAGTATTAAAGGGTGAGCTGAATTGTCGGTCGCCCAAAAGAATGGTTGGCCACCACTGGCAACCAATCGTTGTGGCTTTGCACCTTAAGTTGGCCAGCACATATTGAACAGAAGCGTCTACCTGTAGGGGCATCCCCAGCTTGATCCTACTATATAGTATGCCGGCCACGACCGGTCTTTCCGCATTTCCCCGGCTTTCCCTCTCCACCAAAGAAGCCATTGTCACAACCTGGCTTAAATCGTAATCAGATGAGGCAATATCATTTTTAACCTTATCGTCAACCCTTTTATCAAAAGTGTTAAGCATCATCTTAACAACAGCCGAAGCGGAAGCGTTTTTCGGAAAAAGGTAGGTATCGGGAAATAAATAACCTTCCTTACCGGATGAAGCCGTCAAGAACTCTTTTCTAAAAAGTTCTTTTTCCATCTCTTTAATCTCCAAGCCGGCCACAAACTTCTCCATGATTTCCTCACGTCTTAAGCCCTCAGGAACGGTAACCCAAACTTCCTCCGGTCCGTGAGTTAGCCTCTCGACAATTTTAGGAATGGAAAGATTTGGTGAAAGGTTAAACTCCCCGGCAAAAAGTTTAGTTTGTTTTCCCACCAATTGTACGTAAATCTTAAAAACTAAAGGACTTTTGATAAGATTGGCTTTTTGCAGTTTGGTTCCTACCTGCAGGGCCGAAAGACCTTTTGGAATAACAACGGTTACAACTGCTTTTTCAGAGGATATGGGTTTTAAATTAAGATAGAAATAGACACCGCCAATCGCCAATAGCAAGAAAAAAGAAAAAAAGACAATTAAAATCCGTTTCATTAAGATTTAGACTTCTTCGAGAAGAGCCCGTCGGTACTTTTTGGTTTTGGTATCGTGGATAAAGATTCGGCCACAAGCACAAACAACTTTTTCTTCACCTTCACTTTTTTTCTCGGCCTTACCTTCACTTAACTCTTTGCCACAACCGACACAGCGGCCTTGCGACAAGAGCCAAGCTTGAATCGGAGCGATAACGTTTTTGAACATAAGTCAGATTAGTATACCATAATGTTCTTTTGTCAAAAGTGTTATTATTTTTCCAAATAATTCTGAAGCATCACCGAAGCTGCAAAAGCATCCTCAAGAGCCGTTCTTTTTTGTCTTTTCATCCCTGCCTCTTTGGATAATTGTTGTGCTTCTTGGGTTGAAAGTGTTTCGTCAAAATATTCAATCGGGATGGCAATTTCTTTTTTTAATTTTTCGGTAAATTGCTTGGTCTTTTCGGCTGTCTTTTCCTCCGAAAGGCCGATAATTATTTTTTCTATTTTGTCTTCGGTAATTATTTCCACCAGCCGTTCAACAAATTTATCCCAGGTTTCAAACCTGACTACGCCCAAAGGCTCGGCAATTTTGGAGGTAGCCATGGCCAAACCAATTTTTGCCTCACCGTAATCAATCCCTAAGATATTCATCTTAATCAGTATATATCCTGGCCCTGACGATTAATCTTTTTAATTTCCTCGGATCCCCAGGCGGAACACAGGTTACCAGAGTTAAAAAAGAATCGCTGGCATTTTGCTCCAAAACCTGAATATCGGTCGGAAGAACCTCAAACAGATCTTCAACTCTATATTTAAAAGTAATTCCATCGTAATTGAGAACAATATCATCACCTTTCTTTAAGGTCGGAATAGTCGAAAAAATGGAAATGTAATCCTTTGGATTATAAAAAATAGGCAGGATTGAATGACCAAAGATAACCGCATTACCTTTTTTCCCTGGCAGGGCAGTTCCTGGATATTGAATAAGGCTTTTGCCTAAATCATCGCCACCAATTGCCACCGTCGCATTGTCAATTTTAAGTTTTGGAATCGAAAGGGTATAAAAAGAAACATTGGAAGCATTAAACTCTGCCTGATCGGCTCCGCCCACAAACCAATTGCTGGCCCGGGTGTAATCAAGATTGTCATTTTCAACAACGGCCTTATTTTCAACCTCTGGACTAATTAGTTTTGGGTATCTGACCTTAGAGGCAGTTTCATAACCAACAATGGGCAGAATCACGGCTGCCAGAATTCCTAAACCCGAGAGGGCAAAAACAACGGCAAAAATACGAAAAAGGATTTTATTCTTCATTAATTATCTTTCGGCTGAAACAATCACGGTGATATTTTTCAAAACCCGAGGCATGGTTTTTAATTTACCGGGGAAGCTGGGTTTTATTTTAATATTGGCTCTGGTATATCCGGCAACAGCCGTGGCCAAATAAGGATCAATTAGGGCCGGATATTTACCCAAAACACTACTTGTTATTTCATCAACCTTCACCTCAGGCAAAAGATTGACACTAAGAATTGTTGTTAGCTCGTAAACACCTTCTTCCCCTTTAACTAACTCATATTCCGTATCGATTTGCCCCTCTTTAAGAGCATAACCGGTTGGAATTTTACTGTTCAAAGCTTTTTTGGCCAGTTCAAACATATCGGTCTTGGCAACGGAAACACCGGAAACCGAAACTTTTAAGGATAATTTTAAATTGGTTGCTTCATCGCCAACCTTAGCGCTAAAAACTTTACTGACAACCTCGGGTACAAAAGTGGCATTAATTAAAATCCGATCATCGGCTATTTGCTGACCTAAACTCTTAATCGCTTTTTCGGTCAATTCATTGGTTAATTCTTTTTCCAACTTGGCCTGATCCTCAGAAGAGACGGAGGGAATTTCCCGGCTTGAACCTCCGGAAAAATTCTGGGTAGTAAGAGCATCAACTTCGCTTTTCGGATAGTTACCGATTTTAAAAACTTCATTTGCTCCCAGATTATATTCGGAGCCGATATCATAGGCAGCCACATCAACACTGCCCTCACCCGGCGTGCTGGGCGACAGTGCCGCCGAGACGGAAGCACTGGAAGTAGTGGTAAATTTCAAATCGGAAGCTGAATAAAGAATTGTTCCGGCCGGAAGATTGATAACCGCCGCTGTTCCGTTTTGGATTTTGACACTGCCTTTGGCTTTTTCTCCAATTGTCTTTGTTCCGGAAGTACTGGTTGTTTTTTCACCCGACTCTTCGGAGGTATAGAGTTTTCCAGCCAAAAGACTGCCGTCAAAATCCGACTGGCTTTCGTTGATGTCAACCGAAAGGGTTAAATTTTCTTCCAAAATTTTGGGTGAAACAAAAATTTCCAGGGTGGCTTTGGGAATAAACCACCAGAAAAGAAAACCACCAACCAGAAAAACAACGGCTGCAATTAAGAGAGCAATTGTTGGTTTTTTCTTCACTACCCCTCCCAATCTTCTGTTTTCAACAATATTTTTTTTCTTAAAAGAAATCGGGAAGGCCGGTAGTTTTATCTTTTTCCAAAAAGCCAATTTCGACAATATACCCGAAGGTTGGGTAGCAGTCGCCACTGGTTGAGACTGAGGTTGCTGGGGTACTTCTCCAATTGGCTCTGCTTTTGGTTTTTCGGTTATGTCTTCGTCAACCACAAAACCTAAATCTTCCGGGTGGACATCGGTCTCGGGAACTTGAACGTTGGCTGTTTCTTCCGGATAGGCTTCCATCTTTTCTTCTTCTTTCTTCACCCCTTCAACCTGAGAAATATTAGACATTTCGGAAGCCCCCGCCAGGGCAGTTGCCACTACTTTTTTATCGGCTTCAATGATTTCAATCTTGGGAGTATGTAAAAATTTAATCTTTTCATTTTCGTTCCAGGAAGCGGAAAGCAGGTTTTGCCTTATCTCCTCCAACTCTCCTCCCCGACCGTTATAAATTAAAAACCTTGACGGCAGTGTTTCTCCGGTTACAAAACGGGAAAGGCCTTCAACCACATCGTCATAAACGGAAAGACTCCTTTGAACTGAAGCCGTACCAACCAAGTTGCCCAATTTAAAAACAGCCAATTCCAAATTTTCGCTACCGACTTCCAAAACAACTGCACTTAAAGGAGAGCCTTCTTCGGCTTTCATCAGGTGAGCTATGGCTTCCGGCAGGACAACAAAGCCGGTTGGTTCCAGTGACAGTTCGGTACAGATTTTTTTAACCTGCTCCAAAAACTCGGGTTTAATCTGACCGTCGGTTACCCAAAAAGGAGGAACACCAAAAACCGTTTTTGATGGTTCCCCTACTTCTTCTGGTAAATTTTGAATGGCGGCCGACAAAACAGTGTCTGACGCAGAAATTAAATCATCCTCCGTTTCCCAAGGAGTGGCAGGAGAAACGGCCACCATTTCCGCCTTTTCGTTTTCAATTTTCCAAACACCGGCCTGAATCCAACCGGTTTCAATTACTAGTGCCCAATAATGTTCTTGGGCAGTACCTTTCGATAAAATACTTTTTAAATCCATAGCAAAACTTCGGAATTATTCTTTGGCAATGTAAATTCTGACTACCCCACCGCCAATTTTCTCCTGTTTAATTATTCTAACACGCCCGATTTCGGACGTATCTTCAACATGCGGTCCGCCACACACCTCTTTGGAGAAAAAGTCGGTGTTGGAATTGCCGATTGTATACACTTTAACCTTCTCTCCATATTTTTCACCAAAGAAGGCCAAAGCGCCTTTTTCCTTGGCTTCTTTAAGACTCATGGTTTCTACCTTAACAGGTAATTTTTTGGTAATTTGCTCGTTTATTAAATCGGAAACGGCTTTTAACTGCTCTTCGGTTAACTTTTCCGGATGGGAAAAATCAAATCTAAGCCGTTCGGAGGTAATATTGGAGCCTTTTTGCGAAATATGATTTCCCAATACTTTCCTTAAAGCCGCATGCAGTAAATGAGTTGTCGTATGAAATTGAGTTACTTCCTCCGACGCATCGGACAAACCGCCCTTAAACATGCCGGCCGAAGCTGTCTTGGATAGATTTTTGTGTTTGGCAAACTCTTCGGCAAAAACTTTTCGATTAATTTTCTGTCCCCGATCCAGCGCAATTTCTTCGGTTAATTCCAATGGAAAACCATAAGTTTCGTATAAGAAGAAAGCGTTTTTACCATCCAGCTCACCTATCTTTTCAATTTCTTTTAAACCCTTTTCCAGTGTCTGACTAAATTTATTCTCTTCTTCCTTAATTACAGCAATAATCTCTTTTTCTTTTTCCTTTAAGGTTGGGTAGGCTTTTTTATAAGAATTAATAACCGCTTGAGCCACTTTCTCCAAGAATGGTTTGGCAATTTTTAACTTTTTACCCCAGCGGACCGCCCTTCTTATTAATCTTCTTAACACATAGCCCTGAAGTTTATTGCCGGGAATTACCCCTTCAGCCGCTAAAAAAACGGAAGCTCTGATATGATCGGCAATAATCCGGAAAGCTTTAGTCTCGTCTTCATAATCCTTGCCTGAAATTTCTTTGATGGCCAAGATTATTTCACCCCATAAATCCTTAACTAAATAATCATCCGCTAAACCATTTAAAACAGCCGTAGTCCGGTCAACGCCCATCCCCGTATCAACATTGTTTTGTTTTAGAGGAATGTATTTCCCCTCACTGGTTTTGGCATACTGCATAAAAACGTTGTTCCAGATTTCCACAAACCGACCGCAGTTATCACCCGGACGACAATTACTGCTACAACTTTTCTCCCCTGTCTCAAAGAAAATCTCCGTATCCGGTCCACAAGGTCCCGTTTCCCCTGCCGGCCCCCACCAGTTATCTTCTTTGGATAGAAAATAAATTCTTTTTTCCGGAATACCAAGCTTTTTCCAAATCTCGGCCGATTCCGTATCTTTGGGAGCATCTTCATCACCCGCAAAACAAGTTATGGCCAGTTTATCTTTATTAATTTTTAAAACCTCGGTTAAAAACTCAAAAGAATTTTTGATTGATTCTTCCTTCCAATAATCACCCAACGACCAATTACCAAGCATCTCAAAAAAAGTGTGGTGGGTGGTATCACCAACTTCATCAATATCGTCCGTGCGAAGACAAATTTGGTTGTTAGTTAACCTTTTTCCGGCAGGATGCTCCTCACCTAAAAAGTAAGGGACCAGAGGGTGCATGCCGGCGGTCGTAAATAAAACCGTCGGATCGTTTTCCGGAATTAAAGAAGCTGAGGGAATGACACTATGGCCCTTTTCTTTAAAAAATTGCAAATACTTTTCAACCAACTCTCTTGAAGTCATGGCTAAATTATACCTTTAATTTGAGGGCCTTATCCAGAAGAAGGTGGCGTAGGTTGGTCCTGGCCGTAAGATTCAAGCTTTTTATTCCTCTTTAAGATTTCCAAAACACCAGTTAACTTCTCGGGCCTTATCAATCCTCCACCCAAAATCGCATCTTCCAAAATTGAATTGAGTCTTTTAATGGCTTTTCTCAAGTCAACAATAATTAAAAAAACCTGAACACCAACGACCACCAAAAGAAAGGTCAGGGCGATAACAACCACAATTAATAATGTTTGAACGTTATCCATGGTCTTTAAAGTTCAGGCCTTATTGTACGCTTTAAAGTAGTTTCTTTTCCAGACCGAGAAACAGCTTTAACGACAATTTCAGTTGTTCCTTCATAAATCTGAATTTCGGTTTTAAATTGTCCTTCATCCTCAACCAAAACCGGCTGATTATTTACTTTTAAAACCACGTCCTGATCGGTTTTTCCCAAAACCCAAACATTACGGCTTCGAACCACTTCTCCCTCTTTGGGTTCAGTAATCTCTAGAGAAGGTGGTGAAACAAACTTTTTGTATTGATAACCCAGATAGCTAAAAACCAGAAGTAAAACCAAACTAATACCAACAACAAAAGTAATTTTTGGAGACCAGATAAACTTGTTAACCACATCCGGCTTCGGGTTAACCGAAAGATCTTTAGGCGGATAATCCCGCCTGAGAATGGCGGCCATTTGTTTTTCGTTTAAATCCAAAAACTTGGCAATGTTTTTAACAAAACCTAAAACCACGGCAAAATCGGGTAAGGTCTGCCAATCGTTGTTTTCAAGACTTTCAATAAACTCCTTTTTTATCTTGGTCTCATCTTCAACTTTTGACAAAGAGAATCTTTTTTTCAAACGGGCTTCCTTTAAGTAGCTGCCGACGGTCTTCATATACTTTCTAAAATTAGTTTAGTTCCGGTCCTTGGTTTGTTTTGGCGGATGAGGCAAAGAAATCTTCCGCATTTTTAATCATCACTTCTCTGGGTTTTGAGCCTTCAGCCGGACCAACCACACCGGCCGATTGCAGCTGGTCAATTAACCTAGCGGCTCTGGCATAGCCGATGGAAAGTCTTCTTTGTAAAAGTGAGGCTGAAGCCCTTTCGTATTGGCAAACTTCCCGAACCGCATCTTTAAAGAAGGGATCAATATCGCCGAC
The DNA here is from genome assembly GCA_002415845.1 of Candidatus Woesebacteria bacterium UBA5073. Classification (GTDB taxonomy): domain Bacteria; phylum Patescibacteriota; class Microgenomatia; order UBA8517; family UBA8517; genus UBA5073. Next base: position 33,445 of record DIAR01000010.1, read on the forward strand.
TATTCCGGGAACAGCAGCCATACCGGATTTGGTCATCGTCGTCACCTCTTCGGTATATTGCGGCATAACGCCCTGGTTTTTAAGGAAGGCCACCAGTCCCGAAACTTCCTTGTCGGAAACAAAAGCGCCCTGAATTCTGACCGGCTTGGCCTGTTCCGGCGGCAGGAAAAGCATATCACCTTTGCCTAAAAGTTTCTCTGCCCCTTGGGTATCCAAAATAACCCGTGAGTCAACCTGGGATGAAACGGCAAAAGCGATTCGGCAAGGAATGTTGGCTTTAATTAAACCGGTAATGACATCAACCGAAGGCCTCTGTGTGGCCAAAATCATATGAATTCCCGTCGCCCGGCTCATCTGGGCAATCCTCGTGATGGCATCCTCAACTTCAACCGGAGAGAAAAGCATAATATCGGCCAACTCATCAATGAATAAAACAATGTAAGGCAAGGCCTGAAAACCGGACATTTCGTTATAGCCGTCAATGTTTCTGGCTCCGGCTTGAGCAAAGAGTTTATAGCGTCTGTCCATTTCGGCCAGAATCCATCGAAGAGCCGAAATAACTTTTTCCGGTTCGACAATAACCGGCGTCAATAAATGCGGAATACCGTTGTAACCGGTCAGTTCAACTCTTTTCGGATCAACCAAAATTAATTTCACTTCGGAAGGCGAAGCCCTAAAAAGAAAAGAGTTTAAGAAAGCATTAATACAGACTGACTTGCCGGAGCCGGTTTGACCGGCAATCAAAACATGGGGCATTTTCCCGATATCGGCCACCACTGGTTTTCCGGAAACATCCAACCCCAAAGAAACGGCCAACTTGGAACGATTGTTCTTCATCACTTCCGACTCCATCATCTTTTTTAGAGGCACAAATTCCGGAGCCCTGTTTGGCAGTTCAATTCCAACCAGTGCCCGGCCGGGAATGGGGGCTTCAATTCTGATTGTTCCGGTCGGAGCGGCAAGAGCTAAAGCCAAATCTCTTTCCAGGGAAGTAATTTTGGAAAGCTTGGTCCCGAGAGCCACTTCCAGGGCATATTGGGTAACGGCCGGACCAAGATTAACCTCAACCACCCTGGCCGTAATACCAAAACTCTCCAGTGTTTTTTCAATAATGGCGGCATTGCCTTTGATATCACCCCTGTCGGCTTTACCCGATTCAACATCACTTAAGATGTCCAAGGGTGGATACTTCCACACTTTATCTTCTCCCGGAACATTACTGACCAATTTGGCCTCTAAAGCTTCTACGGCCACACTTGGTTTTCCACCTGGTTTAGGAGCTTGGTTTGGATAATTACTGCCACCCGAGACTTTCATTCCGCCTTTGGGCAGAATTTTCCCAAATCTTGCATCGCCAACTGAGTACTTCTTGACCTGACCAAAAAGAGAAATAAAGAAATTAATTACCTGTTCAAAAGAAGTATTAAAAAGAACAATCAAGCCGACAATTGATGTCCCAAGAAAAATGATGAAAGCACCGAAACCGGTGACCATTGAGGCAATCCCTTCCCAAGCCATCCTACCCACATTACCGGCCCGACCTAAGGTTGCAATGGAAATGAAAAACAATAAACTACCCACCACCACATTGGGCTGGCTTAGGGGAATCTTTATTTTGGAAAGCATGAAGGCAAAAGAAAGAAAAACAAACGGGAAAAAAATAGTGGCCCAAGAGAAATTGGCCATCAGCAAATCGTTTAATTTAATTAAAGCCAAGCCTTGACGGGAAAAGGAAATAATAACTAAAGCAGCCAGGGCAAAAAAGAAAATTTGGACAATGGAAAAAATAGTCGACTTCTTAAGTTTTAAATTAAATGCTCGTTTAACTAATTTTCTTTTCTTTCTTTGCATAGTAGTTACTACTTAAATTACATTATAGCGAAGAAGAAAAAAAGTAGATAGAGAAATTATATTTCTACTACCACAGGAAGCACCATCGGTCTTCTGCCGATTTCTTCATAGAAGTAGCGCTCCAGAAAGTCTGAAGTCATTTCTCGCAGCATCTTGGCGTCAAGTTTATTTCTTTTAACGATTCTTTCTTCAAGAAGTCTGGCTCCTCTTTCCAAGAAGCCCTTTCCTTTTTTCTCAAAAACAAAGCCCCGACTGATAATTTCCGGAGTATCAACTAATTTGCCGGCAAATTTATCCAGGTGAAGCATGACAATGGCTACCCCTTCATGGGCCAAAACCTGTCTGTCCCGAAGAACTACACTTCCCACATCACCAATTCCCAAACCGTCAACCAAAACATTTTTGACATGAATCCGGCCCGAGATTTTAGCGCTTTTATTGGAAAACTCGATGATATCACCGGCTCCCGGTTCAAAAATATTCTGTTTGGGAGCTCCCATCCTTTGGGCGATACCGGAATAGGCATGCATGTGTCTGACGGTTCCACCTATCGGAATGAAATACTTGGGTCGAACTAAGGCAAAAAGCATTTCAACGTCTTTTTCCGAACCGTGTCCCGAAACATGCAAATCTTCCTGCATATCGTAGTAATGAACTTCAACATCCAAAGCAATCAGTTTATCCACCACCGCGTCAACATTGGTTTTTGATCCGGGTGGTGCAGGATCGGAAGAGAAAACAACAACATCGCCTGGCTCAACTGATAAAAACTGATGTTCGCCTATCGCAACCCTATAAAGAGCGCTTCCCGGTTGACCATAACTGCCGGAAATAATGTACATAATCCGATCCTTTGGTAATTTATTGGCTTCTTTTTGGGTAACGACCAAATCGGCGGGGTAGCTTAAATAGCCTAGGTTCTTGGCAATTTCGGCTTTCCTATCAATTGACCTTCCGACAAAAACGACTTTTCGTCCCAACTTCATGGCGACATTTAAGGCCTGCTTCATTCTGGAAATATTTGAGGAAATGGTCGTGAAGTAAACCTGTCCTTTGGCTCCCCTGACAATGGTTTCGATTCTTGATTCGATTTCTCTTTCGCTTTCGGTATAGCCGGGTGCGGTTGAACCAATACAATCGGAGGCCAAGGCCAGTGCTCCACCAGAAGCTAATTGTGCCAGTTTGGCTACATCAAACGGTCTACCGTCAACCGGCGTCCAGTCAAATTTATAATCCGGAACATGAAATAATCTGCCTTCAGGTGTATCAATCGCAAAACCAACGCCATCGGGAACCGAATGCGAAACCCTGAAAGGGGTAACTTTAAAGACACCAAAAGTTAGGGTGTCTTTCTCCGGATCAAAAACATTAATTTTGTTCTTCGGCCCCTCTTCATAATCGGCTAATTTATCTTCAATAAAGCCGGCCACCAGTTTAGTGGCATAAATCGGAGCATTTATTTCGGGTGGCAAAAAAGGAATGGCTCCCAAATGATCTTCATGAGCATGAGAAATAAGAATGGCTCTAATCTTGCTGGCGTTTTCCTTCAGGTAGGTAAAATCGGGAATAACCAAATCAACGCCGTACATTTCCGACTCCGGAAAGCCGACACCACAGTCAACGACAATAATATCGTTCCCGTATTCATAGACATAAAGGTTTTCCGTAACGTTGGTTGTACCCGAAAGGGCAATTAATTTAAGTGAACTCATATAATTTCTAACTGTTCTGTTTGTGTTGTTTTTTCTTTGTTTTCTTTAATTTCATTTAATAATTCCGGAATTTTTAAAAAGTCTTCTTTAATCTGAAGCATGACATCGTTTCTTCTTAAAGCGGCTGCCGGATGATACATTGGCAATACAACAATTTCTTTACCGTTTAATTGTATACGATGAACTTTACCGTGAACAGAGCTAATCTTTACCCCCGGGATAAACTTGCCCATCGAAAACCGGCCCAAGGTCACAATAATTTTTGGATCAATAACACTAATCATTTCATCGATATACGGTTTGAAAGCGGCAATCTCGGCATCTTCAGGATCTCTGTTTTCGGGCGGTCTGAAACAAACGACATTGGAAATGAAAACTTCCTTTCTCTCTAATTCAATTGAATGAAGTAACTTATCTAATAGTATCCCTGCGTTACCGACAAACGGTCGGCCCTTCTGATCTTCCCAGTAGCCTGGGCCTTCACCCAAAAAGAAAACTTTCGTCTCCGGATTACCTTCACCAAAAACCATACAGGTTGCCGTTTTCCTTAAAGGCAATGTTTTATCCGCAGCCATTTTGGCTCTTAATTTAAGCAGTTGGTCTTTTTTCGTTGAATTCATTAAATAATTATTTTACTGGGGAAGGAAAGTTTTAACATTCTCCGGAGTTATTTTAAACGTTTTTCCTTTTCCTTCAACTATCATCATCGCCACCTTTCGAACAATGCTATCAATCGTTCTCTCCAGAGTTCTGATACCGGCATCATAACCCAGAGGCCTCACAATATTGGTCCAAACGGTCTCATCAATCGTTAAAACATCAGGTGTAATTCCGGCCGTTTTAATGGCTTTAGGCAAAACATATTTTTGGCCAATAGTAATTTTTTCGATATCAGAATAAGAAGGCATCATGATCGGTTCAAGTCTGTCCAGAACGGCCGTTGAGATGTTAGTCGTATTATTGGCCGTGGCGATAAACAAAGCGTTAGAAAGATCAAAAGGATAATCAATGTAATGGTCAACAAAACTGTGATTTTGTTCCGGATCCAAAAGCTCAACCAACACACCCATGATGGAAGCCCTACCTAAATCAGTTACTCGGTCAATTTCATCCAGAAGGATTACCGGGTTGGCACTTTGGGTTAATTTTAAGGCTTTGATAATTTTCCCCGGTTCGGCTTCGGAATGCATCCTTGATTGGCCTCTTAAATCCAATGGATCACCCATTCCGCCGAAAGGAATACGGGCAAACTTGCGGCCCAGGGCTTCGGCAATTGAATAGGCAATGGTTGTTTTACCGGTACCCACCAGTCCCACAAAACAAAGAATCGGCGCCCGGTAAATATCGGCACTCTCGCCTTTCTCCTGTTTTAATTTCATAACCGAAATATATTCCAGAATTCTCTCTTTAATTTCGGATAAACCAAAATGGTGTGTATCCAAAATCTGTCTGGCGTTATTAAGATCAAGGTTGTCCTGGGTTTTGGCACTCCACGGCAGAGCCGTAATCCAATCAATGTATTTTTCAATCCGGTCAAATTCCGGTAAAAAAGTGGGTGAGTCAGTTAACTTGGTTAATTGGGAAAGTCTCACTAAAACACTCTCAGTTAGCTTATCAGGAAGTTTGGCCTTTTTAATAGTTTCGGCCAATATATCAATATCTTTTGCGGCAGTATCCATAACAACTTAACTTTAACACTTTTGGGCTTATCTTGAGAAGTCTTTCTTCTTGTCGTCTAAAAATCGGCTCGTCGGGAAATGAGGACCAGACGATCTTCGATTATCACTTCCAAATCTTCGCTCGCCTCCGCCCCTGTCATATCTTCTGGGAGCACTTCCTCCTCGGCCAAAACTTTGACCGGGACGTTCATAATGTCTTTCTCCGCCACCGAAACCTCCACCTTGTTTTTTCTCTTTGTCGTGTGCCGGATCCATCAGCATGGAAAGATTAATTCTGCCCAAATCGTCGATTTCCTTAACCCTAACTTGAACTTTGTCCCCGATTTGCACAACTTCGTTCGGATCTTTGACAAAATCTTCCTTCATGTCGGAAACATGAACCAAACCGTCTTTCCCTGGAAGGATTTCGACAAAGGCACCAAAAGGCTGAATTCTTTTAACTTCGCCCTCATAAATTTCTCCGGCGACAACTTCTTTAATCAAGCCTTCAACCATAGCAACGGCTTTATCAACCGAATCGCTATCCATTCCGGAGATGTTGGCGCTGCCGTCATCTTCAACTTCAACCTGGGCTCCTGATTCGGCAATAATCTTTTTAATCATCTTGCCACCCGGACCAATAACTTCACCGATTTTTTCAACCGGGATCTTAACCACTTTAATCTTCGGGGCAAAGTTGGAAATCTTGGTTCTTGGTTCACCTAAGGTTTCGAGCATGAACTTTAAAATGGTTTCTCGGGCAACTTTTGCCTGACTAATAGCATCTTTCAAAATAGCCGGCGTTAGGTTTAAAGTTTTTACATCCAACTGCATGGCCGTGACACCTTTTTTGGTACCGGTAACTTTAAAGTCCATGTCACCCAAATGATCTTCCATACCGATAATATCGGAAAGGACAGCATACTTTTTCGGTGTGTCGATAATCAAACCCATGGCAATTCCGGAAACCGGTGAGGTTATAGGAACTCCCGCATCCATTAAAGAAAGGGTTGAACCGCAGGTCGAAGCCATTGAGGTTGAACCGTTGGAACTCATAACTTCAGAAACTACCCTAATCGTATAGGGGAATTTATCGGAAGTTGGAATAACCGGCTCCAAAGCACGTTCAGCCAAGGCACCATGTCCAATTTCTCGTCTTGAAGGCGATCCGACTCTGCCCGCTTCACCGGAGGAAAAAGGCGGCATGGCATAGTGATGAATATATCTTTTTGATTCTTCGCCTTCGGCCGATTCAATCAACTGTTCCATGGCCGGCGTACCCAAGGTGGTAATGGTTAAAACTTGAGTCTGACCTCTTTGAAAAATAGCACTACCGTGAGTTCTGGGTAAAATTCCAACCTGACCGAAAAGTTTTCTGATTTCGGTGTGTTTTCTGCCATCCGGTCTTTTTCCGGCCAAAATAAGTTCCCTAACCCGATCCCGCATAATGGCATCAAAGGCACCGACAACCACTTCAGGTTTTGTCTCTTCCAACTCTTCAATTAAAGCTTTTTTGGCTTCGTTGTATTCAACCTGTTCACCCTCATGACCGGCCCAGTCTTTAATTAAATCGTCTAATTTTTCTCCAATCAACTTTTTAACTTTTGACTTTAGCTCGGTGGTTATTTCCTCTGCAGGCAAGACTTCCTTTTTCTTGCCAACTTCAGCAGCAAAATCATTGATAAACTTTAAAACTTTATCAGCTTCCTTCTTGGCAAATTCAATACCACCCAAAATATCCTTTTCCGGGACTTCATTGGCACCGGCTTCAATCATGACGACGGCTTTATCGGTTGCAGAAACAACCAAATCCATATCGGAGAAAGCCATTTCCGAAACTACAGGATTAACAAAATAGGTTCCTTCTTTAAGACCGACTCTTAAAGTGGCTGTCGGACCCATCCAAGGAATATTCGAAACGGAAAGGGCGGCCGAAGCTGCAATGGCTGAGAGAATCATCGGATCATTTTCAATATCAACCGATAAAACGGTGATAATGACCTGAACTTCTTTTTTGTAAGTTGAAGGGAAAAGGGGTCTAATCGTTCGATCAATGAGTCTAGCCGATAAAATCTCGTCATCGGAAGGTCGGCCTTCTCTTTTAACCCAGCGGCTGCCTTTAATACGACCTCCCGCATAGAGTTTTTCCATGTAATCAACGGTTAAAGGAAAGTAACCCAAATCAACTTTCAGAGGAGCTCCAACAACCGTAGCCAAGACAACGGTTTCACCATATCGAGCCAAAACGGCACCTGAGGCTTGTTCAGCTAATAGTCCTGTGGAGAGGGTTAATTTTCTGCCCCCTAATTCAATTTCTTTTTCGATTTTTTTCATCTAAAACTTTTATTTTTCTAATTTCAAATCTTTAATGAGGTTCTTGTAGCGGTCCTCATCACGCTTTCGAAGATAACTTAACAGTCTTCTTCTTTTGGCTACCATACTCAAAAGTCCTCTTCTTGAATGAACATCTTTGGAGTGTTCTTTTAAGTGAGCAATGAGTTTGTCAATCTGGGCTGAAAGAAGGGCGATTTGTACTTCCGGAGAACCGGTGTCGCCTCTTTCCCGCGCATACTTTTTTATTAAGCCGATTTTTTCGTCACCTTTAAGTGCCATAGCGTCATGTTTGACAAAGTAGATCTTTAAAAGGTTAAAGGATAAACCTTGTCGACATCAGGGTGTATTCTAACATACCAAAACGGGAATTACAAAAGGCAATTTAACTGACTGAGGTTCCCTTATAAATCTTGGGCTCCAGCCAATCCTTCGGAGCCGGCTTTGCATCTTCGGGTTCTTCCTGAATTGGTGCAGCCTGGCTAAAAACCGGCTGTTCAGGAACCGTTTTTTCAAAAACAGGTTTTTCACCGGGAATTGAACCCATCGGATAATTATCCCGGGAAATTCTTTCCGACAAAACTCTTCGCCCCCCGGCTTTCATTAAGTTGGCCATAGCAACAAAGGTTTCGGCCGTCACTTCAAAGCTTTTCAAGCCCCGGCTGCCCTCTTCAATTCCGGCAATCAGGTTGGTCGCAATATCCGCTCCCAGATCAAAATTACCTTCAAAGATAAGGGCTGAGACAATCTCAGAAACCGACGCGGCGGGCCTGGCAAAAGAAAGAACATTTTCATTTCCGGTTAAAGCCAGGGCTTTCGTTCCAATATGTAAAATTTTGGCATCAGCCAAATCTTTACCAAGAATCGGAAAGTGGGAAGAATTGGCTCCACCAACCAAAATAATCGTATCGGCCGAAATACCCGAATAGGAAATATCGACCTGGTCTTTGGTTGGAGCCATAAAACCGCTTTTCGGAACAACCGTTAACTTAAACTCACCGTTCTCAATATCATAGCTGACCTTCTCAATATCGGCCGCTTTATAGCCGGCAAATTTCATGGTCATGTTTTTATTTCCCAAATCCTGGGTAATCTTATCAACCCCAACCAGGCGGTGAAACTCAACCAGCATGTCAGCCGGACAGGAAATGCTTGTTTCTTTTTTGGTTGAAAGGGAAAGATAAAGTCCCAACGCAGCCGCCACTTGGTCAAAATAAGGCTTGGTTGGGAGCATAACAAGAACAGAGTTGGAGGCATTTATGATCTGCGAGAATGAATTTTCCATGATTTGTCTTAGGCGACCGATACTAACATATCGCCTTTAGCAAAATCAAGCTGGGGCTCAATTAAGACCCCAAATTCCTCACCCTGGGAAACTTCGGACACTTCCTGTTTTTGTTTTTTGAGGGAGATCGCTCTGACTTTTCCGATTTCTTTCTCATCGCGCATTAATAAGAGTTTGGTATTTTTGCTGATTTTCCCGCTCAAAATCTTACAGCCGGCAATTTTTTTGTTGTTGAAGGGGAAAATGGCCACAATTTCAGCCTTCCCCAAGATAACCGTTTTACCTTTTTGAACCAAAGCTTCCAATGCCTCAAAAAGTTCATAAATAATATCAAAGCTCTTAATGGTTACGCCTTCGGCTTCGGCCAATTTTGAAACGCCGGATGAAGCTTTGGCCTCAAAAGCAAAAATTAAACCGCCCGAGGATTTAGCCATTAAAACATCCGATTCATAAATATCACCGACGCTGGCTTCAACCACAATTGCACCGGCAGGAAGATTATTTAAAACCGCTTCCAAGGCCCCTTTATTTTCAGCTTTGATAACCACGCCAACTTCTTCTTTGCCAACCTTAATTCGGTTTTGTTTCTCCTCTTTTTTAGCAAAGGCCGTTTCTGAAGATGCGATTCTCGAACCAACCTCGGGTAGAATTTCAAAACCCAGAACTTGTCCGGCAAAACCGGGAAGAATTTCTTTAGCCCCGCCCTTTTCAGTTAAAATTCCCCTCACCTTAAAACTGCCCGCATCGGAAAAGAGGCTATCGCCGACCTTGACACTGCCGTTTCGAACAATAACACTGGCCGAAATTCCCCTTTGGTCTTTAACACTTTCAATAACCAAAGCTTCCAGCGCATCTTCCTTATTGGCTTTAATCTCGTTAACATCAGCCACTAAGGAGATTAATTCCAAGAGTTCTTCAATCCCTTTCCCGGTTTTAGCCGAAACACCTAAATAAGGCGTGTCACCACCCCGGCCTTCAAACAAAACATTTTCTTTCTCAAGTTGTCCTAAAACCGATTCGATGTTGGTCGACGGCAAATCGATTTTAGTTAAAGCAACAATAAAAGGAATTTCGGCTTCTCTTATAAAGGACAGGGCTTCTTTAGTTTGCGGCATCACTCCATCCCCGGCAGCTACAACCAAAATAGCAATATCGGCCACCTTGGCCCCACGTGATCTCATCTTGGAAAAAGCAGCATGACCGGGAGTATCAATAAAGGTAATCATCTTTCCCTCTTTGGTTTTGACTTCCGAAGCTCCGATTTTTTGGGTAATGCCACCTTTTTCTTTTAAGGCCACGCGGGTTTTCCGGATGGTATCCAAAAGAGTGGTTTTGCCATGATCAACATGTCCGAGGATGGTGACAATCGGCGGACGAACAGAACTACTGGTTTTTTTATCTTTTTCCATATTATTTTTAAACTTATCTGAAGAAACAGAAGGTTAATTAACGAAAACTAAAGAATCTTTTTAAAGAAACATTAAGTTTTTCATTTGGCTTCGTCGGTTTTAACTTCTTCCGTAACCTCAGGAACTATCTCTTCCTGTTTTTCTTCTTTTTCCTTAACTTCTTCTTTCACTTCTTTTTTAGCCTTTTTGGCTTTTGGTTCTTTCTTGACCTTTTCTTCTTTCACTTCTTCTTTTTCCTCAGTTTCCTTTTTGACTTTCTTGACGCCTTTAACGGGGAGGGCTTCAACTTCAATTCTCCAGCCGGTTAATTTGGCAGCCAACCTGACGTTTTGTCCGTCTTTACCGATAGCCATCGACAATTGGTCTTCAGGAGCCTTAACTTTGGCAATCATATTTTCTTTGTCCAGGGTAACGACCAAATTTTCGGCCGGGGAAAGGGCACCGGCAATCAATTCTTTGACATCTTCGGAGTATGGAATCAAATCAACTCTTTCGCCACCCAATTCGTTGGTGACGGCCTGAACTCGAACGCCTTTTTGGCCGACACAGCTGCCGACCGGATCAACCCCGGACTGGGTTGAGGTAACGGCAATTTTGGTTCTGATGCCTGCTTCTCTGGCAATAGTCTTAATAGAAACGCTACCCGAAGCAATTTCCGGTACTTCTCTGGCAAACAGTTTTTCAACGAAGAGTGGATCGGCTCTTGAAAGAATCAACTCTTTCCCTTTAAGGGTTTCTTCAATCGCTTTCAAAAGAAAAGTTTGCCTTTGGTTGGCGGTTAGTCTTTCATTGGGAATTCGTTCTTCGGCCGGCATGATGGCTTCGGTTCGACCGATATCAACGCGAACGTTGGGGCCATCAAATCTCAAGATCATTCCGGAAATTAAGCTTCCAATCCGATCGGAAAAGTCGGCCATAATGGCACCTTTTTCGGCTTCTCTGATTTTTTGGTGAATAACCTGCTTGGCGGTCTGGGCGGCAATGCGTCCAAAACCTGGAGGTGTCACATCTTTCTTGGCTTCTGGCTTCTCAAGTGGCCAGGCAAAAACTTTGGCTTCACCGTTGATGGGGTTTATCTCAACGTCAAAATCCATTTCTTCCGTTTCCTCACCCCGTTCTTTGGCGTCTCTTCGGTAAGCTGCAATAATCGCTTGCTTAATCGTGTCGATAATCACGTTAGCATCAAGACCCCGCTCGGTCGCGATGGCCTTTAAAGCTTGAGCAAATTCTGTTCTTGGCGTTTGCATGTTTATATTTTTAAAAAAAAGGGTGGGACTTTCTTCCCACCACCCCACAAACCTAAATAATCTAACGCTTAGTTTACCTTAGAAGGAAAAAGAAGTCAAACCTCTAGAAGCCACGGTCTTTGAGTTCCTCAATCACCTTTTTTTGTTCTCTGTTTAGTTTTTCGGGCGTTATGACGTTAATTTTGACATACTCATCACCATGTCCCCGGTGTCTTAAACTTTTAATGCCTCTTTCCCGAAGTCTAACCATGATACCGGATTGGGTTCCCGGCCTGATTTTTAGTTTTAACTCCCCGTCAATCGTCGGAACTTTAATGTCGCCACCAAAAACGGCCATGGAAAAGGGGATCCCGACCTTAACATAAACGTCTTCACCATCTCTTTCAAAAAGTTCATCCTGCTTAACATTCAGGGAAAGAATAAAATCGTTAAAGTTAATCCGGGATCCCTCATCGACTCCGGCCGGTATTTTAATCTTTCTCTTTTTTCCCTCAACGATCACTTCCCGTTCACACCCCTTAACCGCTTCCATAAAATCAAGCGTTAGGGAATAGCGGGGAATTTGTCTTGCCTGCCTAAAAGGACTGCCTCCTCCGAAAAATTGTTCAAATATATCAAAGGGGTCACCGAAATCAAAACTGGCAAAAGGATTTCCCTGTCCTCCACCACTGTTGGAATAATAAGTATAGGAAGAAAAAGGATTTCCCTGTCCTCCACCTGAGAAAGGACTGCCTCCACCGGGCGCAAAAGCACTGTGTCCATACTGGTCATAAGCACTTCTTTTTTGGGTATCGGATAACACCTGATAGGCTTCGTTTATCTCTTTGAAGCGTTTTTCGGCAGCTTCCTTCTCGTCTTTGTGTCGATCGGGGTGCCATTCAAGAGCTTGTTTCCTATATGCTTTTTTTATTTCTTCAGCTGAGGCGCCTTTAGAAACCCCTAAAATATCGTAGTAATCTGATTTTGAAGCGGCCACACTATTATTCTACAACTTCCCCTTCTTCAACCTTTTCGTCCTTTTTGTCTTCTTTTTTTTCTTCCTTTTTATCCTCTTTACTCTCTTCCTTCTTTTCTTCCGGTTTTTGATACATCGCTTGACCGATTTGAGAAAGAGTCTCGGAGAGATCTTTGACTTTAGTTTCAATTTCTTCTTTGCTTCCCTTTTCCAAAGTCTCTTTAACGGCTTTAATTTTTTCTTCCACTTTCTCTTTAATATCCTTCGGAGCTTTCTCTCCTGCATCTTTTAAGGCTTTCTCGGCGGTTGATACCATAGCATCAGCCTGGTTCTTGGTTTGAATGAGTTCCGCTTTCTTGGTGTCTTCCTCTTTGTGCTTTTCGGCTTCTTCCTGCATTCTTTTAACCTCATCGTCAGAAAGTCCAACCGCACCTGTTATCTTGATGTTTTGGGTTTTACCTGTCGCTTTGTCTTTGGCCGTAACCGTTAAGATTCCCGAGGCATCCATATCAAAAGTAACTTCAACCTGAGGTACACCTCTGGGGGCCGGGGGAATTCCGTCTAAGATAAATCTGCCTAATGATTTATTGTCCGGTGAAAGTGGTCTTTCTCCCTGAGTGACATTGATTTCCACCTGGGTCTGATTATCGGCTGCGGTTGAAAACACTTCGGTCTTGCTGGTTGGAATAGTCATGTTTCTTGGAATCATGGGAGTGGCTACATTGCCCAAGGTTTCAATCGCTAAAGTTAAGGGGGTCACATCCAATAAAAGAATGTCTTTGACTTCCCCACCCAATACTCCGGCCTGAATGGCGGCCCCAACCGCTACGACTTCATCCGGGTTAACGCTTTTATTCGGTTCTTTGCCAAAGAAACTTTTAACGGTTTCTATAACTTTAGGCATTCTGGTCATTCCGCCAACCAAAATAACTTCATCAATGTCTTTGGTTTCCAGTTTGGCATCTTTAAGACATGCATTAACCGGAGCCATTGTTTTTTCAATTAAGTCTTCGACCAAACCTTCCAATTTAGCTCTGGTTAACTTCATAGACAAATGAAGCGGGTTGCCGTCTTTCTGGGTAATGTAGGCCTGATTAATTTCGACTTCGTTGGCAGCCGAGAGTTCAATCTTGGCTTTTTCGGCGGCGTCTCTGACTCGCTGTAGGGCTTGTTTGTCGGCTTTCAAATCAACGGCAAACTCTTTTTTAAATTCAGACACAATGTAGTCAACAATGACTTCATCAAAATCATCGCCTCCGAGGTGGGTATCACCGTTGGTGGCTTTAACTTCAAAAACACCATCCCCCAATTCAAGAATAGAAATATCAAAAGTGCCTCCACCCAAATCATAAACGGCAATCTTTTCGTTTTTCTTTTTATCAAGGCCATATGCCAAGGCAGCGGCTGTTGGTTCATTAATGATTCGCTCCACCTTTAAGCCCGCTATCTCTCCTGCTTGTTTGGTCGCCTGTCTTTGCGCATCATCAAAATAAGCCGGAACGGTAATAACGGCTCCCGTTACTTCTTCACCCAAATGGGCTTCGGCATCTTTTTTGAGCTTCATTAAAATTCTGGCTGAAATTTCCTGAGGGGTATAGTTTTTACCTTCAACTTCAACATCAGCCATACCGTCTTTTCCGCTTTTAACTTCATAAGGAACCATCTCAATCGTTCTTTTGACTTCTTTGTCTTCAAACCTTCGGCCCATGATTCTTTTAATGGAGTAAATCGTGTTTTTGGGGTTTAAGATAACCTGTCTTTTGGCCACATCGCCAACTAAATTTTTAACCGGTTCAACAACCGACGGCGTAATGTTACGGCCCGTATCGGCAGCCGGAATAACTTTTGGTCGGCCACCTTCCATAACGGCCACGCAAGAATTGGTTGTTCCTAAATCAATACCGATAATTTTTCCCATTTTTATTTTTCCTCCTTTTTAACTCTCACTTTGGTGTGTCTGATCACCGGGCCTTCGATAAATCTCCAGCCGGTTAATAATATCTCGTCAACCTTAGCTTTTCCTTTAGAAAGTGGGTTACCAACAACTTCGATAGCTTCGTGAATTTCCGGATTAAACTCATCCCCAACCTTAACTTTAATTTCTTCAATCCCTTCACTTATTAGGGCTTTCTCAAATTCCTCAACCGTTAAGGCAATGCCCGGATCTTTAACATGAGCCTGTGACTTTTTAATTATATCCAAAACCGGCAATAATTTAACAACCAGTCGCAAATTGGAAACCTTTTCAAAGATTTGTTTTTCTTTCTCAACTCTTTTTCGCAAATTATCATAATCAGCCAGGGCCCTAGCCAATTGACCGCTTAACATTATTTCTTTAGTTTTTATATCTTTTTTCATATTGGTTTTATTATTTATTTATTATATTTAATCTTAACCGATTTCTTCAATTAAGCCCTTAAAATACCGTAAAATCGGAATAACCGTTGGGTAACTTAATCTGACCGGTCCGATTATGCCCAAAGCACCCTTTTTCCCTTTAACGTCAAAGTGGGTAGTGACCACACCAATCGGTGATAATTCCGGCCAACCCATTTCTTCACCGAATAAAACATCGATCGGGCTTCCAGATGGGGCTTTTTGAAAAAAAAGTTCCCTGACCCGGTCAACTTCTTCCAACATACCAAACAAGCTGGCACAAACCCGAATATCGGCAAACTCGGGATTAACAAAAATATTGGCATAACCTGCATGCCAAATCTTCCCTTCATCGGTAGCGGCAATCGCCAGACTTTTAGTTCTTTCAGCCAAAGCATGGGTAGCTTCTTCCAAAAGGGAATCTAAATTGTTTCTTGAGTCCCAAACCTCTTCTTTGGTTTTAACCTCGTCGGCCAAACTCATTTGCCGTTCTTCCATTAATTGGTCAATGTAAAATTTCATGGCGGTGGGGGTCGGAATTCGACCGGCTGAAGTATGGGGTTGCTTTAAATAATTTAATTTGGTCAGTTCAACCATTTCATTTCTAATGGTTGCGGGAGAAACTCCTAAATTATATTTTTTGTCCAGGTTTTCCGAACCAACCGGACCAGCTTGTTCAATGTATTCGTCAATTAAAGCTTTTAAGATTTGTGTTTGTCTGGCACTTAATCCTTCAGTCATAATTAGCAGTAATGTAGCATGAGTGCTAAGTCATGTCAAGAGGTTTTTAATCAGTGTCGCCTGTCGGTGGGGCTATCGGCTCTTCTTCTTTAGTCGAAATCGGCCCGACTTTTCGGGAAATGAAGCGTTTCATTAGATTAAAGAAAAAACCAACCTCTTTGGACTTTAACAAAACCGAAATGCCCAAATAAACGATTCCGCCCAGGATAATAACAACAATTGTTAGGATTAAAAGGTTGGTGGTGTAGCGGGTATCCAAAACAAATTTCTCAAAATGGATATTCTCAATCCCTAAGCCACCCATAAAAGAAAGTCTTTTAACCCAAACCGAACGGTCAAAAAATTTCAGGATAAAAAACATGACCAAACCGGAACAAACCGAAGAAAAAATAACTTTTAAGATTTCTAATAATTGTTTGGCAACTATCCCATCACCAACTCTTTTTAGAATTAAGCAAAACAGTGTGGTTGCCTGAATAAAAGAACCCAAGGTGAAAGCTGCCGCCAGTCCCCAAGCGGGAAGGTGAAAAACCCGAATGAGAACAAAGTCGGCAATGATGTTAACGGTAATGGCGGATAAAGAAATGATGACTGGCGTCTTGGTGTCATGCAGGGCATAAAAGGCTCTAGCCAATAAAGCGGAGGTGACCTGAAAGACAACTCCAACGGCAAAGGCTGATACAACCATCCCCGTTTGAACCGTCGCCTCCCAGGAAAAAAGGTCCGTTCCATAAATAAGTCTGACAATCGGAATTCTTAAAACAATCAAGGTAACGGCAATTGGAGTAACCAAAAAAACCATCTGATTGAGGGCATTAAAAAGGGTTTTTTTGAATTCCACCGGATTGTCGGCTTGTCTGGAAAGAGTCGGCAGGGCCGCTTTGGCAATTGAGGTTCCAAAGAGACCAACCGGCAAAAGCTGGATTGAATTACCAAAAGTAAAAAAAGTATATGAGGCAGTGGAAATCATGGAAGCCAAGAAAAGTTCGACTGATTTGGCTACTTGTAAAAAGGACACTTCAATAATCCTAGGAAGTGCCAACTTCCCGATCTTTCTAACTTCATCTGTCAATTTTAAACTAAAATGAAAACGAAAACCGAGTTTAATCGCCAGGGGCAACTGAATTAAAAAGTGAAGACCGGCCCCAATCACCACGCCGTAAACCGGCGCCATCAAGCCATATTTGGGAGCAAAAAAGATGGTTCCCAAAATAATCCCCAAGTTATAAAAAAGAGGGGCAATAGCCGGAACCAGAAAGCGCCGCAAGGATTCCAACACGGCCGTCATGACATAGGAGATAACAAAAAAACCCTGAGCCGCAAATAATAATCGGGTCATTAAAACAATCTTGTCCCGATGTTCCAAACTAAACCCCGGCGTCAAAATACCGTACAGCTGGTTGGCGAAAACAATAATAACAACGGCCAGAACCAAAAAGATGAGCATCCCGATATTGGCCACCGTTGAAGCAATTTGCCAGGCTTCTTTCCGACCTTTTTTCAAAGCTCTGGTAAAAACCGGAATAAAGGCCGAAGAAAAAGTGCCGAAAATCAAAACCTCAAAAACCAGATCGGGTAAACGGAAGGCAGCAAAAAACAAAGACAAATCACCGGGAACAAAAAAATGGGCCAGTGTTCTTTGCCTTACCAGGCCTAAAACTCGGGAGGCCACTACCATCAACATAATAATGGTGGCGGCTGATAAGACCGAAGACTGTTGGGAAAGAAAAATCTTTTTTCCTTTGTTAATAAGTTTATTGACCATACGCGATTGAATTTACGATTATTTTCGATTATACTTCCATTTTGGAGAAACAAGAATAAGAAATTCTCTAAAAATTTTATAAAAATGCCAGTAACCAAAACAGCCAAAAGAGCCCTCAGAAGCTCAAAAAGAAAGAGTGAAGTTAACGCCAAAATTGCCGCCCAATTGGCGGTTTTAATGCGTCAAGCCAAAAAAACCAAATCGGCCGAAAAAATTAGAATGGCTATGTCCTTGGCCGATCGTGCCGCCAAGAAAAAGGCCATTCATGCCAATAAAGCTTCACGAATTAAAAAGGTTTTGGCCAAATTAATGCCTAAGGTTTCCGTTAAAACCGCTGCTAAAAAAACCGTTAAAAAGACCCCTGTTAAGAAAAGTAAATAATCCCCTTTTTCCCTTTCGGTCAGCCTCAGCAATATGATATAGTGGTTTGATGGCTGCCCTTAAAAAAGTAATTAAAATTAATCTTTTACCCCAAGAAGAATTTGCCAAAAGTACTTTTGGGCGAATCTTAACTTGGGCCTTATCCGGTTTCAGAGTCATCGTTATTGCCGTGGAACTGATAGTGATGGCGGCTTTCCTTTCCCGCTTTTGGCTCGACGCTAAAATTAACGATTTAAACGATGTTATCCGGCAAAAACAAGCTTTAATTTCTTCCCAAGGCGAGTTTGAAAAGAAATTCAGGGATATTCAAACCAGAATCACCATTTTTAGCGGAGCCAAAGCCATGGCTTCTACCCCCTCAACCGAACTGGAAAAAATTGCCGCTTTTCTGCCAATGGATGTTGCCCTTTCTTCATTTACCTTTAATGAAGGAAAGGTTCAGATAAAAGGTGTTGCCGGCAGTGAAATTTCGGTTGCCCAATTAATGGCCAATTTGGAAGGAACCAAGCAATACAAAGAGGTTCTTTTAACTTCCGTCGGCAATGACCCAAAAAATGAAGCCATGATTACTTTTATCCTGGATTTAACACTGGGAACAACCGAACAAAAGAAAGGAACTTAAAGAATGGCACCTAATTGGCGAAAAGAATATTCCCGTTATCAAATCATCTTTGCAAAGGTTTTGGAAGTTTATCGAAAAAGACCGGACGTCAAAACTTTTCTTGAACTACTTCTGACTCTTTCGACTGTGGCTATTTTTACTGTTTTTGCTTTAAAACCAACTGTCATTACCATTATTCAACTTCTAAAAGACATTAAAACCAAGGAAACGGTCATTGTACAAATGGATACCAAAATCAAAGCCTTGGCTAGTGCCCAAAACCTTTTTTCCCAAGAAGCCAGAAGAATCGTTTATGTTACCAAGTCAGTTCCGGAAAAAGCCTTACCGGAAAACCTTGTCCGTGAATTGGAGGGTTTGGCCCAAAAGAACGCCGTCACCCTAAACAGTGTTTCAATTAACGAATTAACCCTTCTTGGGGTAAGTACCGAAAAGGTTAATCCAAAGGAACAAATTTTTCTTCAGGGAGCCAGTGGGCTAGCTTTTACCGCCAACACAAATGCCGACTTTACCGTCCTGCTACCTTTCTTAAAAGATTTGGAAAAGTTTTTGCGGCCGGTTGTTCTTGACAGCTTTTCCATAGCCACGGGTGTCAATCAAGAAACCAAAACAATCAACATGTCTATTTCAGGCAAGGTTCCGTATTTGAGTAAATAATTATGCCCAAAAAACAAAAACCATTTTTTGTAAGAATTGTTATCCTTTCAACCGTCACGGCCATTGTCTGGGTTGGATCAACTATTTATAAAACCGTTTCAAAAAAAGAGGAGCCGAACATTCCCGTCCAGATATTAGAACCCCTGACTCCGACTTTAGACAAAAAGGTACTTGACGAATTAGAGAATCGGGTGTTTCTTGAAGAGAGCACAATCCCTGAAACAAGGGTTGAGGTTGGTGTTCAAGCAGCAACACCAAAACCGGTTGAAACGATTGCCCCGGAGGAAACACCTGTGGCGACCGAATCAGGAGAAGAAGCAGGAGAAGAAATATGAAAAAAAGAAATAAAATCCCGACGGTTATTGGTTTCTTTGTCCTTGTCTTTGGACTGGCAGCCGGAGTTTTTCTGGTTCAAACTAAACAACTTTTTAAGACCAGTGCCTCGCTTGATACTACCCCCTCTTCGGTTCAGATTTCCAACACGACCGACAGTTCTTTTACAATTACCTGGCTTACTTCCAAGGAAACAACGGCTTTTGTTAAGTTGGGTGACAGTGCCAGTCTTGATCAAACTTTAACCGATGAAATTGCCAACCCGTCTTTTACCCATTCGATAACCGCAAAGAATTTAACACCGGGGACTCCCTACTTTTTTAAAATCAATTCCGACGGAACTGATTTTGACAACAACACTACTCCCTGGCAAGCCCAAACCGGACCTACCTTAACGGGAACGGCCGGCTTTAGCGTTAATGCTTCCGGAACGGTTTTGGACCAAACTTCAACTCCGGTTGAAAAGGCTTTGGTTTTCTTAAATATCGGTGGAGGGGTAACTCTTTCCGGAGTAACTTCCCAAAATGGCACCTGGGTTATTCCTATTAACGGCGTTAGATTATCCGATCTGTCGGGTTATCTTAATGTTGACCCGACCCAAACTTTAATTGAGATTTCGGTTAATGCCGGACCAAACGGAATTTCAACCGCCCAAATATATCCTCAATCGGTGGCGGCCGTCTCAACTATGGTTTTGGGGCAAGTTCATGATTTCCGAAACCTGGCCCCGGCCAATGCCGGAGGCGTTCCTTCATCCTCACTGGAAGCACCGCTTGAAACAACCGAGTCTTCAAGTTTTAATGTTGGTGATAAAGTTTCGACACCCTCGGCCAAAAAAGTAACTCTGGATAACATTGATAACGGTGAAATCGTTAATACCCAAGACCCAGAATTCTTTGGTAAAGCACCGGCCGGAACAACCCTAACCATTACCGTTGAATCGGACGATCCGGTAACCGAAACGGTTAAAGCTTCCGCAACTGGAACGTGGAATTGGGATCCGCCTAAAGATTTAACTCCGGGAGAACATAAAATTACCGTTAAATGGAAAGACACCAGCGGTATTTGGCAAACCATAACCCGCACCTTTATTGTTTCAGCATCCGAAGGTCCGGCTTTTGTTTCCACCCCTTCAGCTACTTTAAAAGCAACTAAAACGGCAACACCAACAGCGACAAAAAAACCAACCGCTAAACCCTCTCCCACCGGGGCAGCCGACATCCCCGAATCTGGCAGCTTGACACCTACTCTCATCCTTTCTATTATGGGGGTAGGCGCAATTGCTATGGCTTTATTGTTTTGGAAGAAAGCCGAATATTAAAAACTAAATGCCCAACGACCAGCCCGATCAAACCAACCCAATAAACACACTGCCCGTTAATCCACAACCGGTCACCCCACCAATTCCAGAACCAGCTGTTGTTACACCGCCAATGGATATTCCCCCAATGCCGGAACAATCAATGGAAACACCGATGGCAGACGGTTCAGCCGCTCCGTCAGTTGATATGCCACCAATGGTGACAGGCGGAGGACCAACCAAAACCAAGAAAAAATTCGGAGGGGGAAAGTTTATTCCTACTATCTTAGGACTATTAATTCTCACCGGAGCCGTTAGTGCCGGAGCATATCTTGTTAGACAAAATCAGGATGTAAGAGAAAAAGCAGCTGGTGCTTGCGATGCTAGTCATGTTGGCGACAGGGAAATTACTAGTTGTACAACCACCGATGGATGTTCGGGGCAAATGACAAGTACTTGCATTATGAATGGTCCAAATCTTTATTATTGGGTTGACGGCACTTGTGTCAAAAATGATGCAAATTGTCCAGAACCTGAGGTAACTTGTGTAAATAAAAATCAGAGTTGTGCCACACAACCCTGTTGTGAAGGCCAAGGAACTTGCCAAACTACCCCTTATGGAAAAGTCTGTGCAGATCCAACCTGTACTGCCGGACAAACCAAATGTCAGGCCGAGGGATCGTCGTTCTTTGAATATACATGTCAGAATGGAGGTTTTGTTAAAACAAAGACTTGTCCTGAAGGATGTAGCGGAAACGTTTGTGCAAATACGGCAACTTGTGTAAATCTTAGCCAAACTTGTAGTGATTCAAAACCCTGTTGTGAAGGCCAAGGAACTTGCCAAACTACCCCTTATGGAAAAGTCTGTGCACAACCAACCTGTACTGCCGGACAAACCAAATGTCAGGCCGAGGGATCGTCTTATTTCCAATATAATTGTGACAATGGAGGTTTTGTTAAAACAAAAAATTGTGGAACTGCAGGATGCAATGGAAACGTTTGTGCGACAAGTTCGAACACTTGTACAACTACTGGTGATTGTGTGTCTTTCTGCAATCCGGACAACCCAGCATGTTGTGGTGGCGGAAGCGACTTGCAAAATTGTAGCGAACCTGGGTGTAAGTCGGCCAGTTGTCAGTTAAACCAGGGGAAAAAGGAATGTTATTGCACCGGCACAAATTTATGTACAAATTGGATCGAAAATTGGAGTGTTTGTACGACAGCCGGAAACACGAATTCTTGTACGCCAAACAGTAAAAAATGTTATCAAACCAGATTTTGTGCCACCCCGGGAATTAATGAATATCAAATTGCTGAATGTGATTGTGGAACTGTTGTAGTTTATCCACAGTGTAGTGCCGTTAAAGCTTATAAAACCGACTGGACTGCCCTTAATACGACTCAGCTTTCAGCTCTTGCTCCCGGAACAGTGGTTAGATTTACGGTTTTAGGAGCCAACGGTACTTTTACCCAAGCCAGATTTAAAATAACCGGAGACACTACCTGGAGAACACCGGTTACGACCAAGAAACTTAGTACCGATGAGTTTTATACGGAATACACTATACCGACAACAGGTGGAACAATTACGGTTGAAGCCCAGGTGGGAACATCAACCGATGCTTGGTATTAAAAATATATGAATAATTCTAAAAAGAAAATCTCAAGTTTTGTAATTCTGTTTGCCACGGTTATTTTGGCAGGTGTTGCCATCTTTACGGCTGTAAGACTTTATCAATTAAGACAACAGGCCGTTGCCCCTAATGTTCCTACCAGTAAACCAAAGGCAGCTGATAATGCCAGCAGTTGTCTTTTAACTTTTACCATTTCCGTTTCCTCGACTTCCCCGTCGCCGACGGCAACATCGTCCTCTCAACCGACACCAACGGCTACGGCAGTGGCGACAGTGACCCCCACTCCAACCTCAACCGGTGGAACACCAAACAATTGTGGTGGCACCTGCGGCTCAAATGCCAACTGCAACTCGGCCCTTATTTGTTATTCCGGTTTTTGCCGAAATCCATCTTGTACTTCAGACACCGATTGTGTCTGCGGAACAACAGCGCCGACACCCACTAAAACAGCTGCACCAACCGAAGAACCTTCCTTACCAGATGCCGGAGTATCAACACCAACCCTCTTTGGCTTTGGAGCAGGCATAATTCTTCTGATTGTCTCTCTTGCTCTTGCCCTTTAGTCTCTTTTATCGGTATAGTTAAAACATGCCAACAGATAATCAGAATCCTGCCAATCCTCTGCCACCTGAAGCACCGATGATGGTAACGGGTGGAGGGAAAGCTAAACAAAAAGTAAATTTCAAAACCATTGCCCTGATTATCGGTATATTTGTCCTTTTGGGTGGAATCGGTACCGGCTATTACCTTCTTCAACAAAATCAAGACATCAGAAAAAGAGCCCAGGGTGGTGAGGAACAGTGCACCGTATCCCAATGTCCATCTGACGACGATCCAAATCGTCTGGCTGAATGTTCTGATTTGGATAATACATATAATATTTCTGTTTGTAGCGAAGAAAGGGCGGGTCAAATTGTTACTTGTGACGGAGAACCTTTTTGTTGTCCTTATGCTGGTGGAGACTGGACAAACGACACAACTGAATGTGGAAGCTCCCGAACAGCAACACCCACGGCAACGGCAAAACCAACTGCTACAGCTACCGCTGCATCTGGTGCAACTTTAACTCCTACCCCGACATCAACCGGCTCAAGCGGTGTTAAAACCCCTACCCCAACACCAACACCAAGAAAAACCGGGTCGACCACCACAACCGCAACACCCGCACCCATCCCCGAATCCGGTGTTTCTACTCCAACCATTGTCGGACTTGGTTTAGGAGCCCTGCTTCTTCTTGTTTCGCTTGCCCTAGCTATCTAAAGAGTTATCTCCAGGAGATTAACCAATAATATGATTTATCCAACCAAAGAGGAATTTGAAGTCCTGCCCAATGGGGATAAAAATAGAAAAACAACAGAAGGGTAATTCCCAGAACCGGAAGGATCAGTTTTTCATTTTTTCTTAAAACAAAACCGGACGCCAGACACATAAAAGGAACCGCGGGCAAATAGTGATAGAAAAACATAATCCTGGGCGACATCATCCAGGGAACAAAAAAGATCAGATAAGAAAAGATAACCAAAGCCAGCTTTTTATTCTTTTCGATAAAAGCATAATAAAAAGACATGATAACGGAAGTTAAACCAAACCAAAAGACGGCCGGATTCCCGAGATTATAGATTCTGGCTACATATCCATTAACTTCATCGCTGGTATACAAATAGACCGGCCGAATCAAGAAAGGCCAACTTAAAGCCTGTGAGGTATACGGATGTGTCGCTTTCAAACCGGTATGGTACCACCACATCTGTTTTTGGACTCCCCAAAAAATATCCAAGCCGTGGCCCGTTAAAAACATGGGCGTATAAGAAGCCAAATAAATAAGAAGCGGCACAACAGCAAAAGAAAAAAGGGACAGATCAAATTTTTTCTTTCTGGATAACCAAATCAGAAAAAGAATCGGCAGACAATACAAAGATGACCACTTGGAAGCAAGGGCTAAACCAAAGGCAACGGCTGAAAGAAAATTCTTTTTTTGTAAGAAGAGATAAACCGTCAAAAGAATGAAAAACAAAACATAACTGTCATTCATCCCTATCCGGCTCATCGTTAAAAACAAACCGTCCATAGAAAAAAAGAATGAGGCAATAAGCGCCAGTATTTCATCTTTGAATAATTTCTTGGCCAAGAAGTAAACCAGGATTGTGCTTCCGACGCCCAAAAGAGCTCCCGGAATTCGCCAGCCAAAAGCGTTCTCACCAAAGACAAGCATCCCCAACCACATCCCCAATTTAGCCAACGGCGGATGCGTCCATTCATAGGCAAAACCTTCCGGTGGTGTGTTCCACCATTCCCAAGCAGCTACATTACCATTAAGCATTTGTCTGGCGGTAAAAGCATGATAAACCTCATCAAAATACTCGCTCTCTGGTTTATTCAAAAACAAAACTCGGGAAAAAAAAGCAAAGACAACAATTAAAACAAAAAAGATTTTGATTAGTTTGGGATTTAATTTAATTTTGGGGAATCCTGCTTTTTCTTTGGGTAGCTTAAAACTTTTATTTTTAATGGAAAGATAAAAGTTTTTAATTTTCAACAGATAATTGGCCTTTTGTCCCAAAATTACTTCTTTTAAAAGAAGAGAGAAAGCAGCCAAATTAGCGATAATAAAAAGCTTGATAATCGGTTCTGAGAAAATCTCCTTAAAATCATTAGTAATCCAAACATAGGAATAGGCCAGATTGGCAACATAAGTTAGTGATAAAACCAGATAAACCAGAATCAGGTTGGGTAGGGAAATTGCAGCCACTAAAAGCGGTGCCAAAATTGGCAAAAGGTGTCTTTCGTGCATACGGGTCAAAAACAAAAAGGCCGACAAAAGAACTAAGGCAACCGGCAAATATTTATCTTCCCTATTCTTGGACTTTAAAAGATAAACGCCAAAAGTTAATGAAACCAAAAAGAGGCCAACGTACGATAACGGTATTTGGGTCAGGTCTGATTTCCAGAAACCAAAAAGGCCCCAGAAATTAAAGGCATTAACCGAACCGTACGGATACTGGTTCAAAGTTACGGAAAGTCTTTCCGCTATAAAAGATAAAAGCGGTTGTCCATCCAGGAATGGAACAAAGCCTAAAGAAAAAATTGCTAAACCAACAACCCCATATAAGACAAGGTTGACTATTTTTGTTTTGTTTTTAATTAAAAAATAAATTATGACCGGTAAAATAAATCCTGCCTGTGGTTTAATCAGCGTTCCCAACGATAAGGTAATGGCCGAGAAAAGCCAGTTCTTTTCCAAAAGATAAACGGCCAAAAGAATAAACAGAGCCGAAAGAGAATCAACCTGACCCCAAAGAGTTGAGTTGGTAATAATCGCCGGATTAAAAAAATAAAGACTGGCTAAAATTAGACTCCATTTCTCCTCCAGTTTTTTTCTGGCAATTTTAAAAATCAAAAAGCCGGTCAATAAATCCGCCATAATCGCCGGCAATTTATAAAGTAGCACTTGGGGAAGAATTGATAGTTGGTTTATCTTTCCTAAAAGAAACAACAAATAGGGATACCCCGGAAGGTAATCCGACCAGCCCAAATAATATTTAGAAAAACCTTCATCAACCAAAATATTGCTCCAGGCCAAAAAGGTATTGAAGTCAAGTTGTAGCGTTCCGAAAAAGGAAAGAACAATCCTTAAGGTAAGAGCCGTCAGGATTAAAAACAGAATCTTGCTTTCAAGCAGTTTATTTAACTTCGTAAATTTTAACGCTATTGTTTTCATAGACTTTTTTTATATTTTGGTTGTTGTCAAAAAGAGTTTCGCTGTTCGGATTTTTATCCCTTTCCTCACCACCCAAGTAAATATACCTTGCATTATACTTGGCAAGAACGGTTTTTGTGTAATTAAAATCATCGGCTTTTTGATACAGGGACTCAATATCTTCAAGCCTGGCAAAAACATTATCCTCACCCGTATTATAACCGTGTGAATACGGCCAGTTAATATAGGAAAGAACCCTCAGCCTTCCCCCGATTTCCGAAACGGCCGAATGAACGGTCGGGTAAGTTATAAAAACCGATTTCTGGGGCGTAGCCCTTCTTATAAAAAGACCGGCCGCAAGTTCATCAAGAGAATAGCCCATGTTTTTATTTAAGGTGCTGTTAGTCAGGGTTAAAAAGGAGGAAAAGGTGGTCACCAAAATAAGAAGGCCGAACAAAATTTCCAAAACCAATTTCTTTCTAAAAATAAGATCCAAAAACCAAAAAGAAACAATCGACATAAAAACAACCATGAAATAAAAAAACTTAAACATGTCGCCTTTGTAAATCGTAAAGCGAACGAAATACGGTATAGCGAAAAAAACTAAAGACAACGAAACAAGAAGGAAGAATTCTTTTTTAATTGGTTTCTTTTGAAAAAATCGGACAATTACCCAAAATAAAGACAAAAGGGTCAGGAAAAAAGGCAAACCGAAATTAGAAGCAATAAACCTTAAGTGCCAAAAAATGTTTTTCTCTCTTTCCCAAGGACCAAAGGAAAAATTTTCTTTAACCAGACTAAAAAAGGATTGCTGATTAACGCTTCTGTTCGAAAATAAAAGATAGCAGGAAGCAAAAACAGCCAAAAAGATTAAGGCACTCTTAACAAAAAACTTAAATTTCTTTTTTTGAAAGAAAAAAAGGGTGGTAATCGTAAAGACAATCAAAGAAACAACAACCGCAAAAAATTGAAACTTAATTAAAAAACCGGCGATCAAACCAGCTAGAAAAATAATTCTAAGATCCTTCTTCTTATAAGCGAAAATTGATAAAAGTAAAATGATAATTACGGCCGGAAGGCCAATCATCATCGGTCGATTTTGCAAAAAGTAATCAGCCATGTTGGCCATCTGAAAAAGCTGATCATATTCCATCGAATATTCATGACTGGAAAGAAGCCCAACTATATTTTTTATTAGAGACAATTTGCCAAAGTTCTGCCAAAAATCGTAAATGAATTTAACAAAAAGATAACTACTGAAAAGAGTTCCAGAAAAGGCCGAGGCCAAAGCAATTATTTTCTTTTTGGTTAACTCATACACCAAGCCGTAAATTGAAAGAGTAAAAATCAGGGCAAAAAAGGGATTGTCATAAACTAAAATTCTTGGGAAAAAACGGCCATAAAGAGTGGAAATAATGGCCGAATGAAAATCGGCAAAGTAGTAATAAGACAGGGAAACACCGCTGTAATAGGGCGCTTGGGGTGGAAAATTGCCCTGGGTAAGACTTTGAATAATTCCCTGATGCATGGCCGTGTCCTGCCAATTAACCGAGGCCATAACAATGTAACCTTCATACTCAGTGAAGATGGCGGGATATAAAGCCAGAAAGAACAAGAGAAAGATAAAAACGCCCATAAACAAAGCCTCTTTATGATTTTGAAAATATTTTTTAAAAACCCGTCCGATACTTTTGTAAGAACAAACCAGCCAGGGAATAAAAAAGGCGAAAGAAAGAAGAATTGAATAACGGGAAAAACCAACCAATAAACTAACCAAGTACACCAAATAAGAGGACAGAATCACGCTTAAAAGAAAGATCGATGGTAGTTTAATCCTTACCGGAAGCTTAGGAAAAAACGTTTCGATTACATAGAAACCCGGAATGAAAAAGGTAAAGATAAAACCCAAGATTAAAAGACTGTGGTCTATGATATTGCCGGCCATCATATTATTATATAAAGAATCATGTTAAAAAAATGGGGTTTTTGGTTTCTTTTGTTTTTGGGACTCCTTTTAATTATTTATTGGGCTACTTCGCCCGGTAATACACCGTATAACTATTTTGTTAAGTTGAGTGAAGCTTTCCTGAAAGGCCAATACTGGTTAACCGATAACCCGCCCTGGCTTAACGAATTAATTAGCGGTCCAAACGGTAAATACTTTATTCCATATCCGCCCATGCCGGCGATACTTGCCCTTCCTTTTGTTTTTATTTTCGGTGGGGAATTCCCCCAGCAAATTCTTGGCCACCTGCTGGGTGTCGGCATTGTTCTTTTCACCGTTAAATCCGCCCTTCTTGTTAAGAAAAATTATAAAATTGCCGTTTATATTGGTCTTTTAACCGGTCTTGGAACAATTGTTTGGTATTTGGCCTCCAACGGTTCCGTCTGGTATCTGGGACAAATTTCGGCGGCTTTTTTCCTCACTGTGGCCATCAACGAAACCCTGGATAAAAAAAGGCCTTTTGTTGTAGGCCTTCTTATCGGAGCAGCCTACCTTTCCCGGGTTAATACTTTTGTCTGTCTACCTTTTTTCTTTTTCCTAATGATTAAAGACAAACGTTTTTTCAAGAAAAGTATTCTGCTTGCCCTGGGATTATTGCCTTTTTTGGGTTTTAATTTTCTCTATAATTTTCTGCGTTTCGATGTTATTTGGGATAAAGGTTATAGCCTAATCCCCGGTGTTTTATCAGAACCATGGTATCAAAAAGGTCTTGTTTCCCTTTCTTATATTCCCAGGCACTTAAAAATTCTTTTTCTTTCCTTACCAAAATTCATAAATAAATTTCCTTTTGTTTATCCTTCCTGGGGAGGCCTAGCAATTTGGATAACGACACCGGCTTTTATTTATGCTTTATGGGCTCCCTGGAAAGAAAAACTGACAAAACTTTCTTGGTTGGCTATCGCCTTAATCTCAATTATCATTTTCTCCCACGGAACAACCGGCTTTACTCAATTCGGATATCGCTTTGCGGTTGATTTTTATCCTTTCCTTCTTCTCTTAACCATTAAAGGAATTGCTAAAACGGGCTTAAAATGGCATCACTGGGTTTTACTCACCTTAAGTATATTGGTTAATTTCTGGGGTGTTCTTTTTATTAATAAATTAGGGTTTGTCAGTTTCTAGTCAGAAGATCGCTTACCCAAGCGTTCACTTTCGTCCAATCTCCGTCTTTGGGAATAAAAACATATTGATTGTCATATTCTGTGGTTGGTTTGGGATTAACTAAAAAGTCCTCGGATAAAACAACCGATCGGATATGACTACTCGCCTCTAAAAACTTTCGTCCCAAGATAGCCACCGCCGATGAATCAATATCCGTCTCGACCGAATTTACAAAAACTTTCCAAATACCAAACATTTTTTTAGGCGAAAGAAAAACAGACGGGTTTAACATTTTTGTTTTAATGGCCGAAAGCATTTTTTGCTGACGGGCTTCCCTGGCTAAATCCGTTCCCTCAACACCTGAAGAGTTCCTCGACCGGACATACTTTAAAGCCGTTGTTCCATCCATATGCATTTTTCCTTTTTCAAAAGTTATTGTTTCATAACGGCACTTATATTCCTTATCCCCGTCACATAAATCGTTT
Source organism: Candidatus Woesebacteria bacterium UBA5073 (assembly GCA_002415845.1). Classification (GTDB taxonomy): domain Bacteria; phylum Patescibacteriota; class Microgenomatia; order UBA8517; family UBA8517; genus UBA5073. The sequence continues at coordinate 62,987 of DIAR01000010.1, forward strand.
TCTTTACCATAAATGGGATATTTTTCATCGGTAAAAGAATTTTCAACCATGACGTCAATTCCTCCGATCACATCGATTGCTTTGGTAAAACCGGAAAAATCAATTACCAGCCCGTAATGAATCGGTTGTCCCACAATTTCCCCAACCAGTGATTTAGCTAAATCCATTCCGCCCCATTCTTCTTTTTGTTTTCCCCAAAAATAGGCACTGTTTAACTTGGCCCTAATTTCCGGTACCCAGATATCTCTTGGTAAAGAAACCATTACGAGGGATGGTTTCTCAATGGAAAGCGAGGCGAAAATAATCGTGTCGGTTAAGTCGGGGGCCGTAAAACCAGTTCCGCTTCGTCCCAGAATTAAAATATTGGTTCTCCCGGCAAAAGTTTTAATTTTTGTTTCCGGCGTAAACAAGAAATCGGTGATCAGGTGGCGATTATTATATTTACCAAAAAAGAAACCGGCAAAAAGAAGAACGGAAACAAGGGAAACAAAAATGAGAAGAATTAGATTGAGCATCGCCTGTTTTTTTCTTCCCCCAATAGCCCCAACATCACCCTGCCTTTGATCTTTAGAATTGCTATACTGCATCGATATGACCATTTTATCGCATCAGGAGAGGATTACAAAGCTCCTTTTAGGCCTCAATAAAGAACAGGAAGAAGCCGTTACAACCAAAGAAAGATTGCTTTTAATTCTGGCAGGGGCCGGCAGCGGCAAAACCAAGGTTCTCACCCACCGAATGGCTTATTTTTTAGCCAACGGTTTAAGCCCTGAAAACGTTCTTCTTTTAACTTTCACCAATAAAGCGGCTGAGGAAATGAAAAAAAGAGTGGTTAACCTGGTTGAAATTGCTCCTTTTTTTGCCGGAACATTTCACTCTTTTTGTGCCAGAATCTTAAGGCTTGATGGTCGAGACATTGGTATTCCCCCCGGCTTTTTAATTTATGACGAGCAGGATCAAAAAGATGCCGTTAAGGAAATCCTGAAAAATCTAAATTATTCATCCGATTCCTTTAACCCGAAATCAATTCTAAATTCAATCTCGGAAATCAAAAATCAAATGCTTTCCCCCACACAGTACGCTGAATTTGCCCAGGGCGACTGGCAGGAAACGGTTCTTAAGGTTTACATTGAATACGAAAAGTTCTTAAAAGAAGTCGGGGCCTTGGACTTTGACGACTTGCTCATTAAAACGGTCAAACTTTTTAAAGAAAGTCCCCAAACCTTAAATAAATGGCAAAAGCGATTAACCAATATTTTTGTTGATGAATGGCAGGACACCAATAAAATCCAATACACCTTGATTAAACTCTTAATGACCCCAAACACTGACTTAAGTGTTGTGGGAGACGCTTCCCAATCAATTTATTCCTGGCGCGGAGCCGATTTTAGGAATATCACCAATTTAGTTAAAGACTTTCCAAAAATAAAAATCATTAACCTGGAACAAAATTACCGTTCCACCCAAAACATCCTCGATGCCGCCAACGCCGTTATTTCCAAAAATACCGGGCACCCCATCCTTAAACTCTGGACCGAAAACGACAAGGGTGAAAAGATAAATATCTACACAGCCAAAAACGGACTGGACGAAGCTGACTTTTTAGTCAATCGAATCGACGAGTTGGTAAAAAACAAAATGGCCCTCTCCGATATGGCTGTGTTATTTCGCACCAATGCTCAATCCAGAGTTATTGAAGAAGCCTTTCTGCATAGCGGTATCCCTTATGTTTTAATCGGGGGTACCCGCTTTTATGACCGTAAGGAAATCAAAGATGTTTTAGCTTACCTTAAACTCTTGGTTAGACCAAAAGACAAAGTTTCCGAAAAAAGATTAATCAAACTTGGAAAAAGAAGATTTGATAAATTTCTACTGTTTAAAGACGGGGTGAAAGATCCCGAGAATATGAAGACCTTGGATTTATTGGATTTGATTTTGGAAAAAACGGATTATCTCTCGCTTTTTGAAAGAGAGTCGGAAGAAAATTTAGCCCGGTTGGAAAACATCAAGGAACTCCGTTCCGTCGCTACCGAGTTTTCAGATATCACCGAATTTTTGGAAAACGTAGCTTTAGTTGAAGCCGAACAAAACGCCAAAGGCAGACTTAAAAGAAATCTGGATGCCAATGCCGTTACCTTAATGACCCTCCATGCCGCTAAAGGTCTTGAGTTTCCGGTCGTTTTTATTATTGGCTTAGAGGAGGGCTTATTTCCTCACGCCAAAGCTTTAATGGACACGGGGCAATTGGAAGAAGAAAGAAGGTTGGCCTATGTCGGTATTACCCGAGCCAAGGATTTGTTGTATCTGTCATACGCCTCTCGAAGGCTTTATTTTGGCGAAAATGTTTCCAACCCGCCTTCCCGTTTTATAATGGATATACCGGAAAAACTAATAAAAGAAGTCGGAAGCTTTAAGGAGAAAAAAGGAAAAGTTTCTTCTGAGGATTCCGATTTCTATAGTTTTGACGATATAATCGATAAGTACATCAAATAATTATGGAGGAAACAAATAAAGAGGCATTTAACCAAGTAGCTACCCATCCACTACAGTCCTGGGCTTGGGGCGAATTTCGAAAAGCCTGGGGTAATCAGGTTGTTCGATTCCCCTTCGGTCAAATAACTGTTCACAAACTTCCTTTCTTACCCTTTTCGATTGCCATGTTTATTAAGGGTCCGAAACCAAACAAAGAAATGTTTTCAGTTTTAAAAGAATATGCCGCCAAAAACAAAATTATCTTTATTCGAATGGAACCGAATATTGAAAAGGACGAAAAAATAATCTCTTTCCTAAAACAAAATCGTTGTCAGCCGGGACGAAGGCTTTTTACACCAACCACTTTCTTAATTGATTTGGCCAAATCCGAGGAAGAACTTCTGAAAAGTTTCTCTTCCAAAACCCGCTATAACATCAGACTAGCCCAAAAACACGGCGTTACTGTTTCCGAAGATAATTCCGAGAAAGCTTTTAAGGCTTATTTAAGATTAACCGAAGAAACAACAACCAGACAAGGTTTTTATGCCCATTCACAAAAATATCATCAGTTAATGTGGAATACTTTGCGGAAGGAAAACATTGCCCACCTTCTCACTGCTTCTTATAAAGGAGAATTTATTACCACCTGGATTCTTTTTGTCTGGAAAGATCATCTTTATTACCCTTATGGCGCCTCAACCGAAAAGTTTAAAAACGTTATGGCTAATAATTTAATGATGTGGGAAGCCATAAAACTTGGGAGGAAATTAAACCTTACCACTTTTGATTTGTGGGGCCGGGAAGAGGGCAAGGGCTTCACTAAATTTAAAGAAGGTTACAACCCCAAAGTGTTTGCATTTATCGGCACTTGGGATTTAATCACTAGCCCACTTTATTACCCCTACACCATCCTGGAAAAGTTAAGGTGGGTTGTCTTAAAAGCTTTAGCCAAATTAGGTTTTGCCAAAGCCAAATTTAATGCCTGATATTCGTCAAACCCCGGCCTATGCCCAATATTTAACAAAGATTGGTTGGACAGTTGAAACCAACAAAGATGTTAATTACTTCATAAAAAAACTGCCTTTGTTGGGAAGCGTCCTTAAAATTCAAAGACCGGAAAAACTGGATTTTAAATTTATTAAAAGTCTGGGAAAAAAATATCACGTTTTTCAAACTATTATCGAACCCCATAAAAAGTTATTTTCGCAACATGGTTTTAAACAAATAAAATCTACTTATTTACCCTCAAAGACTTTAATCCTTGATTTAACCAAATCGGAAAAGGAAATCTTTAACAATTTCCAAAAAGACGCCAAATCGGCCATTAATAAAAACAAAAAAACAAAAGTTACAGAAATTAAAAACCTTAAAGCTTTTAGAATTTCTTGGAAGAAGACCGTTACAAATAAAAGATATGTTCCACCTCTTACCCACCTTCAAGCCTTAAAAGAATCTTTTAAGAAAAAATCATTATTTTTATTGGATTCCGATAATTCTGCCGGGGCCATCTTTTTAATTGGTGATAAAACCGGTTATTACTGGCAAGCCTTCACTAACAAAGACGGTAGAAAAAAACAAAAACAATATAAAATCGTTTGGGAAGGAATTGCTTGGGCCAAGAAAAACAAATGCAAAAGGTTTGATTTCGAAGGTATATATGACGAAAGGTTTCCTAATAAATCCTGGAAGGGTTTTTCCCACTTCAAAAAAAGTTTTAGTGGAGAAGAAATAAGTTATCCCGGCTGTTTTGTGAAATATAATCTATTTAAATTATGAAGGCCATATCATTAAAACAACCCTGGGCCAATTTGGTTGCTTCTGGTAAAAAAACTATCGAAACCAGAAAATGGTCAACCAATTACCGGGGCGATTTGATCATTTGTTCTTCCAAAAAACCTGATATTTATCCCGCCGGTTATGCTCTTTGTATCGTTGAGCTTTATGACGTCAAACCCATGACCGTTAAAGATGAGAAAAAGGCCTGTATCAAAGTTTACCCTAAAGCCCACAGCTGGTTTTTAAGAAACATCAGATCAATTAAGCCAATCGCACTAGTTAAGGGTCATCTGGGAATTTATGACTTGAGGTTAAAGTAGGATAAGATTTTCTCTTTGTTCTCTTCGATTAATTGTTTTTGTTCCGGCCAAAAGAAGGAGGGTATATCATCTAAATCAAACCACTCTAAAATTAAATCTTCTTCACCATCTTGCAGCTTTTGATTTCCTTCCATCTGTTCCGTTGAAAAAAGAAAATAATCTATAACTGCCCAAAAACTCTTGTCAAAAGTTAATCGTCCCTTCTGACCTAAATAGGTCAAATATTTTAGTTTGTTTAACCCTGTTTCTTCCTCTATCTCTCTTTCTGCCGCCTGTTTAACCGACTCGGCATTTTCAATACCACCTTTGGGAATCATGTAATCATGAAATTTTGTATCCCTTATTAAGGCAATTTTAATTTGCTTATTTTCCCTTCTTGCCACAATACCCCCCGCAGCCTTTCTCGTTTCAATTCCATCAGGTTTTACAAACCAACTATTATCAATTTTTGTATCAGCCTTCATATCCACAGATTAAAGAATACTCACAACTTTTGCAAAGGATGCTTTTGGAACAGGCAAAATCCGAGGTTTCAATTTCTTTTTTGGTTTTGAATATTTCCGTAATCGTTTTTTCAAGTTCTTCTTTAGTTCTCACACTTTGAATCTTTTTTTGATTGTCAAAATAATAAAGGGTTAAAACAACATCTTTGGGATCTTTTTCGAAAGGTTGTCCTTTGATCTTCATTGCCGCCAGCGCATAGAAGTTAAGTTGTAGGTCCTTATCAACATCTTTTTGTGTCGGGACATTAGCACCGGTTTTATAATCGATAATTTCGATTCTACCATCAGGTAGGGCGTCAACCCTGTCAATTTTCCCACCGATTTTTAAATATTCTCCATTTAAAGTTAACGGAACAACAAACTGCTGTTCCAATAAAAGCGGTAAGTTTTTGGGGTTAAATTCTTTTTTCAAGAAATCGGATAAAAACATCTTCCCTTTTTCCAAAAACTTTTTCTCATGTATCTTTCCTTTGTAACCATCCTTAATCCAGTCATCTTTTAAAATTTCGAATAGTAGCTTTTCGGAAGGTTTGGCCCCCTCTTTTACTTTTAAATAAAAATCCTTCAGGGTTACGTGAATAGTTGAACCAAAACTTAAAGAGGCCGATTGGGGCGTTGGAATTTTATAGAGGTATTTTAATTTATAATGCAAAGGACAATTTTTAAAAGTTTCAATTTGGGAATAAGACAAATAATCAACATGTAAGGGGGCCTTAGTAATTTTACTTAAAGGTTGTGTTTTATAATCCAAAAAGCTTAATTGTTTGAGGTTGTCGAGTTTTTGTTCTGATGAAACGGCCTTATCACCTAAAGCTTCAAAAATAAAAGGCGAGAGACGTTTTTCTCTTTTGGCCTCTCCGTAATAGTCGGCGGCCGTTAAAAAAAGCCTTTCTTTGGCTCGGGTCATACCAACATAGAAAAGTCGGCGTTCTTCTTCCATATGATAATCCCCAACTGGTAAAACTTCTTTAATCAACTCATCCGGTATGGGAATGGTTTCTCTTCGCTCCACTGTTGGGAACCTTTGTCCAACCAGGTTAACCAAAAAAACCACCGGAAATTCCAATCCCTTGGCGCTGTGAACGGTTAAGATGTTCACGGCGTCAACTTCCGTCCAGTCGTTATCCGAAGCCAACGGTGATTCACCCAGTTCCCGGGATAGTTCCAAAAAATCAACAACAACAAAGACACTGGCATCTTCATGGTCGACTTCATAGCTTTTCAGCTTGTCAAAAAACTTGGCAACGTTCTTGGCTTTTCTTTCGGCTTCAACGGAAGCAGGGTTTAAAAGTTTGGGTAAAAGTTTTGTCTCTTCCAGAAAATAGTAAAGAAGTTGTCCGGCCGTTTCTTTTTTCATTAGTCCCAGGTGTTTATTAATTAAAGCCGTTAGGTATTTAATTTTCTCTTTCCCCTTTTCGGACAGATAAAGTTGGTCGGCTTTCTCACAGGCTTCAAATAAAGAGAGGTTTGACCTTTTGGCAAAAGCTCCTAAGGTTGCCAAATCACGACCCGGAATATCAAAATATTCAATTGATAATAATCTGAAAAAAGAAACCGAATCTTCAAAATTGTATAAAACCTTCAAATAAGAAATCAGATCAATGACTTCAGCCTGTTTATACAATCTCCCCGGTCCTAAAAATTGGAAAGGTAAGCCTTTCCGAGATAAAGCCCTGCCAAAGGGTTCGGCATGATTGTTGGCCCTGACCAAAATCGCAAAATCACGAAAGTCATACTTTTCCTCTCTTATAAGATCGCTAATTGTTTTAGCAACTAATTCAGCTTCGTTTTCGACCCGGTCGCAGTGGATAAATTTAACTTCCTCACCGTCTTTGGCCACCAGCGATTTTAATTTCTTGTCGATATTTTCAACCACTTCAAGCCGGTCCGGATTATTTTTCTGAATTAAATCATATGAGCGATCCAAAATTTCCTGGGTTGAGCGGTAGTTCTTGGTTAAAACGACAATTTTAAGTTTGGGAAAACTTTTCCGAAACTGAACAATATTGGAAACGGCGGCACCGCGGAAACGATAAACGCTTTGATCATCATCGCCGCAAACGGTAATGTTTTGGTCTTTACCAACCAATAATTTGGCTAATTCATTTTGAGCAAAGTTAGTATCCTGAAATTCATCAATCAAAATATATTTAAACTGATCACGATAAGTTTTTAAAATGTTCTTCCTCTGTCGAAAAAGGTTTAAGGTTTTAATAATCAAATCGCCAAAATCCAAATAACCTTCTTTAATTTTTAATTCGTCATATGTTTTATAAGCGTTTGAGAGTTCAATTAATTTTTTTAACTCCAACTTATCTTCTTCAGAAAGGTTCTTTTTTGTTTTTTTCTTCTGGATATATTTGGCGTAATCATCCGGAGTTACATCTTCATCCTGCAGTCGGGAAAAGTGTTGCAACATGCCTTCAATAAATTTATTGGGGTTGCCCAGTGGCCTAAAATAATTAAGATTAAAAGAAAATAAATTCTTTCGGATTAAAGCCACAGCTTCGGCTTCGGATAAAAGTTTATAGCGGGGATTTAAACCAATATGCAAGGCTTCTCTACGCAAGATTCTGTCACAGAAGGAATGGAAAGTGGAAATCCACATTTGGGTATAACCATATGGCATGGCCAGATCAACTCTTTCTTCCATTTCCTTGGCTGCTTTTTCGGTAAAGGTTAAAGCTAAAATTTCTTCGGGTTTGGCTAACTTGCCGAAAATAAGGTATTTTATTCGCTCGGTAATAACCGTCGTTTTCCCGGTTCCGGCCCCGGCAATGATTAAGAGCGGCCCGTTTTTGTGTTTAACGGCTTCTAATTGTTCCTTGTTTAATTTCTGTGAGGAAGATACTTTTGCGGCCATGTTATTCTTCTGACCTTCCAATTTCTTTTTTAACATTTCCGCCCAAATTTTTGGTTGAGGAAATCTTCTGTCCCAATTGCCTGAAAGAAGTCGTTACCGTACTAATGGTGTTATAAGCGTTGTTAACGTGTTTTTGCAAAACGCCTAAGTTATCCTCAACTTTGTAATAATCTTTTTGAATGGCCCGAAGGGATGCCAAAATTTCCCTGGCTTTGGCTTCAATCTTTTGACCTTCAAAACTCATAAGGATGGCTCGGAGATATGCATAAAAAGTAGTTGGGGAGACGGGAAGAACTCTTTTCTCGCTACCATAATCAAACAGTCTTTGGTTGTTAACAACTTCGTAATAAACCGACTCCGACGGAATATACATCAGGGCATAATCAATCGTTCCCTCTTCGGTTAAGATGTATTTTCGGGAAATATCATCAATGTGTCCCTTAACGTCACCCTCGAAGGCTTTCTCATAAACTTTCTTTTCGGCTTCCGTTTGGGCCGCATTTAGTTTCCGGAAGTTTTCCATCGGAAACTTGGAATCAACCGGAATAATACCGCCCGAGGTTTTAATGGCCGCATCAACTTTTTCACCTGACTTAAAAGTGTATTGAAGATTAAAGGAGGCTTTTGGCAGGAATTGTCCCAAAAGTTCTTTTAAAACCTGTTCGCCGATATTGCCCCTAAGTTTTGGGCTTTGCAAAAATTCCTGCAGGTCTTTCATTCCCCGTCCGATTTCGCTCATTTCCCCAATGTTTCTTTTAACATCAGAAATGACCCTGGCTGCATTATCCAGTCTTTCGTTTAAGGATTGGGTGTTTCTGTCCAGCGAGTCCATCATGATTTTGCGGTCTTCCTTGCCTCCAACCTGAAGCATTTTGATAACTTCCAGGAGTTCGTCCGAAGGTTTCTGGGACTCCTTCAATTCTGTTAATTTTTTGTTGATAAAAATAGCCAAGATAACCAAAACGGCTAAGACAATTACTAAAACAATAACCGGGTCCATAATCTTGCCATTTTAACACCGCTTTGGTTTAAAATGAAACCAGTGAATAAACAAAAACAAAGACAGGAAAACAGAAAAAAAAGAAAAAACTTTCTACCGACTCTTCTTTTAACAATCCTTCTTTGGATTTCTCTCTTTTTTTTAATTTATTTTGTTGAACCGGATACTTTTGGCGTTGTTCCTCTCTTTTTCTTTTTAATCTTCTTTGCTTTTCTTTTTTCCTTTGCCACTCTTTTAGCCGATTCCAGACGCGGTTTATCAATTTCCGTTTTTTTAACCCTCTTTTTAATCCTGAGGTACTTTGGTATTGGGAATATCCTAAATTTACTTTTGTTACTTGGTCTTTTTATCACTTCTGAAGTCTACTTTTTGAAAAACAAATCCTCTTGACGGGAAAACTTGGGTTGTTATACTTGACGCCAAGTATGAGAACTTCAGGTTTCAAATTAAATCCATCATTTAAAAATCAAATTGAGGTAACCTTCTGTCAGTTAATATCGGATATCAAAACACCAAAAGAAGCGGAAATCTTTTTTAAAGACTTTTTAAACGAAACCGAATATGAAACCTTTGTTAAAAGATTGGCTATCGCCTACTGGCTAAAGAAAAAAAGAAGCTATGCAAACATCAAACAAAACCTCAAAGTCTCCAGTGCCACCATTGCCGTTATCCAAACCCTGATGCAGAAACCGGGTTTTAAGATGGCCCTCAAGAAAATCGAGGCTGACGAGTGGGCCAATGTCTGGGCAGAAAAGATTAAAAAAATAACCCGCCACAAGTAATTTGTTTTAAGCCTCAAATAAAGCTAAAATACAAGCGAACCTCCTTAAAAAGGGAGGTTTTTTAATACCAAACTAGTTATACTTATATTGCCATGACTAAAAAATTTTACATTACTGCCGCCATTCCATACGTTAACGCCGCTCCCCATATCGGCCATGCGCTGGAATTTGTACAAGTGGATGCCTTAAAAAGATACCACCAACTTCAGGGCGTTGATGTTATTTCCCTCTCGGGTGGAGACGAAAACGCCCTGAAAAACGTTCAGGCGGCGGAGGCCAAGGGCATTGATATTCAAAGCTTTGTTGACACCAATACCGAACTCTTTCGTCTTTTGGCCGTTAAACTGAATGCCGAATTTGATGTCTGGCAAAAGGGCAGCGATAAGAAGAACCACTACCCATCCGTTCAGAAACTATGGAACCTTTGTAAAAAAGACATTTACAAAAAAACCTATGAGGGCCTTTATTGTGTCGGTTGTGAGGCTTTCTACACCAAGGAAGAATTAAACGACCAGGGTGAATGCTTTGAACACCCGGGTAAGAAATTAGAAACCGTGGCTGAAGAGAACTACTTCTTTGCCCTGTCCAAATACCAAAACCAATTAATTAAACTAATTGAAAGCGACAAGCTAAAAATTACCCCCGAAACCAGAAAAAACGAAGCTTTGTCTTTCTTAAAAAATGGTCTTTTGGATATTTCAGTTTCCAGAAGTATCAAAAGAGCCAAAAACTGGGGCGTACCGGTTCCCGATGATCCTGAGCAGATTATTTATGTTTGGTTTGACGCTTTAAATATTTATCAGTCGGGGATTGGCTTTGGTTGGGACGAAGTCAAATACGAAAAGTACTGGCCGGCCGATGTTCATGCCATCGGCAAAGGCATCTCTCGCTTCCATACCGTTTACTGGCCGGCTTTTCTTCTTTCGGCCGGACTCCCCTTGCCAAAAAATATTTTCGTCCACGGTTACCTAACCGTTAACGGCGAGAAAATTTCAAAGACGGTCGGCAACGTCATCGATCCCCTACCGTTAATTGAAAAATTTGGTGCTGACCCTATTCGTTATTATTTGCTTTCCAAAGTCTCGCCTTTTTTGGATGGAGATTTTTCCGAAAAAAAGTTGATCGAAAGTTATAATTCCGATCTGGCTAACGGCTTGGGCAATTTGGTTTCCCGAGTGGCTAAACTATGCGAAAAGGTAAATTTCGAAGTTAAACCCCAGACAAATGCAGTTTTCCCGGAGGTTACAAAAGCTATTGGGGAATATAAATTTGACGAAACTCTAAAGGCCATCTGGCAAAAAATTTCAGAGGTTGATAAGAAAATAAATGTTGATGAACCCTGGAAACTGGAAGAAAAAGAGCTTAAAGAAGCTTTAGCTTTTTATGTCTCCCAAATAAAACAAATTGCGTATAACTTAAAGCCTTTTCTTCCCGAAACAGCCGAAGCAATCGAGAGTATTTTTGCCGGTCCTAAAGTATCAATTGTCAAACCTCTCTTCCCGAGGATTTAATTTTTTATTAATGTTTAGAAATTTTATAATTAAACACGACAAAGGCGTTCTGCGGGCCCTGGAGATTTTACCCGGGTTTGTTTCCTGGAACGTGATTCTTTTTCCTTACTGGGGTATCTTAATTATTCCTAACGTTGTTGCCTATTTTATTCTTCTTTTTAACCTCTATTGGTTTTACCAGTCTTTTCAGACAGCCATTTCGGCCGTTTTGTCCCATTTAAAAATCCAGGCTTCAATGAACTTTAATTGGTTGGCTGATTTAAAATCTTTTCCCGATTGGAAAAAGGTTCATCACGTTGTCATTATTCCTACCTACAAAGAACCGCTGCATATCTTGGAGCGAACCCTTAATTCTTTAGCCGAGCAGGATTTACCCAAAAACCAAATTACGGTTTGTCTGGCGATGGAGAAAAAAGAACCTGAAGAAGACCGGATAAGAAAGGTTGCCGCCTTAAAAGAAACGTTTGGTAAAACCTTTGCCAATCTCTTTGTCACCGTCCACGAACTCGTTTCCGGTGAAGTAGCCGGTAAATCTTCAAACGAAAAGTTTGCCGCCATTTGGCTGAAAAAAGAATTTATCGATAAAGGCAAATTGGATATTAACTACATTACCGTTACAAGCTGTGATGCCGATCATAAATACCATCCCAAGCATTTTTCTTGTCTTACTTTTAAATTTCTTGATAACCCAAACCGCTATAAACATTTTTGGCAGCCGGCCGTTATGTTTTACAACAATATTTGGGAAATTCCGGCAATCTCTCGGGTTACCAATACCTTTACTTCCATTTGGAACCTGGCCAATCTTTCCCGGAAAGACAGGCTTATTAATACCGCCAATTATTCCCTTTCCTTTTCCCTTTTGGATAAAGTGGGTTATTGGGACGCCGATAAAATTCCTGAAGATTGGGGAATCTTCTTTAAAACTTATTACAAGATGCGGGGTGGAATTGAAGTTGAGCCGATTTATTTGCCCCTCATGGCCGATGCCGCCCAGTCAACCACTTCTTTTGGCACAATCAAAAGCCAGTATGAACAAATTAAGCGCTGGGCTTGGGGCGTATCGGATGATCCCTGGATAATCAAAAATTACTTTTTAACCCCAGGAATTCCCTTCTGGGAAAAAACGGCCCGTTTAATCTATGTTATCTGGGCTCATTTTTCCTGGCCGATTAACTGGTTTATTATCACCATCGGCCTAACCTTACCTTCACTTTTAAATCCCGCCTTTGCCAGAACGGCTCTTGGTTATTCGGTTCCGAAATTGTCATCTTTTGTCCTAACAATCGCCCTGGCCTTCTTGGCTACAACTATCGTAATCGACAGCTTTTATAAACCGAAAAAATCGGAGCATTTGCCTAAATGGCGGATTGTCATTTCGCCTTTGGAATTTATCCTTATGCCGATTGCCGGTTTTATCTTCACCGCCCTTCCCGGTCTTGATGCACACACAAGACTGATGCTTGGCAAATACATTGAGTACAAAGTCACGGAGAAAGTTTAAGCGCTTCTGAAGTATTCAATCGTTTTTACAAGTCCCTCATCAACTTTAATTCTTGGTTCCCAACCCAAAAGCGTTTTGGCTTTTGAGATATCCGGACAGCGTTGTTTAGGATCATCGGCCGGAATGTCTTTAAAAACAATCTCCGAAGAACTCCCCGTAATGGCTTTTATTTTCTCGGCCAAAGAAAGCATAGTGTATTCCTCGGGATTGCCCAAATTAACCACTTCGCCCTTAAGGCCTTCAGTAAACATCAATTTCATTAAGCCCTCTACCAAATCGGAAACAAAACAAAAAGATCTGGTTTGCTTGCCTTCACCGTAAATCGTTAACGGTTTTTGTTCCAAAGCCTGGTTAATGAAATTTGAGACTACCCGACCGTCGTCTTTTTGCATTCTGGGGCCATAGGTATTAAAAATTCTGACAATCCGAGTGTCCAAATCATATTTTTGCCGATAAATATAAACCATTGTTTCGGCAAATCTTTTACCTTCGTCATAACAGCTTCTGGGACCGTAGGAATTAACATTGCCCCAATAGGTTTCTTTTTGCGGATGTTCTTTAGGGTCACCATAGACTTCCGAAGTTGAAGCCATTAAAAATCTGGCTTTAGCCTTAACGGCTTCTTTTAAGAGGTTAATTGTGCCCAAACTGTTGGCCAGGGCTGTTTCTTCGGGGTGTTTTTGATAATCAACCGGTGAAGCCGGAGAGGCTAAATGAAAAATATATGAAGCGCCCGAGCAGTCAATTTGATCACGGGTTACATCAAGGTTTTTGAACTCAAAATTGGAATTACCCTTAAAAGATTCCAAATTCTTTTCGCTTCCGGTAATCAGGTTATCGACACATAAAACCTGATAGCCTCTGTTCAAAAGTGCCTCACAAAGATGGCTCCCGATAAACCCGGCTCCGCCCGTAATCACAATTTTTTCCATATTTTTCTCTCGCTTATTATATACGAAAGTTAAGCCCCTATGCTAAACTAAATTAATGGAAAAATTGACCAAACTCCTTCATAAAATCCATACACCTTTATGGCTAACCATCCTTTTAGCCATTATTCTTCTCCTTCGAATTCCCTCCCTTTTTGAACCCTATTATTACGGTGATGAGATGATTTATCTCTCGCTCGGTCAAGGCATCAGGCAAGGTCTTCACCTCTATAGTCAAATCTTTGACAACAAGCCGCCCTTAATTTACCTGGTGGCGGCCGTCGCCGGCAATCTTTTTTGGTTTAAAGCCATTCTTTCCTTTTGGCTTTTGGTCACCACCGTTCTTTTTTGGCACCTATCACAAAGATTATTCCCAGGTAAAGATAAACTCCAAAAAACAGCCGTGATTGCTTTTGCCGCTTTAACCACCCTGCCTCTCTTGGAAGGCAACATTGTCAACGCCGAACTTTTAATGGTTGGGCCCACTATTATTGCCTTTCTGCTTCTTTTTTCTTATAAGGACAATCTGAAGATGATTTTTGTGGCCGGTCTTCTTTTTTCCCTTGCAACTCTTTTTAAGGTTCCGGCCGCCTTCGACCTACCCGTAATCATCATTTTTTGGTTTTTAAGTTTGAAATTTAACAAAGAAGAGATTCTTGGTTTTTTGAAAAAAAGCGGGGTTTTGGCTTTAGGTTTTATTATTCCCATCGGCCTTAGTTTCATTTGGACCTATTTCCAGGGCTCTTTTAAGGAGTATGTCACGGCCGCTTTTTTGCAAAACCTCGGCTATCTATCAAGTATGCGCCTGGGCACCATGGCCGCCAAAGGTTCTTTTTTCAGCCGAAATCTGCCTTTAATCATTAGGGCCCTAATTGTTGTTTTGAGTTTGGTTATTCTTTACTTTAAAAAAGCCAAACTTTCAAAAACCTTTCTTTTCCTCTGCATTTGGCTTTTGTGCGGTCTCTTTGCCGTAACCTTATCGGAACGGCCTTATCCCCATTACCTAATTCAAATCGTTCCGGAAATGTCTTTTCTGGTAGCCATCCTTTTAACCGAAAAATCGCTTGAGCAGTCCCTGGTCATAATTCCTTTAACCTTAACTTTTTTTGTTCCTTTTTATTATCGCTACTATTACTATTCAACTTTTCCCTACTACCTGCGCTTTTTAAAGTTTACCGTAGGGCAAACCACCAAAGATCAATATTTCCGCCAATTCAGTTTCGACACAACCAGAAATTATGCTCTGGCCGACTTTTTGGTTAAATCAGACGGGGATAAAAAGGTTTATGTAACCGGTGATAGTCCAACCGTTTATGCTCTGGCCAAGAAACTGCCACCGATAAGATTTGTGGCCGATTATCATATTGGTGACTATTCAACCCGTGAGGCGGAGGTTGGTAATCTAACTTCAGCTAAACCGCATTATATTGTCGTGCTTTCCTCCAAAAGCAACTATAAAGAATTAAAAACGCTTCTTAAAAGCTCATATTTTCACCTTCTCGATATTGAGGAAGCTGAAATTTGGGTAAGAACAAAAGAAAACTCTAAATAAAGTGGTAAAAAAACCTTTTTCGGATAAAATAGGGCCGGTGATAAAAAAAAGGCCCTCTCTAAACTTAACGGTCCAAAAAGAAATTGCCTCACTTGATCTCCCTTTTAAGGGCTATCTTTTAACCTTCCTGGCCGTTGATCTTTTTTTGATTCTTTTGGTAATTTTGTTAAAAAGGTTTCTGCCTCCCCAGATACCCTTATTTTACGGTCTGGCCGAAGGTGAAGAACAGTTGGCCGCCTCCTGGATGCTAATTATGCCATCCATAGCCGCTTTAATTATTACCCTGATAAACTCGACTTTAGCTTATTTTTTCAAAGATCCTTTTTTAAAAAAGGTGTTTATGTTTGGCGCTTTCGGTTTAAGTGTTTTTTCCTGGATTACGACCGTCAAAATCTTTTTTCTGGTCGGCAGTTTATAAACCTATGCAAAATCTCTTTTCTCTGGCCTTCTTACCTTTTCTTGTTTCCGGGGCAGTTGCCTTTGCCCTAACTCCGCTGGTTATTAAATTGGCTAAAAAAATCGGCATCATTGATGATCCTGTAACCCATAAACACCCCAAGGTAATTCACACCTATCCGGTTCCCAGGGGTGGCGGCATTGTTATTTTCTTTGCCGTTTTAATAGCCTCTTTAATTTTCATTCCCATGGACAAACACCTAATCGGAATTTTGATTGGCGCCGCCATCATTTTCGTCATGGGCATACTGGACGACAAATACGATCTAAATCCCTACCTTCGAATCGGTGTCGGTTTTCTGGCTGCGGCAGCCCCCATTATTGCCGGCATTGGAATTGCTTTTATTTCCAATCCTTTCGGCGGAACGATTGATCTGTCTCACCCCAGGTTTGTCTTTAATCTCTTTGGTGATCAAAAAAGCATTTGGCTCCTCTCTGATCTGTTCGCTCTTTTTTGGATAGTCTTCTTAATGAATATGCTTAATATGGGCGCCAAGGGTGTTGACGGACAGCTTCCGGGTGTGGCCGGCATTTCGGCCATAGCCATTGCCCTTCTTTCTTTTAAATTCTCGGCCGATATTACCCAGTGGCCAGTCATTCTTTTGGCCATGATTACGGCTGGGGCTTTTTTTGGTTTTTTACCCTGGAATTTTTACCCGCAGAAAATTATGCCTTCCTACGGCGGGGCAACCATGGCCGGTTATTTGTTGGCTATTCTTTCCATTCTTTCTACCACCAAGGTAGGAACCCTAATTGTGGTTCTGGCCGTGCCTTTAATCGACACCGGATATGCGATTATCCGCAGAATCCTGGCTGGAAAATCGCCTGTTTGGGGTGACCGGGGACACTTACACCATAAACTTCTGGATTTGGGACTATCTAAAAGACAGGTGGCCATTCTTTACTGGGCCGTCACTGCCGTTTTAGGCCTGGCTGCTTTGTATTTGAATACCCTTCATAAGTTATATACAATTGTCGGTATGGCCGTCCTGTTGGGAGGCCTAATCATATGGCTAACCTACAGACCGAAATCACCGCTTTCAAAAGAGATAAAACCGTAAGTCTTTTTCTGGCCGTTATCGAAGCCGCCAGACCGACTCAGTGGCTTAAAAATTTAGCCATCTTTGCAGCCCTCATTTTTACCGGCGATCTTTACGACAACCTCTTGTTCCATAAGGTCTTTCTGGCTTTTATTGCCTTCTGCTTTACCACCTCAGCCACCTATCTTTTTAACGATATTATCGATGCCAAAAAGGACGTTCAACACCCAATTAAGAAGAATCGTCCGATTCCTTCCGGCAGATTGCCTATTCCCCTGGCTTTTATCTTTTCTACCTGTTTTGCACTGGTCTCACTTTCGGTCTCAATTGGCTTAAACGAACTCTTTTTTTATACAGTACTTTCCTATCTTGTTATTCAAATCTCTTATAGCCTTTTTCTAAAAAACCTGGCCATTATCGATATTCTTGTTATCGCCTCGGGTTTTATTATCAGAATCTATGCCGGAGCTTTTGTCATTAATGCCCACCTCTCCGTTTGGTTCTTGCTCTGTGTCATCTCGGCCGCTTTATTCTTAGCTGCCGGTAAAAGACGGGCAGAATTGGGGGTTATCGTCAACACCTCAGGAGAAACCCGCAAAAGTTTAACCCACTATTCAAAACCCTTACTAGACTCTTTTGTGACCATGTTTGGTAACGCTGCCTGGTTATCCTGGGCTTTATTTACTTTCTTTGAATCGCCCAGAGCTTCCCTACCGATTTGGCTCTTTTTGGCCGAAATTTCCAAAACAACCACCATCAATAAACTTCTGATGATTACCATTCCGGTAACCATCTTTGCCATTATGCGTTACGAGAGTCTTATTTTTGCCGACCGAAGTGAAGCCCCGGAAAAGGTTTTACTATCCGACAAGGGTTTGGTCGTCTCCGTCTTTGTCTGGATCTTCCTGGTTATTTGGGTCTATTACGGCGGAATCTCGGTTGGCTTCCATTAAAGCCCGGTCGGGCTGGGTTTGGGTTTGGCCGAAGGCGAGGCAACGGGCGTTGGGCTAGGCAGTACCCCTTCAATTTTTTTGGCATATTGGTTTGATACCCATCCGCTTTTCCCTTTTTGATACTCAATTTTAAACCAACCGGTTTGGGCATCATCTTCAAGAAAGGCATATTTTTCACCCGGTTTAACCTGAGCAACCTCAGTAGCTGAAGAAGAAGGCTCAGACCTAACCCTTAAATAACCGGTTGGGGTGGTTAAAATTTCGACCAGGATGGTTTTTGTTTCCTTGGCGACTTCGGGTTCGGGTGTTTTTTGGGCATTTGAATCCTTGGCCAGTTTAACAATCAGGGTTAATTTGTAACCCAAAATCGATTTAAGATTAACCGTTCGTTCCAGATACCCAGGGGCCGATAAAATAACCTGATGTTCCCCTTGTAAAAGAGAAGATATCTTAACCGGGGAAAAACCCCGAATTTGACCGTCAAGCGAGATTTGGGCCGAATCGGGGTTGGTCACAATTGAAATCCCGGTTTGGCTTCCGCCCACTTTCTCAAAAGAAATAATCTCTCCCTGCGAGGTTTCATCCGTTTCGCCAAAATCCCTTTTAACGACCGTTTTAATACCGGAGATTAAAGTTACTTTGGTTTCATAAAAAGTTAAAGGCGTCTCGGTTGATTCAGGAACCAGCTTGAGGGTTACCTCACCCGGTTTGACAGTAGTTTCATATGGCGTTTTACCAACCTGGACACCGTCAAGATAAACAATTGCCGAAGGATTGGTTTCAACCAAAAGACCTGCGCCTTTTTGGCGAAAAGAACCGATTAAAGAGAAAGCCAATAAAGAGAGAAAAATAACGACCGAAAGAATGATAACGGGGACTTTGTATTTACCCATTGGAAAAGAAGTTTAACAAAAAGCCAAAAGAATAACAATTTAAAGCCCATTTTCCTTTAAGGTTAAATTAAGATAAAATAGCTTTCATATCCGGCCGGATGGCGAAGTGAAAACGCGGGTGTCTGCAAAACACTTATGCGCGGGTCTGATTCCCGCTCCGGCCTCCCAAACTTGACTTTTCGGGTTACCTTAGGGTACAATACGGCATCTCGCAGAAATGCGAGATTTTTTATTCTGAGGCTATCTAGCCTCGGGGTAATTGACATAACCGGAAGCTAACGGCTTTCGGTTTTTGACTCTCTAAAGCCAGGTCTTTAGGAGTCGCCAGAGTCCTCCTGGTAATGAGGGCACTATGATAAAAATATCATTAAATCTACCTACCCACCGCCTTGATTTCAATATCACCAAAAGGCGGAACCAAGATTTGGACGAACCTCTTTTGCCGAAATTAGGCACGATTAAAAACCTAAGAGCCGGCAGCAAAGTTTCCCGTTATTTTAGCCATATCTTTGGCCACAAAAACATGAGGAAGCTTTTAGGGGCCAATTTGGCCGTGGCTGTCTTTGC
>DIAR01000040.1 GCA_002415845.1 Candidatus Woesebacteria bacterium UBA5073
AAAGGTTTCTTGGTGAAATCAACTCCGGTAACTGTTTTTTCAATTATTTCCGTTCCGAACCTTTGAGCTTGTTTCTTCATATTACTCATCAATTCCGGCCCCAAGACGCCTTCGGGAAAACCGGGGAAATTATCGATGGTTGTCGTATCCATTAACTGTCCGCCCCACTTCTCCCCCGAGAGAACTAAAGTTGAAAGAGCGCCTCTGGAAGTATAAATGGCAGCCGTAAAGGCAGCCGGACCGGAGCCTACAATAATAACATCCCAAGCCTCGTTGGCTTTGGGTTTTGTTGCAAAAACTTGATTCTCCATTTTTCTTTTAAACGGTCGGTGTTCCTGTACCAACTGGTGGCATCATCGGAGCCTGTGGTTGTGGTTCAGGTGCTGGTTCGTTTACCGGAACTTGTGGTTCTGGATTCGGGTCAACAACTGGCGCAACGGGATCGACAACTGGTGTAACCGGAACAACTGGTTCTTGTACTGGCTCTGGTGCAGCCGGAACAACCGGATCGATAACCGGTGGTGTCATCGGTTGAACTGGATTTGGGTTATTTGGATCCATCAATAATCACCTCCTTTTATAATGCTTTCTTGATCAATTCTTCAAATGTAGATTTGCCTGAAAAACCGGTTTGGCGGCCCACTTCCGCTCCTCCTTTAAAGATAATTGTCGTGGGAATGGACATGACATCGTACTTGGAAGAAAGTTCCTGATTTTCATCAACATTAACTTTAACGATAATTACTTTTCCCTTATAAGCTTCCGACAGTTCTTCCAAAACCGGTTCGGCCATCTTGCAGGGTCCGCACCATTCGGCATAGAAGTCAACAAAAACAGGCAGGGCACTCTTTAAAACCTGTGCCTCAAAATCGGCTGATGTAACTTTAATTGACGGCATATTAATCTTTTCACACTATAACGAGGAAAGACTCTTTGAGTCAATAGTCGATATGCCCTTTAAAGAAGAAAAGTAAAAAGCAGGAAGAGAACAAAGTTGCCGATCAGGTAATAAGTCGTTTTTGCTTTATCCATGACAAAGGGCATTTGGGCAAACCATGAATCAAGGCTTAACTTCTCCCGGAAGGTAAACAGCTGATCCAATAAAAGATGTAGCCAGAAAGCCAAAACAATTCCCCGGCCCAGGAAGCTACCCGATGAGGTAATTACCAAAAAAGCCAAGGCGACAAAAATCAATTGAAAGTAAAAAGTGTGCAGGATTAAACCTGTTCTTTCACCTTCCGTTTCCCGAAGCATCGTTAAAGCCTTGCTGTATTGTTTAAGATCGATAAAGTATTTGACCCTTTGCGAAGATAAATCCAGGGGTTTAAGGTATAAAACATTAACTAAATGATCAACCACCGGTAAGATAGCCCCGATTATCCCTCCTACCCAAAACGGCCAATAAGAAAGACTAAGCCAACCACGGAAAACCGAAGTCAGGGCAATAACGGAGATTAAAAAAATAAGTTGGATTAGGGTTTCTTTCCTCATGGCAGTTAAACTTATTATGCCACACTTTACTTAGGCTTTTTTGTCTTTAGCTTCTTTTTCTTTCCTCAACTCCTTTAATTTCCACATAAAAAGCCTGGGTTTACTCTTGACCTGATAAGCATCCTTAACAAAATTTTTGGCTGCTTCCAAAAAACCTCTCGGGGTTTCCTTAGCTAACTTTATATAGAGGGATTTGTTCTTTAAGTCCCCCAACTGGTCAGCCAACTCATAACCGTATTTTTGAAACTCGAAGGAAATATATTTGTCTTCGTCATTATCGAACTTTTTCAAGACATCCCCTAAGGTGGAAAAACCTTTTATCTTATTTGCCATGGATTAACTTTTGGATAACTAATTTGATCGTACTATCTATAGTAAGCCGTTCTTCCGGCTCAAAATCCTGCAGTACATACTCCTCCCCCGGCGTTCTTTCCTCCGCTTTTCGGTTATCTACCCCGATTCTTATTCTGAGAAAATCCGACGAACCAAGAAGGCTTTCAATAGAGGAAAGACCATTATGGAGTTTAGGACCAACCCCCTTTTGAATCTTAAAAGATCCTATCGGAATATCCAGATCATCATGAACAATATAAAGGTCATCCAAAGAAGCCTTATATTTATCAACATATCTCTTAACCGCTTCTCCCGAAGAGTTCATGAAGGTGTTGGTTTTCAAAGCAATAACATCCTTCAGGTTCTTTTCTTTTTTGAGCTCATCAATGAAGAGGTAGCCAACGTTATGGCGGTTATTTGTGTATTTTTCTTCCGGGTTGCCCAAACCAACAATTAGCTTCATTAGAACAATTGTATCATGAAGGAAAGGGGGGAGAAAAAAAGAAGTTTAAAACAAGAAGAACAACCAACTCATCACAAGTTGATTGTTCATCCTTTTTTCGTGTCTTTAGATCAGACTTTCTTAACCAGTTTCCTGGCTAATTTTCCAAGACCCGGAACTTCCCACTCCACTCCCATCCAGGCTTTGTAAATACATAAAAGCCAAAGGACAAAGGAAATTATTCCGACAATTGGAACTAAGGCTAATAAAACAATGGTTAAACCAAAAATCCACTGTGCAGCAAATAAAATAACGAAAACAACAATCGACTGCATAGCGTGGAATCTGACAAAAGGATCTTTCTCAATAATTAAAAAGATAACACCGGTAATAGGACCCAGCACGTAAGCTAAGGCACCGGCTACATTTTTCTTTAATCCGCTCATTTTTTAATAATTCACCCCCAATCTACTTTGATGATTTCACGATGTTTATCTTTAGTCAAGAAGAATTATGAAAAGAATTAAACTTTCTGCATCTGATAAAGTTTTTGGAGCTCCTCCAAAGTGGTTACCTCACTTGGTCCCTTTTCGTCCCTGAACTTAATTAACCTGGGGAATCGCAAGGCCAGTCCGGCCTTGTGAATCGGACTTCGGGTTATTTCATCCGCCAAAATTTCCACCACCAGCGAAGGCTTGACCCAAACATCGGGAGTTAGATTCTTGTCTACCTCATATGAAGTCGGTTTGACTTTAACCTCCAGCGCTCTGGTTCTTCTGTCCAATTCCCGCCACTGTTCATCGGACAAGCCCGTTCCGATCTTAGAAACGGATTTAAAAGTGTCTTTGTCTTTAATTCCCACCAAAAAAGCCCCAACGCCAAAACCGGTTCTTTTCCCCTTGCCTTTATTAACCCCCAAAACCAGGCAGTCAATCGTGTCAGCCACTCCCTTAACGGTGGTTTTTTTGTATTTAACCCAGTGGTATCCCCTGCCCCCGGCTTTATATGGGGCATCAATCTTTTTAATAACGGCTCCTTCCAAACCTTCGGAGAGATATTTCTTGATTAAATCCCGAATTGTATCGGCGTTGTCGGTTTTAACTTGCCTGGCAATTTCGATTGTTTTTGTTCCCCCTAAATCAACTTTTTCCAAAAAACTTCTTCTTTCGGAAAACGGTACTTCCAATAAAGATTTACCATTCAGGAAAAGAACATCGAAAAGAAAAAGTCTTAAAGGAAAATCAACGGCTGCCTTCTCAATACCGTGCTTTCTTTTTCTTTGGATGGTTTCCTGGAAAGGCAGGAATTTGTCGTTTTTGGGATCATAGCCAATGGCTTCACCGTCAAAGATGGCCGACTTAACTTTAATTTTCTCAATTACCTCAACCAAATCGGGAAACATGGCGGTCGTGCTTTCCAGATTTCGGGAGAAAATGGCTACTTTTTTCTTTCCCTCTTCCTCATAAATGTGAATCTGACTTCTAAAGCCGTCATATTTAGGTTCAACATAAACCGTTTTACCAACTTTTTCCAGGATTTTCTCGGCCGAAGGCAGCCTCTCGCATAAGGAAGGTCTTATTGGAATTCCCGCTTGTGGTGTAATATCTTTAATTCCGTTCATTCCTTTAGCCTTGATAAGAGAAGCAATCCGGCCAATGTCACAGGAAACATTAAAGGCGTTTTCAATTTCCTTTCTTTTTGATTTATCTTTCGTGAGCATGAAGGATAAAGAATCAAGAATGGTCATGTCGGAAAAACCAAGTCGAAGTCTACCGACCGGAATTCTGGACACATACTTGGCACTTAAAGGGTTTAAGGAAGACAGAAGTTCGGCCATTAAAACGACTTTTCTTTCCTGACTGCCGGCTCCTCCGGCTTCAGAAATAGCCATTAAACGCTCATAAACTTCGACAACTGACAGATCTTTCTTGGATTTAGCTAAACTCAGGGCCACCTCCCCCAAATCACCTTTAACCTTAAACAGTTTCCTAACCTCACCAATCTCCATTTTGTAAGCTTTTGAAAAAACCCGAAACATCATCTTCTCGGCAATGTTTAAGACAATGCCTTTATAGTTGGGGGCCAATTGACCCAAAACCAGGTAGGTAATTTTGTCAATTTCCTCTTTGCTACACTTCTTGTAAAGGTCGGAGAGAATTTCGGTAATCTGGTTTCGGGAAGCGGTTTTTTCTAAACGTTCCAGGTATGAAGACGCTTCGGAAAATTGCATATCTGCATTATAGCTTTTTTAAGTTAAATATGTCGAAAAAATATACCAGGCCACAAAAACACCAAAAAGAAAAAGAAGACCGGTAAAAAAACTGATATAGCCGCTCTCTTCTTTGTGAATAATCTTATTAAAGCCCTCGGAAAACAAAA
>DIAR01000047.1 GCA_002415845.1 Candidatus Woesebacteria bacterium UBA5073
TCCATTCCGGATAAGATTGTCCAGGCCCATTATATTGAGATAGTGGCCAACCGCTTTAAAGTTCCGGCCCAGGTGGTGGCTGAGGAAATTGATCTGGTTGGAAAAGAAGCGGAAGAGAAAAAGGTCGTCACCTTCCTTCAGAAGGAAGAAAAAACCAGACAGCAGCTACTGGAGGAGCGGCTTTTGACGATTGCTTTCCAGACCAACCCCGAAGTTTTATTGACCAAGAAAGTCGGCCATTTCTTTGTGACGCCCTTGCCGAAGCGGATTTATGAAGTTTTTGAGGAATACATGAAGGATAAAAAAGAATTCTCGGTTTCCGACTTTGCCCACTTTTTGCCCCAAGAGCTGGTCCATGGCTATGCCGAAATGACCTTAAAAGATCTTGCCGATATCATTGAGGATGACGAACGCCTGGTTCGGGAATTTGACGTTTGCATTACGGAATTGGAAATTCTTTCCCTGCGTAGACAACTGGAAGCTCTAAGTGCTAAAATACGGGAGTTCGAAGAAAAAGGCGAAAAAGCCAAGCTTGAAGATACTCAAAAAAAATTCAGCGAATTATCGCTAAAACTTTCTAAGTTTAAACTTAAAGGAAACGGGGGTATAATTCTTCAAGAAGCCCAATAAACAGGCAGATTTTTGTATGATTCGAAAACCCGTTCAAAATTTAATCAAAAAAGGCCGTGATCAGGGATTTTTAACTCAAGAAGATATCTTGGAGGTCTTTCCTGATGCCGAAAATCGTATCCCCGAGTTAGATGATTTCTACGATAAACTCCAGGGTGAAAACATTGATGTTTTCGAATCGGTTACTCCTTCCGAAATTGATACCGACGAGAAAGCCCAGGAGAAATTAGACAGAGAGATTGAAATTCTTTCCAAACTGGAAGGGGCTGAATCGACCGATCCGGTCAGACAATATCTTCGGGAAATCGGCAAGGTTCCCTTACTTGATGCCGAACAGGAAGTCGAACTGGCCAAGAAATACGAAAAGGGCGAAAAAAAGGCCAAAGATAAATTGACGGAAAGCAACTTAAGATTAGTCGTCTCCATTGCCAAAAAATATATCGGGAGAGGCTTATCCTTACTTGATCTGATTCAGGAAGGCAATCAGGGACTTATAAGAGCCGTTGAGAAGTACGATTGGCGGAAAGGCTTTAAGTTCTCGACCTACGCCACCTGGTGGATTAGGCAGGCCATAACAAGGGCCATCGCCGATCAGGCCAGAACAATCAGAATTCCGGTTCATATGGTCGAAACCATTAACAAACTATACCGAACTTCAAGAAGGCTCATGCAGGAATTAGGCAGAGAACCGACCCATGAAGAAATTGCCGGTGAGTTGGAATTGGAACCGGATAGGGTCAGGGAGATTTTCAAGATTGCTCAGGAAGTGACCTCCCTTGAAGCCCCGGTTGGCGAGGATCAGGAAAGTTTCCTCGGCGATTTTATACCTGATGAAAGTCAATTATCCCCGGTTGATGCAGCTTCAAAGCAGCTTTTGAAAAACCACCTGGATGAAGTTTTGGCAACACTTTCGGATAGGGAAGCCAGAGTTTTGAAATTAAGATTTGGTTTGGAAGGCAATAAACAAATGACCCTGGAGGAAGTAGGAAGAGTTTTCGGAGTCACAAGAGAGCGTATCCGACAAATTGAAGCCAAAGCCTTAAGGAAATTAAAACACCCCTCACGCCGAAAGAAACTGCAGGATTATTTGGACTAATTTATTCGCGGCAGCAATCGAGAGCCTTTTTAAGAAGAACTTCTAATTTGTCAAAAACGGAAGCCTGGCCTTTTTTATTTCCTTTTTCGTCAAGAATGGTTATTTCTTCACCCATTTCCTGAATATCTTTTTCCTTAACTGTTTTTAAAACCAAGCCCCAAAAGAGGGAATAGAGTTTGTATGATTTATCAAAAAGATCAGCGGCTTTATCCTTATCGCCTTTTTTTAATTCTTTGGTGCCCACTTCCATGAGCCTCATTGATGCGGCTAAAAAGTGTTTGCCGATGCACCAGGTTTCACCTTCATAATCCTTGATGATGTCCCGCATCAACTCCGTCCGCATCAACCGGACTTCGTTTAAAAGATCAAGATAATTTTTGTTTTTGGTTTTTTCGAAGGTGTAAAAAAGGTGCTCTTCGGCTCCGATCAGGTTCATTATTCCAACAGAAAGATCTTCACCGGAGGAGAGATCAATCTTTTTTTCTTTGGATACGGCTTCGACCTTGTCTAAAAGGTCTTTAAACTTGTTCATCTGAGTACAAAGTAGAGTATAACACCGGCAAGCGTAAGAACAAAAACCGGAATGGCAATTTTTTGATAAGGGAAAAGAATTTTACCTCTCTTTTTCTTGATAAAATCACTCAACATCGAGGCTAAAAAGAAAAGAACGGAACCGACGGCCGTACCAAAAATCAGTTTATCGATGCCCAAAATTGTATTTAGAGGGTGTCCAACAATCCCGGTAAAATAAAGAGGAATAAAAACAAGAGCGTAGGAAAGAAATAAAACTAACTCGTTCTGATAAAAGAAGTTAACCTTGTATTTTTTCTTTAGCCATTCCGAAAACCAGTACGAGGTTGAAACAATAATTCCGCCAATCCATAAGCCGGAGATCGTATCGTCGATTCCCAAATATCGGGATAGTCCCAAGCCTGCGGCAACGGCTACCGTACACAAAGGGCACATTGCTAAGGCAACGGGAGCCAGAAAGAGTTTGGAGATGCTGATAAAAAGGGAAATTGGGATTAGCTTCTTCATAAGCTTTTGTAAAAATCAATAATCGGCGTGTCGCCCGCAATGCACTTTCCGTCTGGGGTAAAAAGGAGAGGAACGGCTCCAAGTTCCCCTTGGGGCAACTTGCAACTATTTCCTCTTTGGATTAGTTTTCTGGCATTAGCTGTATTTCCCGAAACTTCCAATTTATCAATCTTAATAGAATCTTTTTTGGTCCAGGCATCATAGAAAGCTGCAACATTGGCACAATGAGGACAAGTTGTGCTCCAGAAATATTCATAATTGGCGGGGTTGGGGTTCTCGGTATTTTTCGAGAAGACAAAAACACCCAAGATAACCGCCAAGACGGTGACCAGACCAATTATTAGGGGAAATTTTTTCATTGTTTTTTAATCTTATCCCAAAACTTATTTTCTTGGCAATTACCTCTTTCCCTATCTTGACAGAACCAATATAATGAATATATATTCATAAATCAAGATGGAAAAGGGAGGTGAAAGCTTATCATGACCGGTTGCTGTAACGATAAAGATAAAAAATGTTGTTGCTGTGATTGCGAAAAGTGTAAAGAATTTTGTAAAAATTGTGACCACTGTCAGAAAAAGGAAGACGAAGAGGAGGAAAAAGAGGAATGACCAGACCAAAAATTCACAGGTGTTTGAAATGTAAACCCTTCTGCCGTTGCTTTGAGCCTAAAGAAAAGGCAACGGGAGAAGAGGTTTTGATGGCTGACGAGTTCGAAGCTTTAAAACTGTATGAAGTTGACGGCTTGGAACAAAAAGAAGCGGCTGTCAAAATGGAAATCTCGCAGCCGACTTTTGGTCGGATTTTAGCCAGTGCTCATAAAAAGATTGCCAGGGCGATTGTCGGGGGAAAAACAATTAATCTCAAATAAGAAGATTCTTCATTTTTTCTTCGGTTTCCAAAGCTCTTTTCTTGTTTCGACCAAAGATAATGTAGGCCAGTTTATTTTGCGTGAGGAGATTTTCCGAGACAACAACCAAACCCTCTTTGCTTTTTCTGGAAAATAAAATTGGTTTAAAAAGCTTAAGGAGCTCTCCAAAAGAGTACTTTTTCTTTAAAGGCAGGACGTTGTCGGATAAGACAAAGACATCGTACATAAAGTCTTTGCCAAAAAGTTCTTTGGCCGTTTCAAAAACGTGCGTACCGCCGGTTCTTCGCACGTTTGATTCGTTAACATAGACTTTTCCGTTACGGGCGACAATGAAATCAAGATCAAAATAACCCCGGTAGCCTGTTTGGCTGTATTTTTCGCCGATGTAAAAACCGGTATCGATCATTTGCGCCTCAATCCTGTCGGAAATAACATCGTCGTTTAACTCAATACCCTCAAAAACACCCTCCTTGGTAATCCGCATACCGCAAAAATAAAGAAATTCCACCCGGCCGTTTTTCAGAATTTTAAACTCAACGTTGGGGAAGCCGCCGCCAATGACCAGACTGGGAACAATCAACTCTTCCACGACAATCGGGAACTTCTCCCAATAAGAATCGGCCTTGAGTTTTAAAAGAATCGCATTTTCAGCCTCCTTATAAGTGGACGGCAAATCTCCGGGTCTAAAAATTAAAACACCCATTCCGGAATGGCCTTTGTTGGTTTTAATAACGACACCGTCTTCTTTCAGGTATTTTTTGGCCGCAATCTTAGCCGCGTCATCAATTCCGGAACAGATAAAGCCTTTGGGCATGATTAAATCGGGTTCCTCGGCCCGCCCTTCTTGGGCCAATTGCCTGATTCCGGATTTGCTCCCAAAAAAGTTGACCGTCCAGGCATCTTCTTCTTCCGGAGATTCCGGGGTATAAACATTAAGCCCTTTTTCTTTTAAGGCCCTAATCAGCTTTAGGAAAGGTGGGGAGGTGGAATAGGAAACGAGGGTTAATTTCTTGTGTGAATTGGCAATCGTGACCAGGGCGTTCATTATTTTTTGGTCTTTAATGATATCGTCGCAAATACGTCCGGTATGGACATCCGGAACCAAAACTTCAATTCTTTTTTTGCCGAAAACGGATAAGAAATATTCAATAAATTCTTTGGAAACGGGTTTGGGGGTAATCAAAACAATGCGGTCCTCACCGGCCAGGGAGAATAGGTCCCGGTCGGCCAGGTTGGCATTTTCCTCAATCTCAATCTGTTTGGCTTTTTCGTCGGTAATATTGGAGATAAAGGGCCACACATCCTCTGACAGGTTTGAAATAAAAACCGTTACACCGTACAGCTTTGTACCCGGGGGCTCATCAGAAGTCATTTTAACTTAATATTTAGAATAAGGCTTTAAATAAAAAAAGAAAGTATTAATTTATCTTTACGCTCCCAAAAGTTTTTTCCAGGAAGGGGGAACAGGCTAAGGCAAAGTCTTTTTGGGGAGAGATAAAGGCAATCGAATAAACGCCATTGGCCTTGGTCAGATAGCCTTTGGAATACGAATAAAGAGTCACTCCCGATACGGTTAACTTGCCGACAAGGGTCGACTCAGTATCGGAAATATTTTTGGTAATGATTTTAACGCTTTCGTATTTGGATCCCTGTTCTTTTAAGGTGTTTTCAACATAATCCTTGAAAGTTTGGTTTTTGGCCAGGGTGTTTTTGGTAATAACCAAGCTACAGTTGTTGTTATTAACGGCTTTTTTGACCGTTTTTGGTTCCAACAGATATTTTTGATCCAAATCCGGCCAGTAGGGGTAATCAACCCTGAAGTAGCCGTCCCTGAAGGTGGTAAATTTTTGATCGTTCAAAAGTTTTGTCTTTTGGGCCGTTAAAGCTTTCTTTGCGTTATCCGATTGAATCAAGAAGGAAACAAAACCAACCAGAATAATGACGGTTAAAGAAAGAAGAATGATAAACGGCTGTTTTCCTTTAGGCATTAATTCATTCTTCTATAACCAAAACATAAATGCAAGGATGTTTTTCTGGTAAAATAAATAAAAAGGGGGTGAAACAAATAAATGATTGGATACGTAGGTAAAATTGAAGAAGAAACACTGGCAAATTCATACTTTCGGAAAGTAATTTTTACCGGCAAGCACGCCCAATTGGTTTTGATGTGTTTAAAACCGGG
Source organism: Candidatus Woesebacteria bacterium UBA5073 (assembly GCA_002415845.1). GTDB lineage: Bacteria > Patescibacteriota > Microgenomatia > UBA8517 > UBA8517 > UBA5073. The sequence goes on from DIAR01000047.1 coordinate 5,818, forward strand.
GGAGGAGATTGGAATGGAAGTTCATGAAACGGTTGACCAATTCTTCCGCCTGGAGAAAGGCGAAGCCAAGTTTATCTTAAACGATGAGGAACATATCGTCGGCAATGCTGGAGCGGTGATTGTTCCGGCTGGAACAAACCATAACGTGATTAATAATTCTCAAACCGAAGAGTTAAAACTGTACACCGTTTACAGTCCGCCAAATCACAAAGACGGAACGATTCATAAAACGAAAGCCGAGGCAATGGCTAGCGAGGAGCACTATTAATTTATTTAGAAATAAAAAAAACACCTGACTTGGGAATAATATAGTTTTTAAAAACTAATCCCTTATCAGGTGTTTGGTCTTGCATGTTTAAACTTCTTTAATTTGATTTGGTTCGGACACCTTGTAGGTGATAGTAACGGACCGAACCTCGCCCCCGTTGTCAATGTTTGGAAGAATTACTATATCGCAAATTGGATCCAAGTTTATTTGAATCCATTTGTTAACTTCCTCATCAGGATGTGGACCATTAAAAATCTTCATTTGTAACATTTTTAAATCCTCCTTATCTGATTCTTTTAACCTGTAAGATGGGAACACCGTCGTGACTTTCAAAACTGTATTCCCGGTCGGGAAATCTCCTTTTAAGATTGTCACGCAACTCGATCCTGGTTTCAAAATCCTGAGGGCCGGGTTTAAGTTCAAACTTCTCAGGGTCTGCTCTTTCGACAGGCAATAACGTGCATTTCTCGAGGAAATCCTCATTGCTGATGTTTGCAAACATGCATTAACTCCTTTTTTGAATGTACAAGACTGATAAAAACAAGGTAAATAATACCTATTTTGCCGCTTTTGGCAGGCTAGATATTAACACAAGATGGTTAAAACTTCAAGCTTATAGGATAGTCTTCCAAAATTACCCTTTTTTGAAAGATGCTTTTTCGATATACTCTTTTAAGAATGAAAAAAGTCATTGCCGTTAAAAGAATTCCGGGTAAGGGGCGGGGCGTTTTTGCCTTAAAGGATTTCAAGGTAGGGGAGATAATTGAAAATTGTCCGGTGATTAACGTTACCCCCAAAGAGAGGAAGAGCTGCGAAAAAACCATTCTGGCTTATTACATTTATCCCTGGAGAAGCACCCGCAGCGGTTCGGTTGTTCTTGGGTATGGCTCAATTTATAACCACGCATATGACCCCAACGCCGATTGGAAACAAAACTTCAAAACCGAGAATATGGTTTATCGTGCTTTAAGACCGATTAAAAAGGGTGAAGAGATAACGGTCAACTACAATGGCGAACCGGATGATGAAACCCCGATCGACTGGTTTGAGGTGATTTAACCCCATAATCTTGCTTTTTGGCTTCATTTGTATTAGGATAAGCCTCGCCCTTTAACATATCGGAGGGGCAAATTCAGACACTTTCTTCAGAAAGGAGTAAAAAACCATGCGCGCCTTAAAAGGGGTCTTGTTGGTGGTTTTTGTATTGTCGGCCTTTGGGGTAAATGCTTCCCCAGCCCAGGCCCAAACGGAAGAGTATAAAGTTTATCTTCCGATGATCATGAATAATTATATTTCGGCTGGGATTAACATTACCTATGTTCCTCCCTGTCGGTCAGGCGAAAAACTGAAAGGAAACGTCGCCAATGTTGTTCCGGCCCAGTATAAGGTTGCGATTTACATCTTTGTATCGGGCGGTTGGTGGACAAAACCAACTTTTGCCAGTCCGTTAACGACGATTGCCGGTAACGGTACCTGGGAATCGTACGTAAATACGGGTGGCAATGACGGATTGGCAACCAGGTTTGCAGCCTTTCTGGTTCCCAACGGTTACACTCCGCCTCAATCTGGTGGATATGCCGAGATTCCCGGAGAGATATTCAGCCACGCGGTCGCTTATACCTATGCCGATAGGACCTGTTCTTTCAGGTTGATATCCTTTTCGGGTTATACCTGGCAGGTCAAAGATTCGGTTGCACCGGCTGGTCCTGGTCCTAACTACTTTTCCAGTGACGTTAACGATGTTTTTGTCGACAGTGCGGGATTGCATCTTAAAATCGTTAACCACGGAGGAGTATGGTACTGCACTGAGGTAGTGAACACCTCGTTTTTGGGCTACGGAACCTATGTTTTTCAACTGGGAACCGATGTCGGCCTTTTGGACAAGAACGCGGTCTTGGGCATGTTCACCTGGGATGATACCAGTTCGGATTATTACTACCGGGAGATAGATATTGAGTATTCCCGCTGGGATGATCCGGGTTACGCTAATTCCCAGTTTGTGGTACAGCCCTATTGGGAGTCTGCGAATATATATCGTTGGGAGACCACACTGCCGGGGTCGAACTCGACCAGCGGATTTAAGTGGACACCCACAGCAGTCCTGTTTAAGACCTTTGAAGGCCTGAGGAGCTTTCTTGATCCAAACGGGATAATTCAGTCTTGGAACTACACCGGGGACAATATTCCTCCTGAAGGAAAGGAACAGGCCAGAATAAATTTGTGGCTTTTCCATCCAAGTGTCCCACCTGCAGGTACGGTAGAAGTGATAATTAAAAGCTTCACATTCACACCTTACCCGTAAGGGCCCTTTCGATATTTAGTTTTGAGCCGGATGCTCTTATTTTTAAAATAAGACAACATCCGGCTCGTTTTTTTGTTTTGACCTTCGATTTGAAGCCCGACCGTGGAGTTAACTTTTTTTATCCGTTTTTTTTAATTTGCTTTTGATAATTTCAAAAGCCATCGGAAGGACAGAGAGGATGATTATGGCAAAGATAATCAAGGAAAAATTTTCCTTAACGACGGGAATGTTGCCGAAGAAATAACCGGCCGAGGTAGCAATGACCACCCAAGCTACACCGCCGATGACGTTAAAAGAAAGAAACTTACCGTAATGCATTTTACCAATACCGGCGACAAAGGGAGCAAAGGTTCTGACAATCGGGACAAAACGGGCCAAGATAATTGTTTTCCCACCGTATTTATTGAAAAACTGATGGGTTTTTTCGATATGCTCCTTTTTAATCGGTATTTTCGGGTTAGCAATGAGTCTCTCACCAAAAAAGTGCCCGATCCAATAGTTAGCCGTATCACCCAAAACGGCTGCCACAGCCAAAACAATCAGGAGCAAAAAGAAATTTAAGGAACCCAAAGCCGCAAAAGCTCCGGCCGCAAATAAAAGGGAATCGCCCGGCAAGAAAGGTGTTACCACTAAACCCGTTTCAATAAAAATAATGACAAACAAAATAGCGTAGGTGGCAAAACCATAAGTGGAAATAATCTGACCCAGATAGACATCCAGGTGCAAAAGAAAGTCGATTAGAAAAAGTACGATTTTCATTGAAAAACGGTTATGCCAGTTATTTTAATGGGAAATGTGAGTTAAATACAATCGGGAATAAAACATTTGTCTAAGGGGTTGAAAGTAGGGTAGGATTAAGGAAGAATGCCACAATTCTTAATTCCCTTAATTGGATTAGCCTTGGTTTTTCTAATTTCCGAGATTTGCGGTCGGGTTTTTAACATTAAAAAAGACGCCTATTATGCCCACTTTCATTTTGTCGGGGGTCTGTTGACCTGCCTTCTCTTTTTTGCCTTAACCAAAGATAAAATAATGGCCGTTGTCCTGACGCTTGTAACCGGTGTTTTGTGGGAAATCTACGAATATTTTCGCTACACCTATTTACCCAAGAGAATAACAATTAAATTAACCAGGAAAGATACCAGAAACGATTTATTGCTTGATTTATTAGGAGCTCTACTGGGGATGGCGGTCTTATATCTTCTTCGGCTTTAACTCGCCTTTGACTTTTAAATATTTGTCACCGACTTTGGCTTTGGCATATTCAGCGGAGGAGACACCGATTTTTCTCTGCATTCCCTTGGTTGTTTCAATAACCAGGGTGTAAAAATGTTCGGTTTTACCATCATCCTCTTTCTCGTTGTAGGTTTTATCAGTGACTTTGCCTTCCCAGCTGTCGGCCTTGGCATTCTTCAGAAGTTTACCGACCAAAAGAAAGAAGCCGATGATGCACAAAGTAATGGGGAGAAAAACAATTAGAATAAGGACTGTTTTCATTTTTAATTATTCTTTCTTTTTATCCAGCTTATCCAATTTTAGCAGTTTAACGCCAAAGTAAACAACCAGGGCAATAACCACAAAATCAATTAAGGTCGCAATAAAATTACCCCACAGAAGCTTAATTGGACCAATAAGAAGATAAGTGTCCTTAAGGCCGGCCGTTGTGCCCAAGATAACACTTAAAAGAGGATTAATAATATCGGAAACCAGGGAGGCCACCACTTTGGAAACGGCGCCACCGAGAATAAAACCAACCGCCAAACCAACCACTCCCTGCTCGCGGATAAAATTAAGAAAACCCTTCATTACTTCTTTTTAATACTTGAGGTTTAAAAAGACAATCCCCATTTCGTGGTTTAAAAAAAGGTTTGACACTCATGGAATTGGGCTTTAGTATACGAAACATGCGGGAAAGAATGGGGGCAAACTCTTATACCAGCTTCATCTCAAAAAGGTTCTTTCGGATATTGACTGATTAAGGCTCGTTATTATGCCGGGAGTGTGGTAAAATACTTAACATATGGGAGATTATGGTCGAGACGACAGAGGTGGAGGCAGAAGCTTTGGTGGCCGAAGAGATTTTGGCAGACGCAGTTTTGGTGGTGATCGTGGACCAAGAAGAGAAATGCACAGTGCCGTCTGCAGCAATTGCGGAAAGGACTGCGAAGTTCCTTTCAGACCCACCGGCTCGAAACCCGTTTATTGCAGTGAATGTTTTGAAAAACAACAGGGTGGAGGAGATTCAAGAGGTTTCCAGGATAGAGGTTCAAGAAGACCGGATTTTGCCGGTAGAAACGAGGCCAGACCGCAAAACAACGATCAATTGGATGCTATTAACCGTAAACTGGATAAAATCTTAGGGATTCTTGCTCCGGCACCGGTTATGGAACAAAAGAGAGTGGAAGTAAAACCTGAAAAAGTTGAAGAAATAGTTATTGCTTCTAAAAAGAAAGCCAAAACCGCCAAAAAGAAAGCTTTAGCCAAAAAAGAATAATTTAAGACTGTTTTTCTCCCAGATCTTCAGAAAATCGAAGCAGGTATCCGTCCGGATCCAGAACCAATATTTCCCGACAACCAAGAAGATTTCCGTTTTCCCTACATCAACTGTCCTTGATACCTCTTTTTAATCTCCTCGAGGATTTTTCCGTGAAGCGGTCTACAGTTGCAATTTTTGGCATGTTCAACGTGCCATTTGACTCTTTGGTCCAAGGTTGGGTTTTTGGGCATTTTGTTAGTCAAATGCCAGGTTTTGTTAATGCTCATTATTTGATTTTAGCAAAATTTGTAGAGAATGTTTGCTAAGTGATTTTATTTTTGAGTTTGGTAACTCTTAATTCTGTTTTTGTATTGCTCTGCAGCCCAAAGTACATGCTTAAGTTGTTCTTGAATAAACTGTGGATTTTCTGCCAGTTTATCGACGGGATACCAGAGATGGTGTGGCCGATCAAACCCGTCTGCCAGTTCCGTAAAATATATTTCGGATACCGAGGGTCCGCGACGTGACAAGCCATAAAGCCGGCCGATAAAAATTGGAGCACTTCGGAATTTACCCTCAATCTCACCGTTTTGGATTCGTTCAAAGGAGCCGTTAAGCGGATTTTGGTCTTCTCGGGAGTAGTCTGAAGCGCGAAGAGCCGTACCGGGAGTGTGATACATTCCTGGCCAGACAATATCATCTACAGGCCTGGGAATAAGGAGTGTTTCTAAAACTCCTTCACTTTCTCTGAAAAGGACGACTTCAACGATTGGTTGCGGTATCATTCGGGCAATTTCGGTGAAAACGGGAGTAGAAATGCGCCCGCCTTTCCATTTGGAAAGAAGTTCAACTAGCTTTCGATCTTCCTCCAAAGAGAGTCCGTCTGTTGAAAATTGTTCTAAATGGCCCGATAATTTTTCTTGTCCCATCTTGGGAGGAGATTATACGGCTCTTAAGCCCAATAATCAAAATAGTTGAAGTCAACTAAGCATCCTGTTCTTGAGGCCACCTTACTTAATAATCGGAGGAAAATCCCGATTTGGAGATAAATGGTAAAAAGAATTGATTTAATTCGGGCTCCATTGCAATCTTTGCAGAAAACATATCCCTACCCTGTAAAAACAGTTGAATATCAGCATCGAAAATAGAAATATACTTTGCAGAAGATTCATAGCCGTCTTTGTAGACTTTAACTAGTCTCAGGAAATTATAGTTGCCGTGAGCACTTCCGGGTGATTCCCAATCAAATAAGAATTTTCCCGTTTCGTCAGATACAGAATCCTGAAGGAGAATTGCCGGATTACCCGATGTTCCCCTTATATTCCACAATTTTATGTTTACATCAGGAATTGGCATATTGGTTCTTTTGTTAACGATTTCAATTTGTAAATTCGAATAATCCAAAATTGGGAAGTTTTTGAAGTAATTTCCATTGATAATTGCTGCGGTAAGATCACCAAACTTTGTCTTATCTAATAAATCGGGTCTGCTTTTTGGGTTTCCAATAAGGGGATTGTCATAAGCAAGCCTAAGCATAAGGTCCGGAAAAAAATCTTTTTTATCACTCCAGAAGGCATCGTTTGGATCATAAAGATCAATATTTAACAAGGGTTCTATTCCTGTGGAATCATTCACTGTTGCCAGATTGTAATATTCACCCATCCCGGCCCCACAATCATGCGCAAATTCATGGAGCATATGGTCGACCTGAATCCAATAATCGTGAAGTTGCTGACTGCCAGCCGTAAGTTCATCCGGATTATAAATTCTAGTCCAATGTAACCCTGCCAAAACTCCTGTGCAGCTCATGGTACACCCCTGACGCCCTCCATATGAATACAGATAGCCTGGAGCAGTTGGCTGAACATCCGCCCAAACTTCATATCCTACACCGGAGCAATCCGGACACATATTCGATGAGGGCGGTTCTTCGGTTAAAACAATATCCGTTTCCGGATTGAAGTTAAAATGTCTATTGGTGTTTTTTCCCAAAATGTAATTCATATCAGCGATGTATTTTGGCAAATTTTCCTTTGCAAACTGCATATCAGGAACCAAAATAGGGTCGATATACAATTTAAACGGGTGCTCGTTTGGAGCCACTTCACGCTCAAGTCCTTTAAAAGTCTCAAGCCCAAAGGGTTTAAATGCTGCAGCTACTCCTAGTCCTGCTATCCCTAATCCCGCCACTTTTAAAAAATCTCTTCTTGATATGTTTTGACTGGATTCAGGTAAACTCATATGTGCTGATTTATAATAATTACGCCCGCAATATAACACAAATGAGTTTTAAAAGCTACTGTTCGCGTATAAGGACAATTTTTGAATAAAAACAGGGACCGTTTCTTTGAAAATTGCTTTTCAAGGCGTGTCCCTTTTGCATCTTTTTTGCATCAAATATTTACTGTACTGGTATAAGCCATTGTCTCGTTGAATCGCCCCCGGCGGTCCAACCTATTTGTCCCGCAGAAGGACCACTTAAGATCTTAACTTTCCAGAAAGGGTATTGAGAACATTCTGGTCCGCCAATTATTTCCATTTTTGTGTTCGGTTCTGCACAGGACAATATGCTACGATCCGTTCCCGGGCCACTTCTTATGCGGTTGCAGAGGTCGGTTTCATCTTCAACACGTACTATCATTCCAACTTGCAGCTGTGATACGAGGTTTGAACCACACACAAATCCTTGTTGTTGCGGTTGTTGTTGCTGACTGGCGGTCGGGGCTTCCGTTACAGGGTTGGTTATAGCTGAGGGTTCAACACTCTTGTATTGAGGTTGTGAACCACTCACGCTTACCGGTACTCCATGGTTTGAAATACTGCCAATCCATAAAAATAATATGACTACTGCCAATATAGACGGTATCAAAAGATAAGCTATACCGGCGCCGTAATTCTTCTCTTTTATGGATTTAATACCATTCTTTACCAGGTAGGAAAGACCCTTAAAAAGATATTTCAGGATAATGTAGGCAACCCAGAAAAAAAAGACAACCGCAAGAAGAGCAATACCGATTAAACAACCTTCTCCGCCTCCTCCTACAGGTGTAAATTTTCCCTTAAAGTTACCCCACTCGTCGAAAACATCAAAATCGCCCATGATATCCTCCTTTTGGAATCAAAATGTTGGGTTTAAATATTTGATACTGCCAAGGTGCTGACAGCATTATAGGCCTTAATCAGTCAATCTTCAAGCAAGGGACAGATTTTGGGGCCAACTTTGGGGCGTGTATATGGATAATATTAGAACAATACAAGAGGTACGGCCCTTGAATTAAGTTTAAATTATTCGTAAGAAGGAACCTTGTGCTCGGCTATTTCATGTATGGGTACCCAGCCCAAGACCTCTTTTAAAGGATTGCTCTCGAAGTAAGCCAAAATGTTACGAGCCTTGGAGGCTTCAGTTGCTTGAACATTTGCCATACGTCCATCTTCGGTTTTAGCAAATCCAGGATAGACTGGAGTAGAGTAAAAATCTACCAATTCCGTACCCTCAGGACCCTTAACGGCCAATCTTATCATTGTTTGCATTGTGTTCTCGGAGCTGTCTATCAACCATAAAGTACTTTCAGAAATATGTCCTGTTACATCTAATTCTGCCCCCTCCATCGGCTTCCCAATAGGCGAAGGTTTCAGTTGTTGGGTATCAACAGAAATCGGAGCTTCCCATTCAGCTTTGATAAGGGGTATTAATTTCATATTTTCAGCCCCTGCTTTAGCTATCATGAAATCTTTCACTGCCTTTCCCCAATTCTGTGGTAATGATCCCTGAGGATTTCTAACTTTATCTAAACCCTCCCTTTCCAACCTATCGATCTGCTCTAAATATTCCTCAACCGCAGACAAACCCAACTCAACTGTTGAAATATCTTTCGTTTCCATGAACTTTAGAGTAACACCATATAGGTTTCTTTCTCAAAAATTTATAGTTTAAATTAAAACTAAACCGGGGCGTCAGAATCGATCTAGGCTCCTCGGGTAGGATTCGAACCTACGACCTTTCCCTTACAGATGCCCCTTTGTTACCAAAAGGTCTGGACTATCTTATTTCCCAACTTTGGGAATCGGGTATATAGTCTCTACACATTTACACACATTTTTGTGTGATTTAGCTCGGGATTATCCAATTATTGGACTTCCCCGAATTAGCCCGATTTTTCAATCTGAATTTCTTCAGAAAGCTGCGTTTCTCCACAGGGGACCGCGCTACCACTGCGCCACCGAGGAATATCAAAGAACGCCCAAATTATAGCAAAAATCTTAGCCTTTAGGTAATTTAACCAATCCGGCGTGGATTTCTCTATGGCAATTGGCGCACAAAAGCAGACATTTGTGTACCTCTTTGATAATTTCAGTCCAACTCTTAGTTAGATCTCTAACCGAAAGTTCAAACCTTTTTTCTGAATTATTTAAGTGATGAAACTCTAGGGCACCCGTGTATCGTTTATATCCACAAATTTGGCATTTCCCTCCTGCCTCTTGGACAACTAAATATTTAAGGTGTTTTCTTCTTTTTGATACTGCAGCGGCAATATATTTGGCCCTGTCGGAGTACTTTCGGGTTTCCTTCGCCATAATCCATTATGGCATCAAGAACAAATCCCTGTCAACAAACCGGAGTAAAACTAAACACAGCTTTTATAATCTTTTTTGCCCTGTGACAAAAACAAGTGTATTATATCAGGCTCACTTAATTGTATCCAGAATTAGCATTGATAATCGGCTGATTTGCCACAACTGGGGCAGTGTATTTTCCCATTGGAGATGGTTGCTTTAACCCTGTTTTTGCAGAAAGGACAAGTGCACTCCAGGATTTTTTCGCCTTTTTCGGTTTTGGTTTCTTTTGAAAAAACGCTGAAAGGAGATTTAATTGATCCACCGCAGCTGCCCTGGTGTTGTCCGGCCACCCCTTTATCTTTTGCTTCCTCAAGGGCGGTTTCATAGACAACGAAACCGAATCGGGTGGTTACTCTCTTTATGATTCTTTCGGAATCTTTTAAGGTTTGGTCTTTGATTAGGATATCTTCACCGCTTCTTATTTGTTTTATCTGGTCGGTGTAGTTTTCCAAAATGCCTTGCCAGTATTCTGAGCTGTAATCGGCCAGGATAATGGGGTTTTTCCTTAATTCCTCTTTGTTGTCAAAACGCTTTTCTTGGGCTAGCTGATTAGCCAATTCCAAAACAGCACTGTCTTCAATATCCAAAACGACATTTCGGTTGAAAAGAAGCCGTTTACCCTTAATGGTCATAATTTCACTAATAACCGCTTTGGCAACCGGGTATTTGGGGTATGAGGAGGGAGAGACCCAAACAATTGTTCCTTTTTCGTTGGCGTTAGCCCAGATTTTTATCTTTTCAAAAGCTTCGTATTCATGCCAATCAAGCTCGGTTTTCTTTTGCATGGCCTCGTCAATATCTTTTCCTTTTGGGGTTAATAGTTTTCCGTTTTTTATTTCAAAAAGATACGGGTCGGAAATCCGCCTTGTTTCATGTCCCTCGGAGGCTAAATTTTCAATATCCTGCGGGTAAGGGGACAAGACCCAACTTTCAATAACTTTTTCCTGGAGTAATGTTTCTTTATTTGACATGTCTTCTGCTCGGAATTTTGGTGATTGTTAGTTTTCCGGCTTTAACGGTTGCGGCACAGCTGGGGATTTTCACCCCATTCCTTAAACACAATCTGGAGAAATAATATGGCTTTTAGTTTCAATCGTCAACGGCTAAATTGTGCTAAAATGAATTTGAAATGGAGAGAAAGATTGTTCCGGTTAAAGCGACCTTCTTAAGAGATGTGATTTTTGCGGCCGACGACGGTCTTGTCACGACCTTTGCCGTTGTGGCCGGTTCAACCGGAGCCAGTCTTCACCCATCCGTTCCCATTATTTTAGGTTTGGCTAATATTTTGGCTGATGGCTTTTCTTTGGGAACGGGAATTTATTTAGGGATTAAAAGTGAGTTGGAGATGGACAGCAAGGATAAAGCCCTGATAAGGATTGAGGGTTCTCCTTTTTTACATGGCCTGGTTACTTTTTTCTCTTTTGCTTTTTTTGGTTTTTTCCCGCTTTTACCGTTTCTTTTGAATCTGCCCCACAAATTCCTAATTTCCGGCATTGTGGTGGCTCTTCTTTTGTTTGTCGTTGGTCTTTTGAAAACGATTTTTACCAAGAAAAATTCCATTAAGAGTGCCTTTGAGATGCTTTTAATCGGTGGCTTTTCGGCCTTTATGGCTTATATGGTTGGTTTTTTAGTTGACAGGTTTATAGTTTAGGAGGTGAATAAAGAATGAAAAAAGCAGACAAAATCAGATTGTCCCAGGGAATGATGATGGCCGCCCTTGTCTCGATTGTTTTGGCGGGAGTAGGGTACTTGGGATTGGATATTTGGTTGGCCTCAACCCAATGGCTTTTGGTGACTGTTGTTTTAGCCTTGTTTGGGGTATATTTAAGGCTAAGTTAAATATCCTTGCGGTATATTTGCGTTTAATATGCGGAAAATTAGATACCTATTATTTTTGTTACCCTTCTTTTTTGGCTTGGCCACACCGGCCAAAGCTACTCTTTTGACGGTTCGGGAAAGCGGTGAGATTGTTTGGAAGGTTCTGTCCTCCGAGGATTCGCTGGCCCTTAACACCCCCCAGAGAGAATCGTTGACGGTTAAGGAAGTGGCGGTTGGTGGAAATATTGATTCGGAAAAAACCATTTCGCTTTTGCGGGATGGTGATAAATTTAAACTAACGGTTAATTCACCGGACGGCGAGAAAGATTTGGATGTAACCGATATTTCGGGGGAGTTAATTGAAATAGAAGAACGGCCCCAGGTTAAAAAAATTCAAATTGGTCATCAGGGTGACAAATTTATCATTCAACAGGGTGACATAATGGCCTTAACCGATTTTCCGATTGATATTAATCCGACTAAAGCCGAAATTTCGGTTTTAACCCAATCGGGTTTAAGGTTTTTGGCTGTTTTGCCTAAAGACGCCCTGGATGGAGTCTTAAAAGCCAAAGTTTTAAACAAAATTAATACCAACGGAATTAACTTACTGGAAAAAGATCAGGAATTAACCTACGACATTGACGGTTTTCGGACACTTAACGTTTTTAACCTTTTCAACTATGATGTGCCGGTTAAAGCTTCCGTTTCGGCCGTGAACGGCGAGATTATTTTTGTTGAACAACCCCAATGGCTAAGAGTTATTGGTTTTATTTTTAGTTAAATGATTAAAACTCTTTTAAGTGTCATCGGTTTGTCTTTTATTGGCAGCATCCTCGGGTTTGGCGGGGGTTTGCTTTTGGTTTGGAAAGAATCATTCAGTAAAAAATATTCCGTTCATTTAATTTCTTTCGCGGCCGGGGTTATTCTGGCTATCACTTTTTTAGATATCCTGCCGGAAGCCCTGGCTTCCGGGGGCGAAAATACTTTTCTTTTGGCTCTTATCGGGCTGGTAATTTTTTTCCTGATTGAAGATTTCTTGCTTCATTTGCATCACCATGAAGATGAGGCACACCCGGTTGATGCAACAGCCTCACTTCTGATTATTTCCGATGCCGTTCATAATTTCATTGATGGCGTGGTTATTGCCGTTTCTTTTTTGGTTTCCCCCAAGCTGGGGATGATGGTTGCCTTTGCCACTTTCCTGCATGAGATTCCGAAGGAAACCGGTGATTTTGCCATCCTTCTTTCTCGGGGCTTTTCTAAAGCCAAGGCTATTTGGGCTAATTTATTAACAGCTCTGACTTCTTTTCTGGGCGCTACCTTGACGGTTCTTTTGGCCGGTAAGACCACTAATTTGGTGGGTCCGATGCTGGGACTGGCCGCGGGCATGTTTTTGTATATCTCGGCCTCCGATCTCTTACCGGAACTTGTTAAGGGAGGAAAAAAAGATTTAAGATGGCATACAACCGGCTTTTTCTTATTGGGAATCCTAATGATTTATTCCTTGATGAAATTTATACCGGAATAAAAAGGGTGAGTAACAAATGAAAATAACCGTTTACGCAACAACAACTTGTCCGTATTGTTCTCAACTAAAAGACTTTTTATCGCAAAAAGGTTTGTCCTTCGAGGAAAAATTAATTGATCAAAACGAAGCGGCCAAAGAGGAAATGAAAGCTGTCTCCGGCGGTTTTATGGGTGTGCCTTTTGTTTATATTGAAAAAGACGATGGGGCAAAAGAGAGTGTTATTGGTTTTGATATGGGTAAATTGAATCAGATTTTAGGTTAATAAAATGATTTTTATCAACTTTAAAACCTATCAGGAAGCAACCGGCAAGAATGCTCTTGTTTTGGGTCAAATTATTGAAGAAGTGGCGACCACGACCCAAACCAAGATTGTTCCGGTGGTGGGTGCCATGGATGTTAAGGAATTGGCAACAGCCTTAAAAGTTGAAGTTTGGACTCAAAAAATTGACCCGGTCTCATACGGTGCTTTTACCGGAGCCATTATTCCTGAAGCTGTTTTTGAAGACGGAGCCAAAGGAACTTTTTTAAACCATTCGGAAAATAAGTTCACCGACTACGGCCTTTTGGAAAAGGCGGTTCTTAGGGCTAAGGAAGTGGGTTTGAAAACCCTTATTTTTGCTTCCGACTTGGATGAATTGAAGAAAGTTATCCTTTTTAAACCTGATTTTGTTTCATATGAGCCGCCGGAATTAATCGGCAGTCAAAGCGTTTCGGTGGCGACTGCCAAGCCGGAGATTGTGGCCCAGGCCGTTGAAATTGCCAATAGTTACAGTATTCCTCTGATTGTCGGTGCCGGTATCGCAGGTCAGGAGGATGTTAAAAAGAGTTTGGAATTAGGCGCCACCGGTGTTGCTGTGGCTTCAGCCGTGGTTAAAGCCCAAGATCAGAAAGCCAAACTAATTGAACTGACGGAAGGATTTAAATAATGAAAGTCTACATCGGGTCAGACCACAGAGGTTTTGCTTTAAAGGAAAAAATTAATCGGTGGTTATTTGAGAATAAAATTGAATCTTTGGATTTGGGGGCTTTAAGTTTGGATCCGACCGATGACTATACCAAATATGCAACTGAGGTTGCCTCTTTGGTAGGGAAGGAAAACAGTCAAGGAATTCTTCTTTGCGGTTCCGGTGTTGGAGTCGAGGTTGTGGCCAATAAATTTGACGGGGTGAGGGCTTCAATCGGAAAATCTCCGGAACAGGTTAAGAAGGGGAGAGAGGATGATGATATGAATATCTTGGTTATTGCCGCCGACTTTACCAAGGAAAGTGAAGCTTTGGAGATGGTTAAAGTTTTTCTGGAAACAAAATACCTGAAAAAAGAAAGACATGAAAGACGACTTGCCGACATAAAAAAGATAGAAGCCAACAACTAAATATGCAACTGCCTTCATTAAAAGACATTGATTTGTCAGGAAAAAAAGTTATTCTCAGAGCCGACCTGGATGTTGACGAAAAGTCCGAAAGTGAGATTTTAAGACTGAAATGCCTTCTTCCAACACTCCAAAAACTAGCCGATGATAAGGCCCAAATAGTGATTATTGGACACAAAGGAAGACCAGATGGGAAGGTGGTGGAAGAACTCTCTCTAAAACCGGTAGCTGACATCTTAAGTCGTCTCTTGGAAAAAGAAATTAGCTTTTGTCCGACTATTAAGGATGTCAATTTCCAAAACGGAATTTGCCTTTTGGAAAATTTAAGATTTGACCCAAGGGAAGAGGGCAACGATCCGGGTTTTGCTCAAGAGTTGGCATCAATGGGTGAATTTTATGTTAATGATGCCTTTGCTTCATCGCATCGGGCCCACGCTTCCATTGTCGGGATTCCTAAACTCTTACCCCATGCAGCCGGGTTTCAATTTCAGAAAGAAGTTAAAGCTTTAAGTGCGGTTTTTGAAAATACACCCAGGCCTGTTCTGTCTCTTATAGGGGGAATAAAGGAAGATAAACTGGAATATCTGGAAGGCTTTAAGGACATTTCCGATTTGGTCATTATTGCGGGACGCCTGCCTGATTATTTAATGCTTAAGGGTGTTGAATATAAAGATCCGAAAATCATTGTTTCGAATCTCAATCCGGATAAAGAAGACATTACCATTCACTCCATTGAAAGAATTGAAGAAGAAATTGCCAAAGCCAAAACAATTATCCTGGCCGGACCGATCGGTAAATATGAAGATGAAGGCCATAGGTTGGGGACAGAACGGGTTCTTGATGCTCTTGCTAACAGTCAGGCCAGAAAAATTGCGGCCGGAGGCGATACGGGGAAGATGCTGCAATTTTTCCACAAGGAATCGGTTTTTAGTTTCATCTCAACCGGCGGCGGGGCTGCTTTGGAATTTTTGGTTAAAAAGACTTTACCCGGGATAGAAGCGCTGTTAAACTGAATTTAATTATGATTAAAGTTGGCATTAATGGTTTTGGTAGAATCGGCAGAATTGCTTTTCGGATTGCCCTTTTGAAACACTCCGATGAGCTTTCTTTTGGGGCTATCAACACTTCAGGTTCAATGGAAGCGGAAGGCTGGGCATATTTAACCAATCACGATACGACTTACCGTAAATTCGAATTGGAAGTAAAAAGTAAAAACACCAAAGAAGCCAAAAACGTGACCGATGAGGATCCCTTAATTGGTTACTTAACAATTCCCGAAAGAAACCTGGAAATTCCGCTTTTGGCCCAAAGAGATCCGGCTAAGATTCCCTGGAAAAATTATGGTGTGGATATTGTGATTGAATCAACCGGCAAGTTTACAAGCGAAGAAGAAGCCAAAAAACATGCCATAGGGGGTGCCAAAAGAGTGATTATTTCGGCTCCGGCCAAAGGAGAAAATGTCGGAACATATGTTTTGGGCGTTAATGAATACAAAGGCGGGGAAGTGTTATCCAACTCTTCCTGTACCACCAACTGTGTGGCTCCCGTGATGGCTGTACTGGAGGCCTCTTTTGGTATTGAGAAAGCGGCCATGACAACCACCCATGCTTATACCGACGATCAAAACCTGCATGATAATTCCCACAAAGACTTAAGGCGTTCCAGAGCGGCTGCCCAAAACATTATTCCAACCACAACCGGAGCGGCTATCTCCACGACCGAAACTATCCCTTCTCTTAAGGGGAAGTTTGATGGAAAGGCTCTGAGAGTTCCGGTTATCACCGGTTCAATTACCGATTTTGCCGTTCTTCTGAAAAAAAGCGTGACGGTTGAAGAAGTAAATGAGGCTTTTGCCAAAGCAACCGAGAATCCGCTTTATCGGGGGATATTGGCTGTGACCAAAGAAGAATTAGTTTCCTCCGATATTATTGGCAGAAGCGAGTCGGCCATTGTTGATTTATCTCTTACCCAGGTCATTGATGGTAACTTAATTAAAGTCTTTGCCTGGTATGACAATGAATGGGGCTATGCCAACAGGCTTATCGAACAAGTAATCAGAGTCGGCCGGGGTTTGGGATCAAACACGGCTCCAACCGATCCAATTTCCAACGCATGGTCAAAATAATTCCGGCTATTCTGACAAACTCCATTTCGGAAATCGAAGAAAAAGTTTCTTTGATTGAAGGGACTTTAGATTCGGTTCAGATTGATATTATTGACGGTGTGTATGCTTCAAATAAAACGGTTGATCCCTCGGCTTTGGAGGTAATTGATACGGATGTTAACATCGATTTTCATTTGATGACCAAAAATCCGGTTGATTGGGTGGAAAAGTGTGTTACGGGCGGAGCCGAGCGGATTATCGGGCAAATTGAATTAATGGATAGCCAAATTGATTTTGTCGAAAAAGTTACCGAGGTTGGAGCTAAAGTCGGACTGGCTTTAAATATTGACACACCAATAACCAAAATTGCACCAGAAGTCTTAAACAGTATCGATGTTGTTTTGGTGATGGGCTATTCGGCCGGGTTTGGTGGACAGCCTCTTAACCCAAAAGCTTTGGAGAAGATGAAAGAACTAAAAACTCTAAAGCAGAAAGCCAATTTAACGTTTACAATAAGTCTAGACGGGGGAGTAAACTTAGGTAACATTAAAAGTATTGTTGAAGCAGGCGCTGATGAGGTCGCCATTGGCAGTTTGTTTAACGGGGATTTAAAAGACAATGTTAATCGATATCAAACAATTATTTCAAAAGAATAATCATAAGATTAGGAAAGTTGCCTATTTCGGTTTTGCCGATGCCAAACCTGATGACCCTTTATATAAGGAAGCCTTTGAATGTGCCAAATACCTAAGTGAGAAAGGCTATGTAGCCATTAACGGCGGTGGTCCTGGAACGATGAGGGCTGTCTCTGAAGGAGCGAAAGCTTCAAAAGGCAAAACCATCGGAGTGACCTTTTATCCGAAAGACATTACCAATTTTGAAGGCCGGGACAAAGCTAACCCCCTGGATAAAGAAATCAAAACCCCAAACTACTTAAAAAGAACCTTAAAGCTTCTGGAACTCGGAGATGTTTATGTCATTTTCAGGGGTGGAACAGGCACGATTTCCGAATTTGGTATGGCTTGGGGTTTGGCCAGACTATATTTCGGTCACCACAAACCCCTAATCCTTTACGGGGCTTTTTGGAACAACATTGTCAGAGCTTTTACCGAAAACATGCGCATCAGGGCCGATGATATGAAAGTTTATAAAGTCGTCACGACCCCGGAAGAAGCATATCAGGCCATTCTTTCTTTTGAGGAAGCCTTAAAAACCCAGAACCACAGCCACAAGGAAGAACAGGCTTTCCAGCTTTAAATACCATGACTGCCCAAGAACTGACCAAAATTGCGAAAGAAATTCGCAAGGACATAATAAGGATGATTAATAAAGCCGGCTCGGGACACCCGGCCGGATCCTTGGGAGTCGCAGAGATCCTGGTTGCCCTTTATTATGCGATATTAAATCATGATCCCAAAGAACCTGACTGGTATGAAAGAGACAGATTTATTCTTTCCAACGGTCATGTTTGCCCTGCCCATTATGCTGTCCTTTCCTCGGCCGGCTACTTTGACCGAAAGGAACTCTTAACCTTAAGGAAACTGGGTTCAAAACTGCAGGGACATCCCTTAAGAGGAAATTTGCTCGGGATTGAAACCACTTCCGGTCCTTTAGGGGAGGGTTTGGGTCAGGCTGTTGGTATGGCCTTGGCTTCCCGGATGGATGGGAAACATTTTCGGATTTACTGTTTAACTTCCGATGGGGAACATGACTGCGGCAGCCATTGGGAAGCAGTACTCCTCGCGGCCAAATACAAACTGGCCAACTTAACTTTATTCGTGGATCGAAATAACATTCAGATTGACGGGAAAACGGAAAACGTTTTACCCCTGGATTCTCTTTTTGATAAGTACATGGCCTTTAATTGGAACGTTAAAGAAGTTGATGGGCATGACATAGTGGCCATTGTTAATGCCGTTAAGGAGGCTAAAGGTGTTTATGACAAACCAACAGTGATTATCTGCAAAACCACACCTGGTAAAGGCGTTTCCTTTATGGAAGATAGGTTTGAATGGCATGGAAAAGCTCCGAATGATGAAGAAGCAAGACTGGCTTTGGAGGAATTGAAATGATACCAAAAGAACAAAAACTAACTAAAAAAGTTTTTCAAAAGGGAATTGATATGAAATCAACCAGAGATGCGGTTGGGGAAGCTTTGATTGAAGCTGCCAGAACCAACGACCGGGTAGTTGTTTTAACAGCCGATTTAAAAGAATCAACCAGAGTTAAAGGTTTTTCTGAAGAATACCCCGAGAGATTTATTGAGGTGGGGGTGGCCGAACAAACCCTGGCTTCAGTTGCTTCAGGAATGGCCAATTACGGTAAAATTCCTTTCATTACCTCCTTTGCCATTTTTTCACCGGGCAGGAATTGGGAACAGATTAGAACCACAATTGCCTTAAATGATGTGCCGGTCAAAATTATCGGGGCACACGCAGGGTTTTCGGCCGGACTTGATGGTGGGAACCACCAGTGTCTTGAAGACTTAGCCATTATGCGGGCAATGCCGAATATGATTGTTGTGGCGCCTGCCGATTTTGAAGAAACCAAGAAGGCTGTTCTGGAAGCCGTAAAGAATAGAAAACCGACATATATAAGAGTCCAAAGGGAAGTGCAACCAATATTCACGAGCGCAAAATCACCTTTTAAGATAGGCAGGGCGGAAGTAGTTTGGGAGGATAAAAACCCGCAAGTGGCCATTATTGCCTGTGGTGCTCAAGTTTATGAATCTCTTTTGGCTGCCAAAGACTTAGAAAAGAAAGGAATCGAGTGTTTAGTAATTAACTGTCATACCATTAAACCCA
Organism: Candidatus Woesebacteria bacterium UBA5073; assembly: GCA_002415845.1. Classification (GTDB taxonomy): domain Bacteria; phylum Patescibacteriota; class Microgenomatia; order UBA8517; family UBA8517; genus UBA5073. Next base: position 25,104 of record DIAR01000047.1, read on the forward strand.
TTGATGAAAGAGTCATTATCAGAAGCGCAAAAACAACCGGAGCGGTAGTAACGGTTGAGGAACATCAACAAAACGGGGGATTGGGCAGTGCCGTTTCTGAAGTTCTGGCCAAGAACTTCCCAGTTCCTATCGAAATGGTGGCCGTAAAAGACAGTTTTGGCGAATCGGGTAAGTATGAAGAACTGATTAAAAAACATGGGCTTCGGAAAGAAAATATCATTGAGGCCGTAAAAGAAGTTCTTAAAAGAAAAAATATATAAAATTTTTTAATCTTCTTAAAGATTTTATTTCCAAATATTGTAAACTGAATAGATCTTATTTATATGGAAGAAACGATAACCAAACTGCTCAACCCTGTTAAAGGCATCTTGGCGGCGGATGAAAGTACACACACGATGGAAAAAAGAATGGCTACCATTAATGTTTCATCCACGCCGGAA
>DIAR01000019.1:0-1603 GCA_002415845.1 Candidatus Woesebacteria bacterium UBA5073
CTTTGGAAAAGTTGGGGATTGGCCGGCCTTCAACTTATGCACCGATTATTTCCACGATCCAATTGCGAAACTATGTTGAAAAAGATGAAGGCAAGTTCAAGCCAACACCTGTCGGGATTGCCGTTAACGATTTTCTTTTAACCAATTTCCCGGATGTTTTTGAATATGCTTTTACGGCCGAAATGGAGAATGATTTGGACCAAGTGGCCAATGGGGTTATGGACTGGGAAGAAACGATTAAATATTTCTGGAAACCTTTTGGAAAAAAGTTGGAAACGGTTGGAAAAGCCAAACGGGTTAAAATCGAAACGGAAAAACTGGGCAAGAAGTGTCCGGAATGTAAAACCGGAGAGTTGGTTATCAGAATCGGTCGCTTCGGTAAATTTATTTCCTGTTCCAGATTTCCGGAATGTAAGTTTACCGATCGTTTTATCGAAAAAATAAATATGAAATGCCCTGACTGCAAAAAGGGTGAAGTGATTATCAAGAAAACCAAAAAGGGACGAAAATTCTTCGGTTGTTCCCGCTATCCCGAGTGCACTTGGGCTTCATGGCGCAAGCCGGAAACAGACACAACGGATAGTGCTTCAAAATAAAATACTTACGTATTGACAAGGGTCTCCAGTGTTGCTAAAAAGTCTAAAGCATTTTTAAATATGACTAGTGAAATTCCCACAAAAGTTGAGGTTGCAATTGAAAATCTAGAAAAATTTGCCCCGTCATATACGCCTGAAAACTACACTTCTGAAGAACATTTTTTTTTAAGGCCATTCTTCTCAAACCTTGACCGTCCGGTCTTTATTATTAAGTCAATTGTGCCCCAGGAAATTGCCGGAGCTTTATGTTCCAAATACAGCCGTTCAACAGAAAGAAGTTTAAGAACGACTTTCTTAAAAGATTATATTTTGCCGATGGCTCATCCAAACGAACAGGCCAATTGGCATGATCTTCCCAGATACGAAAAACGTGAGGCTTTAAGAAAAAGAAGCGATTTTCTTAAGTTTGTCCATTATTTAAATACTTCGGGTGGTATTGAACAAAAAATGAATATTAAAAAAGGGCGCAAATTCTTTGAAAAATGGCTGGCCGGGTACGGTGATGATTCGATTGCCGAAATGGCCGGAGCCCATCTTTGTATTGAAGGTCTTTCCAATATTGCCACCAAAGAAGTTGAAGACATCAGAGTCGGTATCTCGCCTCTGGAGAAATCTTCGCGCTATGTTTCCTTTGCCGAGAAAAAAGCCGACGGGACATATCAATATGTTGTCCCCGGCGAAATAAAAGGAAAACCTGATGAAAAAGCAGTCTATGTTTCCTATCTTGACTCTCTTTTTAAGCTTTACGAAGATTTACATGAACCATATCTTAATTACATTAAAGCCCTTTATCCCAAAGGTCAGGATGAATCGGATGAATCTTTTAACAAGTCCAGAGAAGCAAAACGTTTTGACGATATCCGTGATCTTTTACCCTTTGCCACCCAAACCAATGTAGCCCTTTACGGTAATGCCAGAGCTTATGAAACGGTTATTAATCGACTGCTGGTTAGCCCTTTAGGCGAATTGCGGTATTGGGGAAATGAGATTTATAAGGAATTAAATGA
>DIAR01000019.1:1933-2800 GCA_002415845.1 Candidatus Woesebacteria bacterium UBA5073
TGTGTTGCCACCATTGGCGAGAATATGGCGGATGAAATGTTTTTGATGCGGAAAGACAACAAAAACAATGTTGGGGAATTTTCGGTTGATCTTTTGTCCGCTACCCCAACCGCCGATGCTGAAATTCTCTCCTCATTTATTTTCGAACATTCTCGGGGTGTCCCTTTAAGGGAAATCAGAAGACGAGTTTTGGATGAGGGAATTAAGTGGCGAAGCGATGCTCTAAAAGAAATTTTGGATAAAAGGAAGTTAAATGATCCTGAAGCCGGAAGAGCCCAGGTGAGGTTTAGGAAAGTACCTAGGGCTTTTGAAAGAGCCCATTACACTTTTTCGATTGTGGCCAGAGGCGGAGACTACCGGGATTTACATCGTCACCGCCAGTTAAGCCAAAAAAGACAACGCTTCAGTACCGATTGGGGTTTTGGTTTGGACAAAGATGTTCTTGATTCACCGTATGCGGCCAAGATTCAGGACATCTTTAAACAGGCTGAGTTTGTTTATCGCCATTTGGCCATAAAATCACCCGAGGTAGCCCAATACGTCGTTCCTTTCGCTTATTTGCAACATTGGTATATGGATTTAACGGCCAGGGAAATTTATTGGCTGGTGGAACTGCGAACCGGACCTCAGGCGAGACTTCATTACAAAAAGGTCTGTCTTAAGATTGCTGATTTGGCGATGAAGGCCAGCCCGGTTGTTTTTCAAGGGTTAATGGCCGATCGAAACGAATATCCGATTGCCAGACGGGAATCGGAGAAGTTTACGGCCATGACCTTAAAAAAACTGGAAGAAAGAAAATCATGAGCGAAAGAATAATATCAGCCGAAAAGTTAAATGAACCACGACCGATAAAAATTGGCTTAATGG
>DIAR01000037.1:0-391 GCA_002415845.1 Candidatus Woesebacteria bacterium UBA5073
TGGTCCAATTGGGTATTTTTATACCGTGAAGTTTGCGGTTTGTGCCGGGTTTAAGGTGTATTAGCTTGCCATGCCAAATAGACTTAGTCGTAATCCCGGTTGCCATATCAATCCCCACCCCAATGGCTCCCTGATGCAAATTAGCCCTTCCGCCAGATTCTTTCGTCGGCAGCCTAAGCATGGCCATAATCGGAATCTTGTTAAAGACAATGATGCGAATGTCCGGTGTTCCCCGATAGGCGTATTTACGGAAAGTTTTGTTTCTGCCCACATATTCCTGAATGAAAGCTACATCCGGCTCACTGCCCATCGAATAGGCACCTTCCAGAATATCCAAAGTATGGAGCTTAAGATCCTCAATTGAAACGGTGGTTTTTTGAGTCGTTATCCA
>DIAR01000037.1:736-8642 GCA_002415845.1 Candidatus Woesebacteria bacterium UBA5073
TCCCAGTTAAAATAAGCGACATCTTCGGGTTTTCGGAATCTCTTGTAAACGGTCGGTGTCGGAACTTCAGCTTTCCGCAAAAGTCTGGCCGTTTGCAGTTTGGAATCGGCCTTTTTCTTACCGGACCTGGAATTATACCGATAGGTAAAAAGCTTCGTCCGCGAGTTTAAACCTAAGATGGAAGAGATTTTCATTTAAGCTTTCAATAGTTTCCGAAAGCGCCAGATCTCCAAGAGCCTTAAGCCCACATAGCGTCCAAGGAGGTAATCAACGGCGGCTACCGAGAGAAGTAGCGTTTCCGGGTTTTTGAGAGCAAATTCCTGAATCGGCTTTAAGGTCAGAAAAAGGAAGGAAATTAAAGCCAAAAGCATCGTTTCCGAAGTTAAGGTTAAAGCCGTCTTAAAAGACTTCCCCAACTGCACCCGAGTAAAGTCTTCGGCCAAAAGGGCCAGGATCAAAACGGCAAAGATGGAAACATTGGCAAAGTAAGGTTGTTTGATGAAAGGTGCCAGAAATAAAACGCCCAAGACTCCCAAAACCACAAACCATAAAATCAAAGCCATACGGGGTAAGTATTGGAGTTTAAACTTCAAAAGACGGAAAACAAACCGGACCAGGATGGAAACCATAACAATGACCAAGAACAAACCAACGCCAACCAAAGGACCGGTGGCCACAAAAACAACGGATAAAGCAGCCGGCAAAAAAATGCCAAAACCACGAAGCCCAATTAAATGACGGGCGGCGGCAATTACGGTTGCCACCACCGGAAGTAATAGAAGAAGAACAATGGTGTTGGCCGGCACTCCGGCCGCCACCGAGTTTCTGATGGCGTATTTCAGGAAGTTAAAAGGTAAAATCGGTCCCAATTTCTGTTTTTGCAGGATTTCCTCCAAAGGTCCCAGGGTTTCCTTGCTCTTCTGGGTAATGTCCGGGGCCGCACTGGGAACAGGCTCAGCCGAGACAACGGGAACAGCCGAAGGCGAAGCTGTTTTGGCCAAAGCTGTTTTCGGCCACAGAACAAAAGCAAAAACGGCAAAAAGAAAGAGAAAGACAGTTTTACGCATATGGGAAAAGAACTTCTGTAGCCCTAATTATATCATTGCCGAAGGCACACTTGCCAATTTAGCCAGGATTAGCTTAAACCAAGGGGTATAGTCATCCGGATTTTTCAAAACATCCTCTCTTAAAAGGTTCATCTCCATCCATTTGAACTCTGATACTTCTAATGAATCAGGCTTTACTTCCCCTTCATAAGATCCGACAAAAACATGATCATATTCATATTCCCCATAAGTTTCATCATATTTGGCCTCGTAAACAAAGGAAAACACTTCTTTTAAGGGAACTGTTATGCCCATTTCCTCCGTTAGTCTTCTTTGAGCAGCCGTCAGGTTATCTTCCCCATCATATGGGTGGGAACAGGCGGTATTGGTCCAAAACAACGGCCAGGTGCACTTTTGCGAAGATCGTCTTTGTAATAACATTTTTTGACCCTTGGGGTCAAAGATTAAGACAGAAATGGCCCGATGGAGTTTAACCGGGTGTTTATGGCACTCTTCCTTCCCCATTAGGCCGATTTGGTTATCTTTTTCATCAACCAAAACAATCTGTTGCATATCAGGAAATTGTAACAACAATTAGTCTATTGAGCCAGAAGGTCTGACAATGAAACGGTTACCCGAGGCCAATATTTTGGAGACGATTGCTGCTGACCAAAAGTTGTTCCGCTAAAAACAATCTGTCTTTACGGTTTAAAACGGTTTTCGGATCAAATTCAGCTTTGAAATGTTTTAACACCTTTTTTACTTCTCTGTTTTTCCAAGCGTTGGCATAAAATCTGCTGATTAAAGGTTTCTTCTCGTCTTGGTTCTTGGCCAACCAAAAAGCAATCCTTCTTAGGTCTGTAGCGGTGTTTAAATAATCAACTTTAGTCATTTTAAGTATTTTTCAGCCAATTTAAGAAAAGCTTCTCTAATTCCCGGCACAATTATCTCCATTGTATCATTACCCAAAAGAGGCCTGATATTAATGATGGCTGTTGTGTCAATGTGTCCATTCTTCAAATCCAATCCCCCTCCCCAAATGTCTTTCTGTAAAGATCCTCTCTCAAGAAGTTCTTTCTCAGCATCAGCATGAAATTTTCCACCCAAACACACGATTTCCCTGGCAATATCGACCACAATTTTAACGTAATCACCAAACTCTTCACTGGCTTTTTTGATTTCTTCTTCCGAGGCTTTACCTTTAAGGAAAATGATCATACTTAAAGTGATTATAATTGAAAAACTAAAAAAATACGAAAATGAATTTTTGAATTCTTCTTACGGAGCCACTTCTTTCCATTTTATCCTTCTGTAATGAAACCATGAAGGCATAAGGGCAATCTGATCCGGTGCATAGGTAAAGGTTTCGGCGGGTATCGCTGAATTATCAGCCAGATCCCTGGCCAAAGTGATACCCGTCAGACCGACAAAAGAACCCCGACCGTTAAACTGATTGGCTGAGGATGAAACATTAATCGAACCATTGGCCAGATATATTCCTTCTATATTGGGACTTGCAGCCGTAATCGTGGAATTGAAAATAATGTTACCCGTGGCAACAATCATAAAGAAGCCCGAACCGTCAGTGAGCTGAATCGGATTGCGGATATCAACGTTGCCTTCAACAAAAATAATGTATTTATTCCCGGCTAAATTAAACGTTCCGCCGGAGAGTCGTAAAGTATGATTTGAATGAATCAACCAATAACCTTCGTATTTTGAGCCACCGAGCATACCCAAAAGGCTGTCTGCAAGCATCCCCGGAACAATCGGGTTAGAACTGGTACCGTAACCGGACGGTACTTCAACCATCCCGGGGAGAGCATCATCCGGCAGCTTGTTAAAGAAATAGTCATAATTAAAGACTTTAGATAAAATAGCCGTGGTATTAACATCCCAACCCAAGGAAGAGGCTGCGCCTACACCATATGAGGAAGAAATTGAAAGAGGAACACCGGGAAAGCCACCGGTTCCGGGAAGACTAAAGAAAGCCCGACAGGCTCCGGTACAAGTGGTCGGAATATCCGAAGAAAGATCTCCACCTGCGGTAACATCAGCGTCAATTACTTGCCACCAGGGATCTTTTTCTAAAACGGTAACACTTGAAGAGGTAGTACATACCGGAATGCCGGCCATAATTCCGTTAGCCGCAATATAAGTGGAACCTGGACTAATACCGGAAGTGGTGGTTGTATATGGACTGGTCGAATCCGTTCCGGTGGTTGTAGCAACTAAAGTATTGCTTGAGGTAAAACCAACATAATCAAGCGTTCCCCCGGTTACCGTAACGGTTGCCGTAAAAACGGTTGTTTCTCCAAGAAAAACACTGGCTGTTGCAGGCGTAAGAGTAATCGTACAACTAACCGTTGGTGGGGGTGTAGGGGTAGTTCCCCCACACTGCACAATCTTATACCGACAATCATCTGGGTTAATTGGATTACAGCATTGCATTTGTTTGTAACCATCAACACATAAACTGTAATCAGTACATGGCCATGAAGGAGGAATTGTAGAGCTAACACATTCACATTGCCTTCCACTATTATCGGCTTCACAAATTTGCGTCATAATACAAGTAGCTTGGGTTGGATCGTTACAACCACTACTTGCACCGGTTACTGGATCAAAACTGCACTCAGAGAGAGAGGAGCATGTACTCGGACAAACGGGTTTCGGCATGCAAAAACTACCATAAGGGAATGACTGACAGGAATCACTGGTACTACAGCAGCTTACAGTCGGACTACACACCGCATACCTTGCCGCACAGCAGATTTTAGTTCCATAACAAGCACCACCTGAACATCTGTGTACACCACACTGTTGACCTAAACAGGTATTGGCACAGTTTCCTGTACACGAATCGTTAGTACTCGTTCCTAAACACGTCACTCCACAGTCATCTTCTCCACAATATTGTCCACTACATTGCAAGTCACAACCAGAAGGACATTCACCACAATTGTTACTACATCCGGCTGTGCATACCTTATATGATGTTTCGCAACAACTGGTCTGACAGGCTCCAGCTGTGCATTCCCAGGCATGACAGGTACATGTGTCATTACAGTCACACAAAGCTGCATGAGCAGGGTTTGCAAGACCAAACAAAAAAAAGAAAGAAAAAACAAGAATAATCAATATGTTTTCTTTTATTTGCATGTTCTTGGCCCTTCGTTTTGAATAATGGTAATTTTCAGCAATTTTTGTTTATCCAAGGTACCTTCTCCTATGCGTGTCTTTTCAGAGATTAAACGGACCGTATCCTCAGGACAAAAAGCTTTCGGCCAACGCTCGTCATACTCATCTTTAATAACATCACTGCCCTCTCCCTTTAATCTTCCGTTCTTGTCAACAAATCTTGTGGCGACAATAAGAAGTTGTGATGTGGGATCAACAGTAATTTTATACTTCTCGGTTCCCTTATCGACAATCGTTACCCACAACTCACTCTTTTCATAATCCCAACTTACTACCTTGGCCATCAGAAGATTACGCATATCTTGTCTATCGGTTAAGCCCTGAATCTTATCTCTGAAGATATACGCTGCCCCTGCGAGGATAAAGAACAATGACAAGAAGATTATTAACAGTATCTTGTTAACATTGGTCATATAAAAATAATAGCACACTAAAGGTAGACAAAAACAGCCCTGGTCGAAGAGCAATAAAACACCCCAAAGATTCCACTACAAACATATTATGGGGGTCGTGTATATTTTGATTTTAATAAGAAACCGTAATATATGCTGAGGGAATAATCATTTTGTGAGCTTTTTTGAATGCATTGGCTGCCATTTCTTCCGTAATTAAAGTTCCACCCTCCGAAAATACGTAACTTATAGGTTTCGCGTATAGCTCCATGAATTCATTTCTATCGGTTGTTGGAAATAATTCATTTAAATTTCCCCAAATTCCTTGATTTGAATCAAAAGGATTATATATGTATGTCACCGATAAAGAATCGTACTGACCGCTGACAATCTTGGGATAAATGACTGACAAATCATAATATTTCCCGTATAAATCCGTACCCTTTATTGATGGTTTGATATCGTATATATGTTTATCTAGCATGACATCATCTACCGCAAAATATAATACCGTTGGTGGCACATTTGGGCTATTAGGTCTAACTATTGGTAATCCCAAAACATAGACCCCAGAACCGTTTTCAAAATCAACATAAGAACAGGAGACGCCTGGTAGCTTATTCGGATTGTCAACAGAAACAATGGAGGTGGTTGGTGGACTTGGTAATTTTGAAATACTCTCAGTAAACGGTTCTACCAAGTTCATATTGATCTGGTTTTTGGCATCAACCAGATCGGTAAACTCTTTCCAGTCCTCTTCAAAATTGCTCCATCTGATAACGTTATTGGCTTTACACTCTTCTAAGGTAGCCGGAAGAATTTCGGTGTATCTTGGTGCTGCTTCTGTTGGTTCAATCGTAGGTGTAGCCTCTTGTGTGGGTGTGAATGTCTCAGTCGCTGTTGGTCCGGTGGTTTTAGTTATCTCAGGCGTTGGTGGATTAATGACGGCCTTACCGCAGGCAACGGCTGAACCGATAACGGTTGCGGCAGCCAATCCCCCTTTAAGAAATTTTCTTCTTGAATAGCGGAATTGTATATCTTTGGCTTCATCTTCTAAATGCTCTATCTGTCTGGCCAGAGTTTTTTGCTCTTTGGGTGCGTAATGCCCTTTTTCGGTCTCGGAAAGAAACCTCAATTTAGCCAGGGGAAGAATGCAGTGGTCAAGATCATCCTGTTCGTTCTTGCCCACGCCCCCGAAATCAAATTTATCAATGTCAACTTTAACCGCCTGAAGATCATCGGAAATATTCTTGTGCTTAATTTGGGTAAGATCTGTCTTTTCCATATCAATACCGTAGCGCCCAATCTGACAGGCAGCATCCAACGGCTTTCGCAGACTGACAAACCTTTTGTGGTCTAACCCTTCCGGAGATTGAGCGGACAAAGAAGAAGCTTCTCCGCCACCTGAAGCCTGAGGCTCAACGTTTGAATTGTTTTCTTCCATCCTTATTCTTTCTCTACCCATTTTAGTATATATAAGACAAAGGAAACAACAGCATTATATAGTATAAGGCAAATTAAATTCAAATAAAAACCATGTTGAGGCTATTGAAGGTATTACAGGAGGAAAGGGATTGGGTTGGACGGGTTTGGAACAAAAAGCGATTCGGAATTCAAGATTCCAGATCTCTTTTTTAGACAAAATCCTTTCCCTCTCCTCCTATTTGTTGCTTAACTTTAAAAGCTACTTACTTGTTCTCCTTGAGCGAATTATGGTTTGCGCAAAATTTTGCAATAATGTATTCTCCCAAAGAGAAACGATACGAAAAACGACTTCGGGTCAAAGATTACCTTTTAAGCGGGGAAATAATCCCTTGGCCTTTTTTACCAGGCATGTTTTTTTATTTTAAATGCGTGGTTTTCTTAGGCGAATACGCTAATTTAGGTTTGTTAACCTCTTTGTCGTTTTGGCTCGGCCTTACATGGTCCAGTTCCATGGGGCTTTCGACCATATGTACACCGCGACCTTTCTCCCAATAATGGGATTGATCCTGATTGATCGGCGATGAACGTTCCTTAAGGTGCTAACTGTCCAAACTACTTTGTCTAAGGAGGCATTATATATAGGAAAAGGATAAATTCAAAGGGGTATTTAGATAGAAAAACTCGAGGAAACAGGGACGGGACTAGCTTTAAAACTATTTATAAAGTAGTACAGACACATCCCCTTATCTGGGCACAGTTATGCCACAACATATTCCCCAGCAACTCTTTCCTTGACAACCTACTTTTCAGGGTATTAAATGAGCATATGACATTAACTTTTAAGGATACCGAGGAAATAAGGGAAATCGTTCATGAAGAAATTGAAGAAAAAACAAAAAATCTTCCGACTAAGGATGAATTTTTTACCAAAATGGATGAGGTAATGGGAGAATTAAAGACAATCCGCGAGGAACAAACCGTAATTGGCCATCGCGTTTCCAATCACGAGGATAGAATCACCAAACTTGAACGTAAACAGGCTTTAGCCTAATAGAAGAACTTACTGATTGCTCTGCATTCCCAGAAGCCAAAGCACGGCCTCTTTTTTGTAGCGCCGATCCCCTCTGGAGTTAATTCTGATCGCCGGCAATTTTCCTCTTTTCCCCCATCTTTTGATCGTTAAAGGAGAAACTCTTAAGAGTTCCGAAACTTCTTTGACGGTTAATAAATCAGGGAGATCTTCCAGTCTGATTTTTTTCTTGGTTTTCTCTTCCATTTTTGTATTTAAATTATCCAATTAAGTAAGCAATTGATATAGTCTCGTGCTTAAGTAATATCTTAACTAATCACAAAATATCAAAGCGGTACAGGGGTGTCAATAGTCATTTATTGAAAAAAATATATTTAACTGATACTATTCACCCATATGAATAAAGAAAGCGAAAAAACAAATGTAGTTATTGGTCCAATGGTGATTGTTGAGCATATTGAATCCGAAGAGCCAAGATATCATGTGGTTAGTCCGTTCGATAAAGATACTTTTGATTACGAACGCGTAGTTAAAAGTATTCAGGATCCAAAATACGGATATGACGGAGGTTTTGACTTCTAAATCTAGTTAGTTATTCTGGTTCCCTTAATCTTCTTCCCCAACATCGCTCTTTTAATTTCTCCTTTGATCTTGCCGTTAATGATTAAGGTTTGAATTCCCAAGCTCTTGGCAATTAATAAACTTTCTTCGACTTTATGGACCATTCCCCCAGTGACATCGGTTTCCTTGGCTCCTTTGATTGAACTTTTGTAATCTTTATAGTTTTTGGGGGTTATTTTGGCTATCGTCTT
>DIAR01000037.1:8889-10443 GCA_002415845.1 Candidatus Woesebacteria bacterium UBA5073
TTATTTTGGCTATCGTCTTACCAAATCCATCATAAACGCCGTTTGTTTCACCACAATAGATAATACTTATCTTTTTATAATCCTTTTTAAGAGCTTTAGCCAAAAGATTGATGGTTTTCTCTCCTGAGTAAATGCAAAAGCCCATATTCTCATCCATAATCACATCACCATAGATAACCGGTACAAATCCCAATGACAGCGCTTTCTTAATCGGATCTACTAAAAAAGAAGCACTTTTTTCCTTTTTGGTGTAAATAAAGCTTAAGGGCGAAAAAGAAAGAACAGGAAGACCTTTTTTCAGGAAAATGTCAATGGTAATTTCGTTGATGAGTCTGGCCGCATCGGCCACTAGGGGAAATCCTTTAAGACTATTACTATTGATAATCCCCTTCTGGGTTTGGTATTTAGCAGCTGGAGTGTGAGCAAAGGAGCCGCTGCCGTGCCCGATAATGATTTGGCCTTTATATATGCGCTTGATGCTTTTAAGCTCATCGGCAATTCTGCCCATTAAGGCCTTTCTGGCCGTAAAAGGTTTAGCCTTGTCGGTGATGAGGCTCCCACCTAATTTAATAAGAGTCAGTTCAAGCATGATTTAACCTTTTTAAATTCCTTGCCAACCACCAGACCTCTTCTCCTTCCTTGTCCTTAGTCTGATAAATAAATCTCACCAATTCGTGTTTGTGGCTGGCCCGGTTCAACAGCCCTTCTTGCCCAACGAAAGGAGAAAGGAAAACATGTATCCGGCTTTGCGGGTTGGCCGCAACAGCCGTTTCCAGCCAATCCCAACCGCCATATTCAACTTCATTGTCGGCATTAACCTTTAACTCAAACTTGCGCTGATCCAAAACATGCAAAGCCACAATGTGGGCCAGACATTTTCCATCCCTAAAGGGGGTTTTGCCCAGGTATGACCGATTATTATCCTCAACCCGAATATTTTCCATGATATCAGCCATGGAAAGGCCCAGCTCCTCTTTTAAACCGCGAATTGCCGTCTCCATATAGCTTTCCCCCTCTTTCATCGTCTCGCAGGGCACACCCAATTCGTCTTTCTTCTTGAGTGATTTGGGATTATCTTCTTTTTCGGCTACCAAAAAAACTTTGCCTTCGGGGTTAAAAAGAAGAATCACAACACCTTCTGCTTCATATGTTTTTTCCGTCTGAAGAGGATTTTCTTTTCCGTTTAGCATTCAGGAGGCTAATTTAGCATAAAGAGGCCTATTTTACAAACCGGGAGACTAAAACTTTAAGAGGAAAAACAATAACCGCTTTAAAAATCCTTTTTATTCGTCTGGGCTCGGTTATTAGTCGCCAGAGCCATTCGAAATAGCGGTTCAGAATCTTCGGCGGCAGGTTTGAACTGCCGGAAATATAGGCAAAGGTTCCCCCAACGGTCATGGCGCCATAGGTTTTGAGCTCAGGCAGAAGCCTGGCAATCCATTTCTCCTGTTTTGGGGCTCCAAAGCCGACAAAAACAAGCTCTGGTGCAAAAGCGTTAATTTCTTTAATCAGTCTTTCTTCTTTTTCTTCCTCGAAGCGGCTTTCCGGATATCC
>DIAR01000037.1:10796-12116 GCA_002415845.1 Candidatus Woesebacteria bacterium UBA5073
TCGTCTTTTAAGCCGCCGATAAAAAAAACTTTCCATTCTTTCTTGTTGGCCAATTTACAAACATCCAAAAAAAGTTCCCGGCCTTTAATAACTTTCAGTTTGGAGAAAAGTAAAATACCGATTCCGTCGGGAATAGCCAGGTCGGCCCGATTAAGAATCTTTTTCAATTCCTTATCTTTGGTGGCCGCCTCGATTATCTCCGGGTTTGGCGTTACAAGATAAAATTTAGCCTTGGAAACGACTTTCTGTCTAATAAAAGCTAGCACTTTCTGTGTTGAAGTGCTATTTAGGTCAATTCCCAAGATTTGGCCTTCTTTACGGCCCGTATTGATATTATTTTTTGTCATATCTTTCATTTTATGCCTAGCTTATTTTCACTTAGGCTTAAATCAATTTTCACAAATTACCGCTTATAACCTACTATTAAGCTTATCATTTAACCTTATAATATTGAAGGGTTTTAAGATCTTAACTTTATATAATCTAATCTATAATAATGGCACCCCTTCTCTTGTTAAGTATACTATCGGTTTTTATATTGCCTACCAAGAAAACCATATATACACATAATGTATAAAAAAATGGTTCAATATTTAAATATGATTATGACGATATTATCCTCAATTCATCCTCAAATTGTTATTATTAAACCACTCTTACTATAGTTCTCTTAAACCTACCGTCATTACCCCGATAGATGCGTCTATAGTTACTTTCTTATACGTTTAAAATCGGTTCTTTTTAAATGTTAAATTGCTTAACCGTTAACCTATATCTTATTGAGACAGGTTAACCCTTTGTGGTGACACTTCTTTTCCACAATTCGATGTTTTCGAGTACTAATTTTGTCCCCCGAACGACGCACAGCAAAGGCTCATCGGCAACATGAACCGGGACACCGGTTTCTTCCGTCATCAGTTTGTCCAAGTTCCTTAAAAGAGCTGTTCCCCCGCTTAAAACAATACCTTTATCTATTATATCAGCCGCCAACTCCGGAGGTGTGTCCTCCAAAACGGATTTAACGTTGTTGATTATTTGCATCAGGGTTGGCCGCATGGCTTCCGTAACATCGGTTGAGGTCACGGTAATGCTTCTGGGGAGGCCAAAAACCAAATCACGGCCGGAAACCTCCAGTTTTTCTTCTTTTAAGAGTTTTGTAGCCGAACCGATCTTCAGTTTGATTTCCTCCGAGGTTTGATCGCCGATAACCAGGTTGGCCTTTTTCTTGAAATAATTTTGAATAGCTTCGTCAACTTTATTACCCCCGGTTCTGACCGATTTATGAACCACGACGCCACCCAAAGAGATAACGGCCGCTTC
>DIAR01000036.1 GCA_002415845.1 Candidatus Woesebacteria bacterium UBA5073
GTTATTTCGACGATGGAAATTGCCGATAAAATAAGGTATGTTATTGATTCGGCTTTATTCAAGCAGGGGAAATACACACCGGTAACCCATCTCCCCATCGTTAATCCCGAAAGGCTGAAGACAGACCCGGTCAAATTGATTATGGTTGGGGCCGCCGGTTATTCCGATGAAATAGTTAAGACGATACGACGCACTTACGGTAAAAAAATGAAAATCGTTGTTTTGAAGGAATTTGATTTAAAGGAGCAATAAATGGACAAAATTTTGTTTATCATTCCGCCCAGTATCCGCTTTAGCGATTTTATTTATCCCACCACCAACGCCAGACTGAAAAAAAGAAAAGGCAGGCTGTACGGAAATGTCTTGGCCGATATGCCTATCGGAACAATGTCTTTAAGTTCCTATATCAAAAAACACCTGAAGGTTAAAACCAAATTGGTAGATTTTAATATTCTTATCAACAAAGTCGATGATTTTAAACATGTTTCCTTCCATGATTTTTTTGAAGACACTCTTTCAAAACAAATAAAATATAAACCGACCGTCATTTGTATTTCCTGTTTGTTTAGCCCGGCTTATCAAAATTTATTGACGATTGCCCATGTTTGTAAAGAAATCTTTCCCAAAGCTCATATTCTGGCCGGCGGTGCACTACCTACCAATAATTATCGCCAAATCTATGCTCAAAGCGAGGACTTTACCGGGCTTTGTTACGGGGAAGGGGAAAAACCCATTTTAGGTTTTTTACAAGCTAAAGATAAAACGCGCTTTCTGGCGGGTCATCCTTCCTGGATTACCAAAAATAAAATTAAAGCCGGCAAATCCTTCCGCTTTGATTTCATTGAGAACCTGGATGAAATTCCCTTTTATGATTACGGGCTCTGCAATGTTGATGATTACAGTTTAAGTCCGGCCATTATTGCTTATTCGGCCGTTAAAGAGAAGGCTCGCAACTTCCATGTCATGACCTCAAGAGGCTGTAATTTCCACTGTACTTTCTGTTCCTCACACACCGTTCATGGCCGAAGGTTAAGGTATTTTAGTCTTGAAAGGGTCAGGGCTGATCTAACCCGATTGGTTAAAAAATACCATGCCCACACCCTAATTTTTCAGGATGATCATTTCTTGGCCGATAAGGAGAGGGCCCTGAAGATTATCGCTATCGTCAAAGAGTTAAAAGTGAAAGCCGTTTTTCAAAACGGATTGGCTCTATACACCCTGACCAGGGATGTTCTGGAAGCTTTGAAAGATGCGGGTGTTAATCATTTAGTCTTGGCCGTTGAATCAGGCAGTCAAAGAGTTTTAACCCAACTGATGCATAAACCCCTGACCCTGGAGATGGTTAAAAGGGTAGCCAGCGATTGTCGCGATTTGGGAATTTACACCGATGCCAATTTAATTATCGGGATGCCGGGCGAAACCAAAAAAGACATTAGTGATGCCAGACGCTTTTTAAAAACTTTATCCATCAACTGGTACCGGATTAGTACGGCCACACCCCTGGTGGGGAGTGATATTTATAAACTGTGTCTTAATAGGAATTATATTGATAAAAACAGTTTTGAGAATTGTCACTATAAAAAAGCGGTTATCACGACTGAGGATTTTACCCCCGAATACATTGAAGAAATGCAATACTTTTTAAATCTGGAACTTAATTTTGTGGAAAATAGTGACTACCGCTTAGGCAATTACCGGGATGCCCTGGATGGTTTTTTAAATGCAATTAAGGCTAAACCAGACCATGCAATTGCTTTTTATTGTGCCTCAAGATGCTATCAGAAATTAGGTAAAACTAAACAAGCTCAAATATACCGGAAGAAAGCCAAAGAAATAATAAATAAGAGTCCGTTTTGGAAAAACTATGCCGACAAATTCAAAATTAGCATCTAATTTACTAGCCGAAGACCTGGATCATATTTTGGCCGAAACCCGCGGTCTTTGGAAAAACCTTGAGGGTAAACGCTTATTTATCACCGGTGGAACCGGTTTTATGGGCAGCTGGCTCTTGGAAAGTTTTGCCTGGGTTAACGAAAAACTAAATCTGAAAGCTTCAGCTCTGGTTTTAACCAGAGACAGCAAGGCTTTTAAGGAAAGAATGCCACATTTGGCTAATAACCCGGCGATTAAGTATTTAACGGGTGATGTTAGGAACTTTCGCTTTCCTCAAGGCCAATTTGATTTTGTTATTCATGCCGCGGCTCCTTCGGCCGTTGATACCTTTAATGATGAAGATCCGCTTAAAACAGCCGAAACCATTTTTGAGGGAACCAAACGGACGCTTGATTTTGCCGTTAAGTGTAAAGCTAAAAGCTTTCTTTTTACCAGTACCGGTGCAATTTATGGTAAACAACCACCCGAGGTTAAATATCTTCAGGAGAGCCATGTCGGCCTTTCTGATTTAACTGACAAGAAGGCGGTTTGGGTTGAAAGTAAACGCATATCTGGCTACCTTTGTGCTTATTATTCAGCCAAGTACGGACTTAATACCAAGATTGCCCGCTGTTTTAGCTTCGTCGGTCCATATTTGCAACAGGATATTCAGTATGCGATCGGTAATTTTATCCGCGATGGCTTAAAAGGCGGTCCGATTATTGTTCAGGGTGATGGTAAGCCTTACAGGTCTTATCTATATGCTGCCGATTTGGCGATTTGGTTATGGACGATTCTTTTTAAGGGCAAGTCGGTTCGACCTTACAATGTTGGCTCCCAAAAAGCGATTACGATTGGTGATTTAGCTAAGCTGGTGACCAAATGTTTTCCTGAGCCGATTAAGGTAGAAATAAACAAGACTTCAAAGAAAGCTTCTAATGAGCGCTATGTACCTTCAACCAAAAGGGCTAGGACGGAATTAGGATTAAAAGAAACAGTTGGATTGGAGAAAGCAATTCGAAAAACCATTTCTTTCTATCAACAAAAAGAACTTAAACCGGATGAAGCGGTTAAAAGAAATAGCTTGCAAATAGAAAAACCTTATGTCTATGAAAAGATATTGAAATATGGCGAGAAAGTTAAAAGGGGAGAGAGTATTGCTATTTTGCAGTTTCAATATGACTATTCCTGTAACCTGAACTGCCAGCATTGTTGTATTGCCAAACTGCGCCGCAAACCGGGCGATCGGAGTTTTACCATTAAAGACGTTAAAGAACTCTCCAGACAGGCCGACGAAATGGGTTTGGCCCAGTTTGCCATAACCGGGGGAGAACCACTTCTTTTTCCGGATTTTGATCAGATTGTGGCCGCCATTGACCCCCAGAAGTTTTATATTGCCACCGACACCAACGGTTGGTTGTTGGATGCCAAAAGAGCCAAACATTTAAAAAAGATCGGGGTAGATAAAATCCAGTTAAGTCTGGATAGCCTTTCGGCTAAGGAACATGACGCCTTCAGGAGAAGAGCCGGATCTTATAAGAGAGCCATCAGGGCAATTGATGCGGCCCAAGGGGCGGGCCTGAATATTATTATTCAAACGGTTGTTACTAAACAAAGAATTAAATCAAAAGAGTTTATTTCTTTCCTGGAATTTGCCAAGAAAAAAGGTGTTGGTGTTTTTGTGACCTACGCCAAACCGGTTGGTAATTGGGAGGGAAACTTCAGTTGTTTGGTTGATAAGAATGATATGAAGTATCTGGATAATCTTGGGAAAAAGTATAATGTTTTTACTCACTTAACGCCGTCATACGGACTTGATTTGGGGTGCATTTCCGTTAAAAGAATGATCTCCATTACCAAGTATGGGGATATTATGCCCTGTCCCTATATCCATGTTTCTTTGGGAAATTTTTTCAAGGAGCCCCTAAAAAAGATTGTTGCCAGGGGAATGAAAATAAAATACTTTGGTAAAAGAGTTGAGACCTGTTTGATTGCTGAAGACAGGCAATTTATTAATAATATTGTCGTTAAAAAAATCTATGGTAAACTGCCCCCAGTACCTTACTCCGAAGTCTTTTCGGAGAAAGATTATATAAATGAGCAGCAGAAAAAGACAAGAAAATTATTGCCAGAAGATATTAAAAAAAGTTAGATCTGACGTAAAAGCCTTCGTTTTTGATGTTGATGGAACAATTAAAAGTTCCTCTGAACCGGAGTATTTACCATTAGAACTAGTAGAGAAAATTCTTTGCAAGGGTAAATTTGTGGGAATTATTACAGCTTCAGGTGCTTCGGCCATAGAAGGATTAGCTAAACCAATTGTTAGAATTATTTCTAAAAAGAACTATCCAATTCCTGTTTATTTTGGGGTAGCAAATGGCGTTGGGTTTTATAAATTAGACAATAAGGGTGTCCATGAATTATGGAATTATTCATTAAAAATAAGCGAGGTCAAAAATATTTTACGCGTATGGAAGACGGTAATGAATAAATATGACCTCAGAGAGAACAATTTATTAGAAAAAGGTTTAACCACCTTAAGAAATTATTTTAAGAAAGATTGGGGTGATAATATTCCTAACAACTTTCTTTCTTTATCTAAAGAATTTAATGGAAAATGTTTTGCAGAAAAATATAAAGTAACTTTTGTAATACCAAAAGGTGAAATATTGTCACAAGAAAGATTTATAACAATGATACAAAAAGGGTTAGATACAATTCCTGGCCGTAATAACTACATTATTGACATGGGGGATGCCACTTATGCTCACGTAACGCGAAACCCTGGTTTATTGCCTAAGCGATTTGCTCTTGAGAAAATAATAAAAGATTTGAAGCTAAGTAGAAAAGAAATTTTAACTTTTGGAGATATGCCATTTGGTAACGATAAAGGTTTGCTAATAAGCGGTCGTTTACCCTATACGTTTACTAATAAATTTATAGATAATAAAAAAATTACAATACCTCCATTTCTTTTACCGAAATCCGAATCAAGGCCAATCAGGAGCGTGTACAGAGCTGTTGATTATCTTCTTGAAGGATAATAATATACGCAGGATATGGAAAAAAGAAGAGCTAGCACTGAAGATCGAGAGAATAGTCTCTCCTTAAAAACCTGTTTAATAGTGTTGTCAGGCTTACCTCTTAGTGGAAAATCATTAGTAGCAGATAAACTGGTTAATAGTACTAATTTGGAATTGGTTGATGTCGATGAAGTTAGAAATCGAATCGATAAAACCAGAGGGGCCAAAGGTTTAATTAGATTATTAGAATCGGATAAGGAAAAAGAGATAATGATTAACTCCTATACCCTTATGTGTCGACAAGCAGCAGAAAAAATAGGGCAAGGAATACCAATCGTAATAACTGGAACTTTTTCTCGGGAGGAATTTAAAAAACCATTAACTGTACTGGTCAGACAAATAAAATCAGCCCAAATTCCCCTGAAGATCTTTCTTTTGATAGCGACCGATGAGGAAGTAGAAAGAAGAATAGAGAAGCGAAGAGAGGGAGGCGGTCTTTCTAACATAGATACTCTAGAAAAATATAAGTGGGCCAAGGGATTATTTTCGAAAATAGGTTTCGCCCCCGTTATTGAAATTGATACCGAAAACCCAGCCTTTATCGATAAAATTATTGGGAATTTAAAAGAATTGAAAAAATAAATATGAAAGTCAGCGATTACGTTGTTAAATTTTTAGAGAGTAAGACCGACTCCGTTTTTCTTCTGTCGGGTGGCGGTATCATGCATTTGGTTGATTCACTTCGTCAGTCAAAGAAATTAAAAGTCTATTGTTGCCATCATGAACAGGTAGCCGCAACGGCTGCCGAAGGCTACGCTCGGGTTAAGAACGATATCGGGGTTTGTGTTGTGACAACCGGACCGGGGGGAACCAACGCCATAACCGGCGTAGCCGGAGCATGGCTTGATAGTATTCCGATGTTGGTCATTTCCGGTCAGGTCAAAAGAGACAATATTATTCCCCGGAAAAACGGTAAACCCACTCTTCGGGCTCTTGGTTTTCAGGAGTTAAACGTCATCGATCTTGTTAAACCGATTACCAAGTATGCCGTGACGGTTAAGAAGGAAGAGGATATCCGTTACGAATTGGAAAAAGCAGTTTATCTGGCAAAATCAGGCAGGCCCGGTCCTGTTTGGGTGGAGATTCCACTGGATGTTCAAGGACCACTTGATAACAAAACCGGGATGGTTAATGTCCAAAAGTTAAGATCATTTATTCCGCCCAAGATAAACATAAAAACGCCTCAACTTTCCATGAGTTTGGTAGTTAAAAAACTACAACAAGCCAAAAGACCTCTTTTAATAGCCGGTAATGGAATAATGCTCTCCGGAGGGGAAGAAGTCCTTTGGAAACTGATTAACAAATTAAAGATAAACGTGGTGACACCGGTTTTAACGGCTGATGATTTGGTTACCTATGAATATCCGTATTATTTGGGCCGGCAGGGCATGGTTGGGAATGAAACCGCTAACTATGCGGTTGATAATTGCGACTTGTTACTTATTGTCGGTGAAAGAATGCAATTAACCCAGACTTCATATGATTACCGCTCTTTTGCCAAGGGGGCTTTTAAAATTATGGTTGATATTGATGCGGCCGAGATGCATAAAAAAACCATTAAGATTGATTTGCCCATCCACGCCGATGCTAAATTCTTCTTACAAGAACTTTTGAAACAAAAGATTAATTTAAACCGCTGGGAAGTAAAAGTAAAAACACCTAAACCGGATGAGTTTCAGGGACAAAAGAAATTCCTTAACGTTTATCGCTTCTTGGAAGAATTGGGTAAGGTTGCCAAGGGTTATCATGTTGCTACCGCCAACGGCATGGCCAGTCTGACACCACATCAGGCCTTGCTTATTAAGAGGGGACAGAGATTCATGACCAATGCGGGTTTGGGCCAAATGGGTTCGGGGTTGCCTTTGGCCATGGGTGCCTGCATTGCTGCGGGGAAAAAACCAACCATCTGTACTGAAGGTGACGGCTCCTTGATGCTTAACCTGCAGGATTTACAAACGGTTTTATATCACCACCTACCGATTAAACTGTTTATTTTTAACAACAACGGCTATTACTCAATCCGGGTGACCCATGAAGCCTATTTTAAAAAGGTCTTTGCGGCCGATCCGAATTCTGGAGTAACGTTTCCCAATTATGAAAAATTGATTAAAGCCTGGGGCCTTCCTTACGTCAAAATCGCCAGTGACAAAGAGCTGTTTAAGGTTAAAAAGGTAATTGATGCAAAAGGACCAATTGTTTGTGAGCTGATGCTTGATCCAAAACAGCCGATCCTTCCGAAATGGAGTGCAAGTCAGTTAAAGGAAACTAAATTAGACAAATGAAGAAAATAAAAATAACAATCGGTATTCCTTGTTTTAACGAAGAGGACAATGTTTTAAGAGCCTATGAAGAAACAAAGAAAATAATCAAGCCAATTAAGAAGTATCAATTTAATTTTTTGTTTGTCGATAATGGCAGTGATGATAAAACCAGAGAAAAAATAAAATTTCTATTAGAGAAAGACAAAAAAGTTAGAGCCATTTTTTTATCACGCAACTTTGGTCCGGAAGCATCAGGTGCCGCAATTACCGATTATGCCAACGGTGATGCGTTGGTTATTCTTCATTGCGACCTTCAGGATCCGCCCGATTTAATACCTAAATTTATCAAAAAATGGGAGGCAGGTTACGACATGATTCTGGGGCAATATACCAAGACCGAAGACCCGTTTTTAATTGGCCTGGCCAGAAAAGTTTTTTATGCTCTCTTTAAGATTATCTCCAATATTGAAGTGCCCGTTCGGGTTAGCGGTTTTGGTCTTTATGACAAAAAAGTAGTAGCCGCTCTTAAGTCGTTACCAGAAAAATACCGCTTTAGCCGGGGTTTAAATGCCTGGGTTGGTTTTAAACGGACTTTCATCTCTTATAAGAGGCGAAAACGGATCAGGGGACGAAGTTCATATAATCTGTTTGGTTACTTAAAACATTCCGAACGGGGCATTTTTGGTTTTTCATATTTACCTTTGGATTTAATGACATATTTTGGTTTTGTGGCAACTGCTTTTTCTTTCATTTTTATCATTGGCTACATCTTTACCGTTTTAATTTTCGGCAATCCGATTAAGACTTCAATTACTCTTTTGTTGGCCGTTGTTTTTTTTGGCGGCATTAATTTATTGGCGATTAGCATTGTCGGTAAATACATCCAGGTAATTGTTGAAGAAACCAAGGGCAGACCCGTTTATATCATCGAAAAGAAAATTAACCTTAAGGAAAATGGATAAGCGCTTTGTTCCCGGAAGAACTTATATTCCGGCTTCCGGAAAAGTCTTTGATAAAACAGAAATAAATAACGCCATCAAAGCCGCCAGAGATGGCTGGTGGACGGAAGGTAAGTTTGCCCTGCAGTTTGAAAATGACCTTAAAAAATATTTGGGTGTTAAGTATGTTTCGTTGGTTAACTCCGGCTCTTCGGCTAACTTATTAGTTGTAGCTGCTTTAACTTCGGATGTTTTTGGTAAAAAGAAACTGAAAAGAGGAGATGAATTTATAACCACTCCCGTTTCTTTTCCCACAACCGTTAACCCCGGTCTTCTTTATGGTCTTAAACCGGTTTTTATCGATGCCCAAATAGATACCCTAAACATTGATGTTAAACAAATCGAGGCAGCGATAACCAAAAAAACCAAATTGATTATGATTGCCCACACTTTGGGCAAGCCTTTTGATTTAACCGCGGTTATGCGGTTGGTTAAAAAATACGATTTATGGTTAATTGAGGATTGTTGTGATGCTTTGGGTTCAAAATATGAGGGTAAATACTTGGGTAAGTTTGGTCACATCGCAACTTTCAGCTTCTATCCGGCCCACCAGATAACTACGGGTGAAGGGGGAGCGGTTGTTACCAATGATCCCATTATTCACAAGACAATTAGACAAATGCGTGATTGGGGGCGTGATTGTTGGTGCGGGACCGGTCAGGATGATGTCTGTAAAAAAAGATTTGCCTGGCAATTGGGGGAGTTACCTTTAGGGTATGATCACAAATACATTTATTCCCAAATCGGTTTCAATTTAAGGTTAACTGACTTTCAGGCCGCCATTGGGGTGGCGCAACTGAAAAAACTGCCTCTTTTTATCAAAAAACGTCGGGCTAATTACCGGGAACTGTATCAATTTTTTCAAAAATACAAACAATACTTCATCTTCATGAAGGAGGATAAGAAAGCCAAAGTTGCCTATTTTGGTTTCCCTTTGGTAGTTAAAGAAAATGCTCCATTTACCAGAAACGAACTAACCATTTATTTGGAAGAAAACAAAATTGGAACAAGAACAGTATTTGCCGGAAACTTATTGCGCCACCCCGCTTATCTCAAACTAAGAAAGCAGTTTAAAGTAGCTGGAGAAATGACTAACGCCGATTTGATTATGAATAACGCCTTCTGGATCGGGGTTTGGCCGGGAATTAATAAAGCAAGAATTGACTATATAGAGAAGATCTTTGCGCAGTTTATAGCCCGAGCCGGTTCTGATACCAAGTAATTGTTTTTTTCAAACCCGTATTTAAAGGAACACGGGCTTTCCAACCCAAAAGCTTTTGCACTTTTTTAGTCGATAAATATTGGTTTTGGATCTCGTCTTTGGCCTCAGACAGAATTTTATAATTAGGATTTTTTTTCGAAAGACTGTAAATCGCTTCAACCAGTTTAATGACCGAAATCGGTTTTCCAGCGCCAAAATTAAAAGCCTGCCCTGACAGTTTTGAATTTGGCATTTTTTCAGCCAAAGTTAAATAACCCCTTACAATATCGTCAACGTAAATATAGTCGCGGGTAAATTGACCGCTGCTGCGGATAAGAAACGGTCTGTCGATTATTGTTGCCAGAACAGCATCGGGGACAAGACGGGAGAAATTAAAATCACCCGGACCATAAATATTACCGCAACGGACAATTGAAACAGGTAAGTTGTAGGTTTCAAAATAAGTTCTGGCAATTAAATCGGCACAGCTTTTGGAAACATCATAAGGGTGAGAACCTTGAAGACTGTCGCTTTCATAGTAGGGGAGTTTATCTTTGGTACCGTAAGCTTTATCGGAAGAAGCCAAAACGACACTTTTAAGATTGGGGTTTTGGCGGCAAGCTTCCAAAAGTTTCCATGTGCCTTCAATGTTGGAAGAAAAGGCCTTAAGTGGTTTATTAAGACAACTACCAACCGTTGCCTCGGCCGCTAAATGAAAAACCACCTCCGGCTGATATTTAGCCAGAATTTTTCTTAAAAGAAGGTAATTGGTCACACTGCCTTTAATAATGGTGATTTTTGCCAAATCGGCTTTGTCTAAAATGGTGGTTTTCCTTAAAGTTTTAATATCCAGTCCGATAACCTTGGATCCCAGACTTAAAAGTTGTTTAGTCAAATGCGAGCCTAAAAAACCCTCATAACCGGTTACCAAAACGACTTTACTTTGCCAATATTTGTTTTTCACTTTTTTTCCCGCCAGATTTTCCAGGGAGGGTTGGGTAAATTCCATAAACTTTCCAGGTCCCTTTTATCCCTTAAGGTATCCATACATTTCCAAAAACCATGGTGAACATAGGTCATCAGTTGTCCCTCCTTGGTTAACGCCTTTAGGGGTTCTTCCTCCCATCTCATCTCATCGCCTTTAATGTAGTTGAAGATTTTCTTGTTTAAGACAAAGAAGCCGCCGTTAATTAAGTCGCCTTCACCGGCCGGTTTTTCAACAAAAGCCTGGGCTTGGTGTTTTTTATTGATTTTAAGAACACCAAACCGGCCCAGGGGTTGAACGGCCGTAACGGTTGCCAATTTTTTATGAGTCAGATGAAAGGCAACCAATTTTTTAATATCAATATC
>DIAR01000025.1:0-2520 GCA_002415845.1 Candidatus Woesebacteria bacterium UBA5073
CTAACTATATGCCAGCCGCCTACGATACCTACGACTACCCGCAATACTGGGAAAACCGGGAATACGAACACCAATCCGAAATTATCGCCATTAAATCCCTATTGGAAAGAATTCATAAAATTGAAACAATTTTGGATATTGGCTCAGGCTATTCCAGACTTACCCCCACTTATCTTTTCCGGGCCAAAAAAATCATCCTTACCGACCCCTCCTCATGCCTTCTGAAAATTGCCAGAGAGAAATACAAAGACAACCGAAAAATCAAATTTGTTCAATCGAAAGTCGAAAACCTGGATAAAAAGATAAAAACACATTCGATTGATCTTGTGGTCATGGTCAGGGTGGTTCATCATTTAGAGGACTCCGAAAAAGCGCTTCAAATCATTTCCAAACTTCTTAAACCCAACGGCTATCTCCTGCTCGAATTTCCTAATAAAGGCCATTTTAAGGCCACAATGAAGGAATTTTTTGTCGGTAATTTTACTTTTCCCCTGGATATTTTCCCCAAGGATTTAAGAAGTAAAAAAGCAATTAAAAACAAAACTCTTCCCTTTATCAATTATCATCCCGACATCGTCGTTCATAAACTGAAGGATTATGGCTTTCGGGTCTTGGAAAAAAGATCGGTTTCCAACATCAGATTCCAAGGGCTAAAAAATACCATTTCCTTACCGGCCCTTTTGTCCTTGGAGAAATACCTACAAAAACCATTTTCTTACATTAATTTTGGACCTTCAATATTCCTTTTAGCACAGAAAAGGGGATAGTCCCAAAACCTCATTTAAGGCTATATAAACGCTTATATACCCCAGCCTGGAGGACTTGACAAGACCTGTAGTGTAATGCTATAGTTCTCACAGATTCCGAGGCAAGTAGGCTAATAACCTATCGAGCGTTGGGATTTTTCCTGGCCCCGTAGCAATACGGGGTCTTTTTTTGAGTCAAGAGCCCAAAAAAGGTAAAATACAAGTATGCCCTCGTGGCGGAATTGGTAGACGCGCAGGATTTAGGATCCTGTGAGATTTATCTCTTAGAGGTTCGAGTCCTCTCGAGGGCACTTTGGTATATAATATTTATATGCCTGACATTATTCACCTTAACCCCGAGGATATAGGCAAGCATTCAAAGTACCTTCTTTTACTTCTTCCCATTCTGATCTTCGTTCTTATTCTGACCATCCTCTTTTCCCAAAAACCTAAAGAGTATATTTCGTCCGTTCAAAACAGTCCCTCTGTCATGGGGGATGAAATTACCAGTCCATGAAACAAATCCTTTTACCAATATTAGCCGTTTTTGCTTTTATCCTGGCCGTTGGCCTTTTCTTTCAAAAAACGGGTGCCAATACCAAATTTAAAGCTCTGGTTATCCCTACACCGCTAAACCAAAAAGTAATCTATGTTAACCAAACCAAGATTAATGCTGAGATTGCCGACACGGAGGTCTTAAGGGAAAAGGGGCTTTCCGGAAGAAAAGAATTAAAAGAGGGCAGCGGAATGTTGTTTATCTTTAAAAATAAAGATATCTTTCCTGTTTTTTGGATGAAGGATATGCTTATCCCCATTGATATTGTTTGGATTAACGATGACAAGATCGTCAAAATCGATAAAGAAGTTCCCATACCCGAAGCGGGTACGACGGATCAGAATCTCAAAAAGTACACCTTCCGGGAAGCCGTTGATTACATTCTGGAAGTGCCGGCCGGATTTTCCGATGCTTCCGGCTTCAAAGTCGGCAGTTTGCTCGATTTATCCAGAATCGGGAAATAAAACTCCATGATAAGATAAGGTATGAAGAAAAGACTGATTCATATTTTTGTTCCTCTTCTTCTGATTATCCTCGGTTGGTTTTTAAATTCCTTTCTTGGCCACTATTTGATTCCCAAGTCACAGAAAAATGTCGTTACCAAAGTTATCCCAAGACCACTGGACAAATACGCCTTTGAGAATTTATTCAATTACACGGCTCCCAAAGGTAATTTAGTCATAGAAAGGACACTCTCAGAGGAAGACAAATATACGTCATACCTTTTTTCTCTTTCCTTTTCCCCGACAATGGACCAAAAAAACTTTAAAAAGACAACCGGAGTCATCAATATTCCGAATGAAGGCAATTCCTTTCCCCTTATTTTGATGCTTAGAGGATTTGTTGATCAGCAAATCTATCAATCCGGCATGGGCACCAAAAGGGGGGCGGAGTACTTTGCCGATAACGGCTTTATTACCGTTGCACCGGACTTTTTGGGCTATGGTGAAAGCGACATTGAATCGGAGAATGTTTTTGAAAGCCGTTTTCAAACCTACGTTACAGCCTTAAATGTTCTCTCCTCTTTAGATTCAATTGATAAATATGACAAGAAAAATCTGTTTCTCTGGGGACATTCCAATGGGGGACAGATGGCTTTAACCATTCTTGAAATAACGGGTAAAAGCATTCCCACCGTCTTGTGGGCTCCAGTTTCCAAGCCTTTCCCATATTCGATTCTTTATTACACCGACGAAGCCGAAGACGGCGGCAAATTCC
>DIAR01000025.1:2857-3781 GCA_002415845.1 Candidatus Woesebacteria bacterium UBA5073
GGATAAAAGCACCCTTCCAGATTCATCAGGGAGGGGCTGATGATGCCGTTCAGCCGGTCTGGACCGAAAGCCTGGTTAAAAAACTCAAAACCCTTGATTTGGAGGTAAAGTATTATTATTACCCGGGAAGCGATCATAACCTGCAGCCATCATGGAACACGGTTGTCGGAAGAGACTTAAACTTCTTTAAGCAAAACTTAATCGATTGACAAAAAGCCCC
The DNA here is from genome assembly GCA_002415845.1 of Candidatus Woesebacteria bacterium UBA5073. Lineage (GTDB taxonomy): Bacteria > Patescibacteriota > Microgenomatia > UBA8517 > UBA8517 > UBA5073. The sequence continues at coordinate 3,078 of DIAR01000025.1, forward strand.
AAAAAGGCTCATTATTAAGGTATGCATCTGGTTATAAGGCTTTTGATAAACGTTCTGGCCTTAATCATTGTGGAGTATCTGGTCCCGGGGTTTTATTTGGCCAACATCTGGTCGGCAATTGTCGCGGCTGTAGTTATTGGTATCGTTAATACCCTGATTAAACCATTGATTCAATTTATTGCCTTGCCATTGTCTATTATGACTTTCGGCATTGCCGCTTTCTTGATTAACGTTTCCCTTCTTTTGATTGTCAGCAAAATCGTGCCCGGTTTTCTTATTTCCAATTTCACCACGGCCATCATTGCTTCCTTAGTTCTATCCTTAGTCTCCTGGTTTCTCAATAAACTGGCCAGAGAGTAAAAAAGCCACTAAAAATTCTGCCTTTTTTAAGCAACCTGATTTATTTTAACTGTCTTAAGGGGTATTAATCCTTAGCGAGCGACTTGAGGACGAGCTTCGTTGACATTGATCTTTCGACCTTTCAACTCAGAGCCGTTCAGTTTTTCAACTGCAGCTTTAGCTTCATCTTCTGAACTCATTTCAACAAATCCAAAACCTCTGCTTCTGCCTGACATCTTGTCTGTAATGACAACGGCATCAACAACGGTTCCTGCATCTGCAAAATGGGTTTTTAACTCATCGGAGGTAACTGTGTAGTCTAAATTACCTATAAATAACTTGGTAGCCATTAATCTCCTTTCTAA
>DIAR01000018.1 GCA_002415845.1 Candidatus Woesebacteria bacterium UBA5073
TCAGCCCAACATGGTTGTTTCCGAACAAACCGTCAGCAGTCAACAATTAATGAATCAACAATAAAAACATGCCCAAACTACCCAAAATTCCCATTCTTTCAACACCGGATGCGCCTTTAACGGCTTCTACCCAAATGCATGTACCAATTGCCGAAATTGTTGACGATATTGTTTTGTACAAGGACGGCGGGGCCGCTTTAATTATGGAGTCAACCTCCCTCAATTTCGGCCTGCTTTCCGAAAAGGAACAAGAAGCGGTCGTGGCCGCTTATGCCGCTTTGATCAACTCCCTTTCTTTCCCGATTGAAATTGTTATCCGCTCGCAAAGGAAAGACATCAGCTCCTATATGTTGTATTTTGATGAAGCGACAAAAAACATGGCCAACCCTAAATTAAGATTTTTGGTCAATTCCTACAAGCACTTTATTTTGGATTCAATTAAAAAGAAGAATGTTTTGGGTAAGAAGTTTTACATCGTTATTCCCTTTTCCAATTTGGAGTTGGGAACAACCAAATCGTTTATCTCAACTTATAAGAAAGTCGGACCCCTGCCGTTCACCAAATCCTATGCCATTAAAAAAGCCAAGATCACTCTTTTTCCCAAGCGTGATCATCTTGTAAGACAGGTTGGAAGGTTGGGCATAAAACTTCGACAGTTGGGTAGCAGTGAACTCATTGATCTTTTTTATAACCTCTATAACCAGGAGGTTCATAAGTTTGTGCCAAAGGAGGTCAAAATCATATGAGAATACCGTTTAACACCAATCTTTCCTTGCCTCAAAACCGTGAGGAAAACACCAAACCGTCCCAACAGGCCAATGTTTTTGATAAGGCTCCTCACGAGGTTAAACCAAACGTTATCAGCCCCATCGTTTCTCTGGCTCAAAAGGAATTGACAGCAATCGATTTAATTGCTCCCCAACATATCGAAGTTGATTATGACCATTTAAAAATTAATGATGTTTTCTACCGAACTATTTTTATTGCCGGTTATCCGAGGTTTGTTTCGGCCGGCTGGTTAGAACCGGTTGTTAACTTTGACAGCTCTCTGGATATTGCCTTTTACATTTATCCGGTTGAGGGCAAGGGTGTTTTGGATGATTTAAGGCGCAAGATTGCCGAAATGGAAGCGGAAATCTCGACCGATCTGGAAAGAGGTAAAATTGTTGACCCCTCCACCCAAGCCAAATTGGAAGATGCCAGAACCCTGCAGGAACAGTTGGTTAAAGGAGCGGAGCGTTTTTATGAATTCGCTTTTTACATCACCATTCCGGCCGCCTCAATGGAACAGCTTAATGATTTAACCAAACAAGTTATCTCGACTCTCGGTTCTTTGATGATTGTTGGCAAAAACGCCACCTTGGATATGGAATCGGGTTTTATCTCCTCTGCTCCTTTTGGCATCGATAAACTTTCCATAACCCGCAACATGGACACGACTTCTTTGGCTACCACTTTTCCTTTTACTTCAGCCGAACTGTCATCAGACAAGGGCGTTTTGTACGGAACTAATACGCAAAACGAATCGTTTATTATTTTTGACCGTTTCTCTCTAGAAAACGCCAACATGACCATCTTTGCCACCTCCGGTGCCGGTAAATCTTACTTTGTAAAACTGGAGGCCTTAAGAAGTTTAATGATCGGTTCCGAAATTATTGTCATCGATCCGGAGGCGGAATATAAAGCCTTGGCTGAAGCCGTCGGTGGTGAATTTATTACCTTTGACTTTAACTCCCCCTCAAAAATAAATCCTTTTGATTTGGCTCAAGTCTATGAAGAGGGCGAAAACCAATTGGGTTTAAAAATTCTGTCTCTTCATTCTTTGTTTAAAGTTATCATGGGTGCGGTTACTCCCACCCAGGAAGCCTTGCTTGATCGGGCACTGGTTATGACCTACCGAGCTAAAGGCATTACCCAGGATCCAACCACCCAGAAAAAAGAACCGCCCTTAATGGAAGATCTTTATAAAACTCTCATCGGCATGGAAACGCCGGATGCTTTGGATTTGGCGGCCAGAATCGAAAAATATGTTAGGGGGAGCTTCGTCGGAATATTCGATAAACAAACCAACATTAATATTAAAAACCCCTTTACTGTTTTTTCGGTCAGGGATTTGCAGGATGTGTTAAGACCAATTGCCATGTTTGTTATCATGGATTTCATCTGGACCATTGTTAAAAAAGAATTAAAGAGAAGAATTCTGGTCGTTGATGAGGCTTGGCACATGATGCGCTATCCTGATTCTGCCCAATTTCTTTGGTCGGTGGTTAAAAGAGCCAGAAAATATTATTTGGGTTTAACCACCATTACTCAGGACGTTGAGGACTTCTTAGGTCAGGACATCGGTAAAGCCATTGTTACCAATTCGGCCATGCAGGTTCTTTTAAAACAATCAGCAGCCGCTATTGATAAAATCGGTGAGGTCTTTTATCTTTCCCAAGGTGAACGACAGCTATTAATGGCCGCGGGGGTTGGTGAAGGCATTTTCTTCGCCGGACCACACCATGCCCCAATTAGGGTTGTTGCCTCTCCTGAAGAGCATAAAATCATAACCACCAAGCCCCAGGAGATGAGACAACAAAACATAAACCAAAACACAAATCCAAACATCTAATATGGGGAAAGACGAAGCACGCAAACTACTTGACGCTTGGGACTTCTTTGATAAACACGCTGAGGCAAAATCCTGGGAAGGTTTCTCAAGACAACGGTTCTACCTCACCATGCAGGTTATTACCGGTGAAGATGATTTAACCAAGGCCTATTCAACAATAGAAAAAATTGCCACAGGCCAGTCGTTTGCCACCGTTCCCGGAACAATCGTTGAGAAAACTAAAGAGGTAAGTCTTTCGCCGGCCAGAATTGAGACAATAAGACAAACCACCAACAGCACCAGGGTTTGGATTAATAAAACCAGATCAACTGCAGTGGCCGAAGCCAATATTAAAAAACAAACTGAGGCAACTAAAGCCGCTGTCCCCACCGAAAAGGTTGCCGTCGAAAAAGAAAAGAGGGTTGAAACAAAAATAGCGGAAGCAAAAGAAATAAAAAAGGAAGTTGCAGAAGCAGAAAAAATACCAATAAGGGAGGCAACAAAAGCAAAAGTCGAAAAAGCTGCATACTCCCAAGTTAAAACTGAGGAAGGGGTTCTTAAGCCGGTTGTTATTGAAATCACCAATCAAGAAGTATCTCCTGCTTATGTGGAAAGTTCCTCAGCCGGTATGTTTTTGGCTGCCGCCAGAAAAATTCCCGACACAAATGTCGGCACAACCGTTACCAAAAGCGCCCTACTTTTAACTTCAAGGGGGGTTAGTAGCGATAAATTATATGCGAAGGCCTTAACTATGCCCGAAGGAAACGAAAAAAGTTTTCTTCTCTTCACCGCCCAAAGCGTTAAGGAAATCGAAACCTTATACCCTAACGATGTCGCCAAAATCTCAGAGGTAGCAAGAGTAAATGATTTTCAAATCTATTTTCTTAAGCCCGATTCGGTTGTTTCCCAAAACAGTTTCCTTTTCTCCCCTTCGGGGAATGGTTATTCCCTTTCCGACGAAACAGGAGCTTTTGAAGGATTTGCCGGTTTTCTTCAAGATAAGGCTGTTGATGCCGTAGTTTCAAAAGTTGAAAACAAAGTCGTTGAAAAACTGGCCACCACTCAATTGGGAAAAACGATTTCGAGGATAGCGGCAAAGACAATTGGAACAGCTGCCGTTTCAACCGGAGCTAAAGCAGCGGTGGCAACGGGTTTCGGAGCCAAAATAGCAGCTCTCTTTGGCGCTTCTTCGGTTGGTGGACCAATCGGTTGGATTATTGCTGCCGTAACCACACTTCTTTCTCTTATTCCGATGTTGGTCTCCTGGATAGCCAGAAAGTTTAAAGAAAACCCCGAACTGCTGCTTCTCCTTGGTTTGCCCCTTATGGGGATGGGCTTGTTTTTCGGCAGCCCGCTTATTGCCATAGGCGGACTAGCCGCTCTTGTTGGTGGCGGTGTCGCTGCCGGTTCAATTGCGGCTGCTCTGGCCCGATTAAGAAGTTCTTTCCTTTTTGGCCTGACCAATTTTATTTTCCCCGGAATTGGTTTGCCCCTTCTAATTACTTTTATCGGCATACCGGTTTTAATCGTGATTGTTCTCTATATTATTAATACGAGTGCTTATGTCGTTCCCCCATTCAGAACGGGTGGAATCCCAGAAAATTGTATTTCTGATACAACAACCAAACCGACTGCAACTAGCGTTATGTATTCTGATGACGGTCGATATGCTTTTCCCGTTGATGGCGTAACCGATGCGGCTTGTTACCACTGGGATGGTCAGTTAAATGTCGATATCTGGCCACAAAGTGAACAGGCTCCGGTACTGGCTTACACTTCGGGAACTATCTATATGATTTCAACTACCGACCCTAAGGGGGGAAAGTATATAATTTTACAGGGGAATGATGGGCGTTATTATTATTATGCCCACAACTGTTCTTTGTTTGTGAAAGCGGGAGATACGGTTTCGGTTGGTGACGTCATTGCCACCACCGACAGTACGGGATCAGCAGCTAATACGGGAGCACATTTGCACTTTTCTATCTCGGTCTTTCCCAATTTCATTCATGGAGGAACGGTTTGTCCAAGTACCGATTTTACCGACAAATTCTCGTCATATACCAGCTGTCCACCTGAAAAACAATGCAAAAGATAAAAATAAATAGAAAGATATTAATCTTGTTTACCATCTTTGTTGTTTTAATTCTGGGAATTTATTTTCTTACCGGAAACAAATATTTACTTTCAATTTCCACTTACCCTCAGGGGTCAAATATTAACGTAAACAACAAATACAAATCTGAAAGCACTTTTTCAAAGAAACTATCTAAGGGCATATATGAAATCGTCGTTTCCAAAGAGGGTTATATTTCCCAAACAACCAAGGTCGAATTAACTAAAGATGAAAACGTCGTTTTTTCCCTGAAACCGGCTAATGCTGTAGACCAAGTCGAAGTATCCAGATTTAAAAATGTGGGCGCTTATTCAATTGGCGATGCCACCAAGGGAGAACAGGATTTCTTGGTCGCCATCGACAAAAGAAACGGATATTTAATCAAAATCGATCAGGGTGCAATCTCGACCATCTATGCTAAACCCGTCTATTCCTTCTCTTTTTCTTATCCTTTGGTTGCTTTGATTGAAGAAGCCAACAAAAATAAAATTATTACAATCGACCTTTCTAATAATAAGGTGTCAACGCTTGAGGCAAGCAACTCTGCACCAATTGTTTCCGTGTCCCTATCCAAAGACGCCAAGAGTGTCTATTTTCTGGGTAATTATGATTTGAAAACCAGATATTCAAAACTTTATAAATCTTCTCTCTCAAAATTTGTTCCTGAAGAAATCTTTACCACTCAGGCAAACATTGTTAATTATTTGTCCGAAAGTTTCATTCTGCTTTTGGAAGAAGCTGACGGACTTGATCTAAGCAAGGCTTTTATCTTAAGTCTCGAGGACTATAAAGTTAAACACACTGCTGTGTGCAATTATTACAAGGTCTCCTCTTCCAGAGAAAAAATTGCTTTCGTTTCTTCCCAAAACATCACTCTTTTTGAAATAAGTTCTTTAAAGACAACCTCAAAGAGTTTTTCGAACATTGAAAGTGCCGACTGGAAAAACGATATTACTCTTTTCGTGGTTGATAAAACAAATACGGAACAGCGAATTTATTATCTTGATACAAATACTCTTTCCTTAAGCGAACCTTTTACCCAAGAAGCTGTTAACAAGATGGATATTTTATTTATTGTTGCTCTTGATAATAAAACCCTTCACTATATAAATTCTTCCGGAACTTTAAACAAAATTAGTCTTCCTTAACTTTGAATTCTGACCGGCATGATGAGGTGAAGAAGGTTGGTGTCACTGGGGTCACCAAAGACGCCAGGAGCCGTGGGACTGGAGAATTCCATACTGACGGTTTCCCCTTTCACAATATGCAGGAAATCTTCCAAGAAACGATAGTTATAATCAATCTCAAATTTCTCACCGGTAACCTTAGCGTCAATCTTGGTTTTCTGATTTCCGGCGTTGGAACTTTCGGCTGAGACATCAACCGAACCTTTATTGATATTTAACTTAACAATATTCGCCGAATCCCTGGCAAAGACCGAGGCCAATTTAACGGCTCTCAAAAGTTCGTCTTTGTCAACTTCGACTTTAATGGTTGATTCTTTGGGAATGATCTTTTCAAAGTTGGGATACTCCCCTTCCAGAATTCTTGAGGAAAGAATGGTGTCGTTTATTCCGAAAGTTATTTGGTTGTCCGTTTTCTTCAAATTAAAAAGAATCTCTTCCGCTTCTTCGGAAAGTCTTGATAACTCCCCCAAAGGACTTCTTGGAAGAACAACCTGATCCAGTTTTGGTAAATTGGCAATTTTAATTTTCTTTTGTGACAGTCTAAATCCGTCGGTGGCTACTAAGATAAGTGTGTCCTTTTGAAAGATGAACAAAACCCCTGTCAGAATAGGTCTTGATTCGTCAACCGAGGTAGCAAAAGATACCTGAGCGAGAGCATCAAGAAATTCTTTTTTAGGCAAGACAATTGAAGTCTTGGCGTCAATGCTTTGGGGAATGCTGGGAAAATCCGAAGTATTCATTCCGGAAACGGTTGAGGAAAAACCGGATGAGGAGATTTTCAATTGTTCTTTTTCGGCTTCAATATTAATCGTTCCCGGCATCAGGTTAGAAACAAGTTCTGTTATGACTTTAGCCGGAATGGTTATCTCTCCTTCTTTTTCGATTTGGGCCCCAACCGAAATAGAAATTGAAACTTCCAGATTGGTTGAAGCAATCTGTAATTTTGTTTTTTTGGTTGAAAGTTTAATATTGCCGAGTACGGGAAGTTGGGCTCTTTGATTAGCAAAGCGTGAAGCGTTTAAAAGGGCTTTAGCTAAATTTTCCTGTAAGACTTGCAGTTTCATATTTGTCCTCGTTATTTTTCGCATTATATGTATGCCCCATCAGAACCGCAAGTATGGTTTTTACTTTATTAACTAGTAGTTGTAGTAGTAGGGACGGTGGATATGTGCAAAGTTGTGCCCATTTATGCTTAAGCGTTTTGTTGAAAACGAACTTTAACTTTTGTGGATACTTTTGTGGATAAATCCAAGGCCGGTGGGGATAAGTGAATAAGATTCAAAAAAGAGTTAACAATTATCCTCAAAGCGAGTTTTTTATCCCCAGGATATCCTGACGGATTTGCACATCGGAAGTTAGGATTTGTGAGATTTTGGCAACGGCGTGCATAACGGTGGTGTGGTCCCTTCCCCCAACAACTCTCCCCACCTCTTCTAAGGGTAATTGAAGTTGGGTTCGAAGAAGATACATTAATATTTGTCTGGGGAGAGCAATCGGTCTGGCACGGGACTGACCAAGAAGAGCTTTTTTCCCAACCGAAAAGTATTTGGCCACGGCCGAGACAACTTCGTTTGGGTTGGCCCTTACGCCTTTCCCGGTTTCTTCAACCCCTTTCCCCAGTAAAGACTGGACCAGCTCTTGAGTTACCTCAAGGTTTTTCAGTTTGGCTTCGGTAATAAGCTTGATAATAAAGCCCTCGATTTTTCTGGCCGAGTCGATATTGGCGGCAATCAGTTGAACAGTATCCATAGACAGATCAATCCCCCTTTCTTTGGTTTTGATTTGAATGATGGCACAACGCAGTTCAAAATCGGGTTGGGAAATATCAACGATTAAGCCGGCCTCAAAACGACTTCTTAATCTTTCTTCCAACTTGGCAATTTCGGAAGGTGGCCTGTCGGAGGTTAAAACAACCTGACCACCATCACCGGTAACGGCGTTAAAAGTGTGGAAGAACTCTTCCTGAACCGCATCCTTGCCGGCAATAAATTGAATATCGTCAATAAAAAGACAATCCAATTTGCGGTACTTATTGCGGAAGCTTTGGGTGGTTTTGTTCCTTATCCCCTCAACAATGTCGTTGGTGAATTCTTCTCCCGAACAAAAATAAATTTTTGCATCAACGTTTTTATCCAAGATGGCATGGCCAATAGCGTTCATTAAATGGGTTTTGCCGACCCCTACCCCACCCCAAACAAAAAGCGGGTTATAAGCATTACCGGGGTTTTGAGCGACCGCCTCGGCTGCTGCCCAGGCCATTTGGTTGGAAGTCGAAACGGCATAGTTGGCAAAGTTAAAACCGGGTTTTATTTTGGCTTTAATAAAAGAAGAAAGCGTTTCCTCATCTTTATTGGTTTCGAAAAGAGGAATCGGTTTTACCCCTTCCTTTAGGGTGCTTTCAGGATTTTGTTTAACAATGAAAGCAATATCACAAGATTTGCCGAGAGACTTGCTCAAAGAATCCTGAACCAAACCGAAGTATCTGTTTTCAATGGTTGTTTTGACATATGAAGAATTACAGCCGACCTGAACAGAGAAGCGGTCGTTTATTTCTTCCAGGCCGATTAGGTAGGTTTGGGTAAACCACGTTGAGAAGATAGCCGGTGAAACAGAAACTTTCACACTTTCTAAAATCTCGTGCCAGAATGCTTTTTGATCAATTATCGTCATCTTAGCGGATGAAAACCTTGGGTAGGAGCAAGCCGCATAATAAATAAGTTATCCACAATCCGTCAAGGACCATTTTAACTTTCGCATTGAAGAAACGGCCCCCTTTCTATATAATAGCCCTATGTCAACGAAACGAACGTATCAACCGCATAAAATAAAAAGGGCCAAGAAGTTTGGTTTTAGGGCCAGAATGAAAACGGCCAAAGGTAGAAAAACTTTAAAAAGGAGAATTCTTAAGGGTAGAAAAAAATTGACCCTCTGATTAAAAACTCGAAAGTATGTTAGCCCGCAAATTTAGCTTAAACGGAAAGAGTAATTTTGAGAGAGTTGAAAAAGAAGGGAAGATGTATCAATCTGATTCCTTTGGCGTTTCATACTTTGAACGTGGAGACGACAGCGATTCAAGATTTGGCTTTATCGTTTCCAATAAAATAGCCAAAGAGGCGGTTTTAAGAAACAGGGTCAAAAGGGCCTTAAGTGAATCCGTCAGATTTGAAATGACGCGTCTGAAAAACGGTTACGATGTTATCTTTTTGGTAAAACAGTTAAGCCTTAGGAAATCAACCGACGAGCTGATGAAAGAAGTAAGGACGGCCCTTGAGAAGATAAATTTATACAAATGAAAAAAATATCAATTAGCTTAATCAAATTTTATAAGAACTTTGTATCATTCCTTTTGGAAACCTTGTTTGGTAAAGGCTGTCGCTTTTACCCAACCTGCAGCGATTATGCCAAAGAAGCGATAGGGAAGTATGGTTTCCAAAAAGGTTCAACAATGTCTCTTAAAAGATTAAGTAAATGCCACCCGTTTAATAAGGGTGGAGTTGATTTTGTTAACTAAATGAATATGAATATTTTTCAGGTCGCCTTAGTTCAGCCCTTAGCCAACGGTTTGGTTTTGTTTTATAACCTTCTTTTTCACAACATGGGCCTGGCGATTATCGGTTTCTCTTTAGTTCTTCGTTTTGTTTTAAATCCGTTAACCAAACCATATATGGAGTCAATGAAGAAGATGAAGGATATGGAGCCGGAATTAAGAAAGATTAAAGAAAAGTTTAAGGACGACAAGAAGAAACAAATGGAAGCCCAAACCCAGTTTTATAAAGAGAAGGGAATTAACCCCGGCGGGGGATGCCTTCCTTATATTTTGCAAATCATCGTCTTAATTGCTCTTTTCCAGGTTTTTAATAAGTTTTTGTCAGGTGACGGAATTTTAAAATTAAACGATCTTTTATATGCACCCCTTAAGTTTCCTGAAGGCCATATGATTAATACCTGGTTCATATATCGAGACATTACCAGGCCGGATGTTTTTTCAATTCCCGGTATTCCCTTTCCTGTTCCCGGTCCGATCTTGATTTTGGCGGCACTGGTCCAGTTTATCTCGGCCAAAATAATGGCGCCGGTAGTCAAGAAACAGGAAAAAATGGCTGAGAAAACCAAGCAACCGGAAGACAATGTACAAACGGCCATGCAATCATCGATGATCTATACTTTCCCCCTGTTTACTCTGGTCTTTGGTCTTAAGTTTCCGACAGGCCTGGCTCTTTACTGGTTCCTGTTCTCTCTTTGGCAAACCGTTCAACAATATCAATCATCGGGTTGGGGAGGGCTTACTCCTTGGATTTCCAAGCTTGGTCTGATAAAATCCGAAGACACAAAAAAATAATATGGTTAAAAAAACAGCCGTTAAAAAAGACAACACTAAAACTTTGGAAGAAATAGCCAACAAGCTTTTAAGTCTGATGGGTACAAAAGCCGAGGCAAAAGTATCCGAAGAGAAAGAAAACGAAGCTTTATTGGTCGACATTGATCCCAAAGACGAGGCAGGCCTGATTATTGGCCGCCACGGTGAAACCCTCCTTTCTTTTCAAACCCTTTTAAACATGATTTACAAATCCAAGGTTGGGGAGTGGGCCAGGATTGTCGTCAATGTTGGCGATTGGCGGGAAAAACAGGAAGAGCACTTAAAAGAGCTGGCAGCCGCCACCGCCCAAAGAGCCAAAGAAACAGGGGAAGACCAGTTTTTATATAACCTTAAACCTGGACAAAGAAGGATTATTCATATGGAACTAAGTGAAGATAAAGAGATTGAAACCCTCTCTGAAGGTGAGGAACCGGAAAGATATTTGATAGTTCGACCAAAAAAGGCTTAAATAGCGTTAATGCGCAAAGTTTTCTTCAGGCAAGATCTTTTTAAAAAGAGACTCTTCCAGCTTCTGGTTTTTTTATTACCAACCCAACTGGCCTATCATTTTTGGCCGGACTTTTCCCTAATCTTTGGCATTAGGGTCGATTATCTCGCGCCGGCCGTTTATCTGACCGATGTTTTAATTCTTTTGCTGATTCTTTTAAGTTTAAACAGGAAAAGCATCATTGGTTTTGTTAAAAAACATTGGCTCATTGTTCTTATTCTTTTACTGTTTACGGTCGGGAACATTTATTTTGCAAGAGGCAGAGAGGTGGCTCTAATTAAGTGGCTTAAAATAGGGGAGTTGGTTTTGTTTTCAATCCTTGTTTCAAAAGAGAGAAACTTTAATATTCAGACCTGGGTAATTAAACCCCTGCTTTATTCTTCAATTTTGTTTTCTTTAATTGGTGTTGTTCAATTCTTTTTGGGTAGAACGATCGGAGGCATTTTTTACCTCTTGGGAGAAAGAAGTTTCAATTTAAATTTACCGGGAATTGCCCTGGTGAAACTAAACGGAACAAACTTTTTACGGGCCTA
>DIAR01000002.1 GCA_002415845.1 Candidatus Woesebacteria bacterium UBA5073
CCGGTTCCGGAAAATAACGGTAATCCTTGGCTTCTTCTTTAGTTCTTTGCAAAAACGTTTCCTGCGTGCTTTCCCGATAACCCCTTGTTTCCTGACTTGGAGTTTCGCCTTTTTCTAAAATTGCCGTTTGCCTTTTAACTTCATAGTCGATGGCGCTTTTGACAAACCTGAACGAATTAATGTTTTTTAACTCAACTTTATAATCAGGTAATTTATCTGGGGACCCTACCGAAACATTGGCTTCCAAACGCATAGAGCCTTTCTCCATATCGGCATTGGAGATATTCAGGTAGCGGACAATCGTTTGAATTTCTTTAAGAAAGATAACGACATCGTCGGAGGAAGAAAAAGTCGGTTCCGTAACCAATTCGGCCAGGGCAACACCGGAACGGTTGTAATCAATTAAGGTTGAGGTTATGCCGTCAACCTTTTGATGAACCAACTTCCCGGTATCTTCCTCCAGATGAATTCTTCTTATTGTTACTTCCAGATCTTCATTTTTATAACTGCCCCCCAGACAAAGCGGCAAATCATATTGACTAATCTGATAGCCTTTGGGTAAATCGGGGTAAAAATAATGTTTTCGGTCAAATTTGGAAAACTTGTTTATTCGGCAGCCCAGTGATAAACCCAATTTAATCGTATCCAAAACAGCCGAACGATTGGCAAAAGGCAGCGCTCCGGGTAACCCCAAACAAACGGGGCAAACTTGAGTATTGGGTTTTTGCCCAAAATGATCGGGGGAACAGCCGCAAAACATTTTGCTCCCACTTAAAAGTTCTATATGAACCTCCAAACCGATATAGGTTTTATATTTTTCCATCTTCAATAATCTTTTGACCATACCTGGTAGAAATGAAATAACCCGTTAATGTCACCAGCGAAAGAAGAAAGAGAAGAACCTTAACGCCAAAGATTTCGGTAATCGTTCCAGAAAAAATAGTCGGGAAAATGGTAGCCAGGGTAATCAAAAACCAGAAGTTGCCGAAAACTCTGCCTCTCATGCCACCGGGTGTTGCCTCCTGTAAAAAGGTCTGGGACGGAACAATGATACTGATAAAAAAGAGGCCCAAGAGTGAAATACAGCCAAAACCTAAAGTTGCTCTTAAAGGTTCAGGTAAAAGAGGAACGATAAAGGCAAAAACACTCAAAAAGACGCCTAGGAAAAGAAGGGCATATTCGATTAGTTGTTTTTTCCGCCAGCCTCTTTTGATCAATTTCGGAATAATCAGAGCCCCTATCGCAGCTCCAATTCCGGCCGGAACAACGATATTGGCCCCTGCCATACCCAAACTAACGCCTAGAATATCTTGAGCCATTACCGGAACATTAATAACGATTACCGCCAAAGCAACTTGGAGCGAAGCAATCAAAATAAAAGGCAACATAATGTAGCGGTTCCCTTTAATAAAACGGTAACCTTCAAGAATTCTTCCGAAAAAGTCGGTTACCGAAATTTCCAAACCTCCTGTTTTTTGATTATTCTCAATCATTTTGGGTAAAAAGGTAACGGCAATAAAAGCGATAAAAACCAGCAAAGAAGACAAGAAAAGCGTTTTTTCAAATCCGATCAGATTTAAAAGAAAACCGGCAACACCAAAGCCGATAATCAGCGATGCCTGCTGAGTAATAAAAAAGAGAGAATTGCCCAGGTGCAGAAACTCTTTTTTGATAATTTTCGGCAGGGTTGATGCCTCGGCCGGTACATAAAATTGATTTAAAAGGGAATACATAATAACCACCCCGTACATCAGGAAAAAAGTTGTTTTATGCGAAATGGCGTAGATAAAAATTACCAAAGCCTGTAAAAAATTGGTAATGATTAACAGTTTTCTTTTATCGATCATGTCAACCACGGTATAGGCAAAAGGCCCAATAAAAATAACCGGCAGGGCATAGGCCACCCACATCAGTGAAGTAGCAATGGTTGAACCGGTCATTTCAAAAAGCTTTGTTAATAAAACAAAGTTCATGACGTTAATGGTTAATTGCGACAAAATTTGCGATGTCCAGATATAGACAAAGTTTTTATTTTTTAAGACCGGTTTATAATCTTCCATCATATGGCTACCCTTGGTTGATAATTAGTAGCTTCTTCAAAAGCTCTGGCCAGTTCAAAAAGAGTTTTTTCCGAAAAACGGGATCCGATTAACTGAAATCCTAAAGGCAAATTGTCTTTTCCAAGACCAAAAGGAATGGAAAGTCCGGGAAGTCCGGCCAAATTGGCCGAGACGGTAAAAACATCAGCCAGATACATCTTAAGAGGATCCTGGGCTTTTTCGTTGAAGCGGAAAGCCTTGGTTGGCGAAACGGGAGCGATAATCGCATCAACTTTTTCAAAAGCCTTATCAAAATCCTCAATTACCCTTGATCTAACTTTCATGGCTTTAAGATAATAAGCGTCATAGTAACCCGATGAGAGAACGTATGTCCCAAGCATGATTCTTCTTTTTGCCTCAGGCGAAAAGGCTTCACGCTTTAAGCCAAAACGGACACCATCATAACGGCCTAAATTTGAGGAAACCTCGGCCGGCTGGATGATGTAATAAACCGAGATGCCATATTTGGTATGAGGAAGGGAAATATCAACCAATTCAATGCCTTTCTTTTTAAACACTTCGGCCGCCTTTAAAACATTGGCTTCAACCTCAGGGTCGATTCCTTTAATAAAATATTCTTTGGGTACACCGATCCTTAATTTTGGCTTAGGTGGAGTTAGTTCGTAATCAACCAGGGTCGAATCAAAACCATCTTTGCCTTTTGTTACTTTTAAAACTCTTTCAATATCATCAACGGATCTGGCAAAATGACCCGGACAATCCAAGGATGAAGCCATAGCAATAATTCCATACCGGGAAACGGTTCCATAGGTGGGTTTTAATCCGTAAACGCCGCAAAAGTTAGCCGGTTGTCTGATCGATCCGCCGGTATCGGTCCCTGTTGAGATCAGACAAAAATTAGCGGCAATGGAAGCGGCCGAACCACTTGAAGACCCGCCCGGAACAAAATTATGATTCCAGGGATTTTTACAAGGTCCGAAGTCGGAATTCTCACCTGAGGCACCATGAGCCCAAGCGTCACAATTTAATTTTCCGATAACAACGGCTCCTGCTTTTTCCAAACGCTCAACCACCGTTCCGGAATAAGCCGGAACATAATCTTCTAAAACTTTACTGGAAGCCGTTGTCCTTATCCCTTTGGTTAAAAACAAATCCTTATGGCCGACAATAACACCCAATAAGGGAAAGTCATTAAAAGCTTTTTGACCGAAATCGGCTATTTGTTTATCGGCTTTTTTGGCTGTCTCATAAGCTTTATCTTCACACAAAGTCAAAAAGGCGTTTATTTCTTTATTGTATTTCTTGATTCTGGCAAAGTAGGCATCAACCAAATCAACAACGCTAAATTGCTTTTTTAGTAAACCGGCTTGAGTATCTTTAATGGTTAATGGAATATCCATGTCTTATTCCTCTTTCTTTTCCAAAACGCCTTTGACTTTGAAATAATCATTATAAGTGTCGTCTTTTCCGGATAATATTTCTTCTTTTCCCAAAGAGGCTTTGATATCGTTTCCTGGTCTTAAAACATTTATAAGACCGGTTGTCTGGCTGGTCGGTTCAACGTCTTTTGTATCCACTTCGCTTAACTGGCTGACAAAATCGACAACAGCACTAAGCTGACTTTTGTATTTTTCAACTTCTTCTGAACTTAAGTTTAATTCAGAAAGCTTAACAATATGTTTAATTTCTTCAGTACTGATTTTTTTCATTTTTTTATCATAACACAGCCACCGAACCGCTTTTCCTTTTATCGGCGGCTTTCACTTCATAAATATTTATCACCTCTTATAGCTCCACTTTCGGCGATTTTGTTTCCGCTTCAGATACTTCAACATGCGCGCCCTTTTCCGGCGTTAAAATTCCCGGCAATTCATTAAATTTAAACATGCTGGCAATAAGACTGGATGGGAAAGAAACTCTTTTAACGTTAAAGTCGGCCGTTAGATCAATAACTAATCTTCTGGCGTACATTATTTTATCCGAGGTATCTCTCAACTCGTCCATTAATTTGGAAACGACTTCGGAACCTTTTATTTCCGGATTGTCTTCCAAGGCAACTCGAATACCAGGTAAAATTGAGGCCAATTTTGATCCTGCATCGGCCATCTTTTGAATATTGCCGCTGTCTACTGCTTTGGCAATATCTTTTCTAGCTTCGGTCAGCTTATCGAAAATTCCCGCTTCGTGTTT
>DIAR01000007.1:0-2806 GCA_002415845.1 Candidatus Woesebacteria bacterium UBA5073
GTCGGTTTACTTTTTCTTGAAAGTTATAAAGAAAGAATCACGAAGCGGTTGGGTTTTATTTTCCCTTTCCCTTCCTTTGATTTTATTGACTGATTATCCGGCCCTTTTAATCCTTCCCTGTTTTTGGTTTTATGCTCTTTTGTTAAAGAAATCAAAAGCCTGGTGGAAGTCATTTCTTCTCTCGCATCTTTTGCTTGTTTTGGCGTTTGTTTTGCTGTCGGGGCTATTTACGGAGCAGCTCAAGGCCGGTTTGTCGGTTAACACCACAATGCCTGGTTGGTGGAGAGTTTTAGGCCAGGCAAATTTAAAAGAGATACTCCTTATTCCAACTAAGTTTATCTTGGGTCGGATCGGTTTTGACAATAAAATTGTCTATGCCGGAATTATCGCCCTAAGCGGGCTTTCCTATGGATATCTTACCTGGAGGGGCAGAAAGATTGTTTTAAAGAATTACTTTCTGTTTATTTGGCTTCTCCTTCCGGTTGTTCTGGCTGCTTTAATCTCTTTTAAGATATCAATCTTTTCCTATTTTCGTTTAATCTTTGTACTTCCGGCAATGTATCTGATTCTTGCCTTGGCTTTGACTTCCTTTAAGAAAAAAACGCTTTCTTTCTTGTTGCCGGTTGTGGTCTTGGTTAACCTTCTTTTTGCCTCAATTTATCTTTTTAATCCCAAATTTCAGAGGGAAGACTGGCGGGGACTGACGGATTTCATCCTTAAAGAAAAAGGGGAAGGCAAACCGGTGGTTATTTTTGTAGCCAATTCACAGATGGAGGCCTTAAAATATTATGCCAAAGACACTATCGATATTCAGGCCGGAACTGCGAATCTAAAGAAAGGTACGAACGAACTCTATCTTATGCGGTATGTTTGGGATGTTTTTGATCCTGAAGATAAAGTGAGGTTAGAGGTTGAAAAAGCCGGCTTTTTAAAAACGGCCGAATATGATTTTAATAAAGTTGTTGTTTGGAAGTATTTTAAAGTAAACTTTTAAAGAAGAATATGAAAATAGGCATTGATGTCTCACAGGTTATTTACGGAACGGGGGTTTCTTTTTACACCAAAAGCTTGGTTAAGCATCTTTTGGAAGTCGATAAAGAAAATAGCTATCTTTTATGCGGAGGTTCGCTAAGACGCCTACCCGAACTTGTAGGGTTTGCCAAAACTCTTAAAGGCAATTTTAAAACCAGGTTTTTACCCATTCCGCCCACCGTTACTGATTTTATGTGGAACAGGCTTCATTTTCCGAAAGTTGAATTACTCACCGGGAAACTTGATGTTTTTCATACTTCCGATTGGGTTCAACCGCCAGCAAATGCTTTTAAAGTTACAACCGTGCATGATTTGGCACCCTTGAAGTTTCCTAAATTAACAGACCCCAGTATCGTGGCAGTTCACAAGCGAAGGCTAAAGTGGGTGATTAAGGAAGTGGATAGGATAATTGTGCCTTCACAATCAACCAAGGTTGACTTGGCCGAGTTCGGGGCTGACCAAAACAAGATCAGGGTTATTCCTGAGGCACCGGGAGATTTGTTTTGTTTTCGGAAGGCTGGAAATGTAGAAAGTCTTAAAAAGCGCTTCAATATTCATGGGAAGTACCTTTTAAGTATTGGAGTAGGACCAAGGAAAAATACCGAGAGAATTATTAAGGCTTTCGAGGGTGTTAAACCGGATTTTGATTTAACTTTAGTTATTGTGGGGCAGTCTCACTTTAAATATGAAGTGGGGAGGGGAGTCAGGATGGTTGGGCACCTAACGGATGAGGAATTAGCCGCTTTTTATCACGGCGCTGAAGCTTTGGTTTATCCGTCGCTGTATGAAGGCTTCGGTATACCGATTTTGCAGGCTTTTGCCTGCGGTTGCCCGGTTGTCACCTCAAATGTTTCCAGTATGCATGAGGTAGCAGCCGATGTGGGTATCTCCATTGACCCGTATGACACCGAAGCCATCAAGAATGGGATCATTGAGGCCTTGAATAACCGTGCCGAGCTTATAAAGAAGGGTTTTGAAAGGGCCAAACTCTATTCTTGGGACAAATCAGCCCTGATGACCCTGGATGTTTATAAGGAGGCCTTGCAATGATTATTGGAATTGACGGAAATGAAGCTAACATCAAAAATCGGGTAGGGGTAAACCATTATGCTTACCAAATCCTCTTAGGATTGAAGAAACTACAGGATGAAGGTCAATTCAAACATCAGATTATAGTTTATCTAAAGAATCACCCTCTGGATGATATGCCTAAGGAGAGCTCTTCTTATAAGTATCATGTCCTTCCGGGTGGTGGCATGTGGATTATCAAGAGATTAACCCCTTACCTTATTAGGAATAGAGATCATCTTGATCTGATGTTTAGCCCGAGTCACTATGTGCCTCTCTTATCCTCTATACCCCGAATATGCTCGATTATGGACCTCGGATACCTCGAATTTTCGGGACAATTTAAAAAATCAGACTATTGGCAGTTAAGGCTCTGGAGTGCTTATTCGATATTAGTATCAAAAGCTATCATATCGATATCAAATAGTACAAAGGAAGACATTGTACGACGATACCCCTTTGCCTCGAAGAAGGTCTTCGTTACGCATCTTGGCTATGATGAGCATAAGTACTACCAAGACGTGAACAAAGAGGATGTACGACGTATAAAGGAAAAGTACGCTATAGTCGGTGACTATGTGGTTTTCCTAAGCACCCTCAAGCCCAGCAAGAATATTGAGGGTTTGATTGAGGCTTTTAAGAGTGTTAGTCAAGAATACAAGGATATAAAGTTGGTTATTGCCGGTAAAAAGGGCTGGCTGTATGA